>JAXMLJ010000052.1:0-11348 GCA_034368805.1 Coriobacteriia bacterium
CTACGCGGGACCCACGCCTCCCGCAGCGGGCCGACCCGTCGGTGCGGTCGGGCCGACGACCGCCAAGCGCATGGACGAGTGGACGCCGCGGCTGCTTGCGGCCGGTATCGTCGCGACCATCGGCAAGGGCGCGCGAGGCGACTCGGTGCGCAGGGCCTGCATGACGCATGGTGCTGTCTACCTGGCCGCGGTCGGCGGGGCGGCGGCGCTACTCGGCACGCATGTCGTGGCGGCCGAGACGGTCGCGTACCCCGATCTCGGGACCGAGGCGCTCGTTCGCATGACGCTCAAGGACTTTCCCGCCTGGGTGGCGATCGACGCCCAGGGTCATGACCTCTACGCCGCGGCGCGTGCCGAGTGGGCGGGAGACCGGCCGTGAGCGGACTGTTCATCACCTTCGAGGGGGGCGACGGGTCCGGCAAGTCGACGCAGATCGCAATCCTCGCCGACCGCCTGCGCGGGCTCGGCCACGATGTCCGCACGTTCCGGGAGCCGGGCGGTGTGGCGCCGGGCGACGCGGGCGAGCGCATCCGGGAGATCCTTCTCGACCCCGTGCACGCGGAGCTCGATGTCCGAGCCGAGCTGCTCCTCTACGAGGCGAGTCGCGCCCAGCTCGTCGCGGCGCACTACCGCCCCGCGCTCGAAGACGGGGCCGTCGTGCTCTGCGACCGGTACGCGGACTCGAGCGTGGCTTACCAGGGGTACGGCCGGGATGTGCTGACGGTCGAAGAGGTCCGCGAGCTCAACCGGATCGCCACCGGCGGTCTGAGCCCCGATCTCACGATTCTGCTGGACGTCGACCCCGAGGCGGGCCTCGTACAGGCCACTGCCGCCGGCGCCGACCGCCTCGAGGGAGCCGGCCTGGCGTTCCACGAGCGGGTGCGTGCCGGCTACCTCGCGCTTGCCGCCGAGGAGCCGGACCGGATCAGGCTCGTGATGCGTGGGCCCGCCGAAGAGGTCGCCACCGAGGTATGGCGCCACGTCGAGCCGCTCCTGGCGGGGATCGGGTCATGACGCACTGTGTGTGGGACGACCTCGTCGGTCAGCGACGGGCCATCGGCCACCTGCGCCGCGCCGTCGAGACCGGCACCGTCAGCCATGCGTACCTTTTCGTCGGGCCGACCGGCTCGGGCAAGAGGAGTGCCGCCCGGGCGTTGGCGTGCGCGCTGTTCTGCGCCGACGCCGGTTGCGGGGCATGCCCTGCGTGCCGTCGTGCTCGTGCGGCGACCCATCCCGATCTGCACATGGTCAGTCCCGAGGGTGTAGCCGAGTACCTCATCGCCCAGGTGCGCGAGATCATCCACGACGTTCATCTCAAGCCGATCGAAGCGCCGTACAAGGTCTACGTCTTCGACGATGTGGGGCGCCTCAAGAGCGAGGCGGCCAACGCGTTCCTGAAGACCCTCGAGGAGCCCCCCGCCGACGTGGTGGTCGTGCTCATCGCCGACGACTACGATGACGTGCTCCCCACGATCGCGTCCCGATGCCAGGTCGTCCGCTTCGCCCCGGTCGCCACGGGGACCGCCCGGGCCCTCGTCATCGAGAGGACCGGAGCGAGCGAGGGCGAGGCGCGCGCCGCGCTTGCCGCCGCCGACGGCGTGATCCCGCGCGCGATCGACCTGCTGCGTTCACCGGGCAGGCGCAACGCGCGTGCCGCGATCCTTGGCGTGCTCAAACGGTTGGTGGTCATGGACGGCCATGATGTCCTTCTCGCCGCTCGCGCGCTGCTGGCCGAGGTCCGGGCCCCGGTCGAGGAGGTCAAGTCGGCACAGGCCGACGAGCTCGACGAGGCTCGCGATTTCCTCACACGCGGGGCCGCCTCGGATATCGAGAAGCGGCACAAGCGAGAACTGACCGCGCGCGAGCGTGAAGGCGTCACGGAACTGATGAGCGTGACCGAGAGCTGGCTTCGCGATTGCTTGGTGATGGCCCGCGGAGCGGCCGAGTTGGTCGACAACGCGGATGCCGCCGACGCCACCGCGGAGATCGCGGCGGTCCTGAGCGTGCCGGCAGCGATCAAGGCTCTCGATGCCGTGCGTACCGCGCGCGGTCGCATAGCCTATAATGTGAGCCCCCAGCTGGCCGTCGAGGCCATGCTGTTCGACATACAGGAGGTACTACGATGCCCACGGTAGTGGGAGTGAAGCTCAGATTCGCCAGCAAGGTCTTGTGGTTCGACCCGGCCGGCGCAACGCCCGAAGAGGGCGATTCCGTGATCGTCACGACAGAGCGAGGCCAGGAGTTCGGCGAGGTCGCCGCCGCGCCGCACGAGGTGGAGTCCGAGGCGCTGCATGCGCCGCTCAAGCCGGTCGTGCGCGTCGCGACCGACTCGGATCGCCAGCGTGCCGAGATGCTGCGCGGGCGCGAGCGCGAGGAGTTCACCTCGTTCCGGCGTCTTGTGGCCAAGCACGGACTCGACATGAAGCCGATCGGCGTCGAGCACCTCTTCGACGATTCGAAGGTGGTGTTCTACTTCGCCGCTGAGGAGCGTGTCGACTTCCGCGATCTGGTGCGGGATCTCGCAGCGGAGTTCCATAACCGCATCGACATGCGGCAGGTGGGCGTGCGTGACGAGGCGCGGATGGTGGGTGGGCTCGGTCACTGCGGGCAGCAGTTGTGCTGCTCCCGGTTCGCTGGCGATTTCCAGCCGGTGTCGATCCGCATGGCAAAGGAGCAGGACCTGCCGCTCAACCCGTTGAAAATCAGCGGGCTGTGTGGCAGACTCATGTGCTGTTTGCGGTATGAGTACGATGCGTACAAGGACTTCAAGCAGCGTGCTCCCAAGTGTGGTACGCCGGTCGAGACCCCGACGGGCAATGCCAAGGTCGTTGCGCTGAACTGCCCGAGAGAGACCGTCACCATCCGGCCGCTCGACGGCGGGCAGCAGATGACCGTGCCGCTCGAGTCGCTCGACTGCAGTGCCGGACGAGGCTGTCCGTGTGTGCTCAAGGCCGATGCCGTCCCTGCCCTTGCGGCAGCAGGCGTCGCGCACGGGACCACGCCGACACTGAGAGAGGCCGATCGGCTTCCCGAGTCGAACGGCGAGTCGCGCCCACAGAGGTCGCGGCGTAAGAAGTCCGGCCCCAAGCCGGAAGGGCAGGAGCCCAAGGCACAGGAGCCGAAGCGACAGGGTCAGGCGCCGAAGCAGCAGCAGCCGCGGCAGCGCCCGGGCAAGGAGCGGTCGCCGGAGGGGCAGCAGGCCTCCGGCAGCAGCGAGAGTGGGAGTACGGGAGAGACGAGGCGTCGCCGCAGGAGGCGCCCCCGTCAAGGCGGGGACACGCCTCCGGCGTGACAGATAGGCCGACGTAGCTCAGCTGGTAGAGCAGCGCACTCGTAATGCGCAGGTCAGCGGTTCGAATCCGCTCGTCGGCTCCAGAAGATCATACGGCCCCCGGTGCTCCCGGGGGCCGTCGCATTCCCCCGGGAGCACCGATATCGGGTCGGGTTGGGTAGAGTAGCAACGGAAGGTGGTGGCCTTAGATGGAGGAGTTCGATCGGACGCACGCGGCTCCGGCCGTCGCCCCGCGTACGTCGGGATGCGGCCCGTTCGCGCTTGTCGTCGCAGGCGCGCTCATTGGCGGGGTCATCGCCGCCGCGCTCACGGTCGGCGCCGTCCTCCTTCTCGTCGGCGTGCCGGTATCGTCCGACGCGGAGCCCTCCGTCGAGCCGACCACTACCCCGGAGCCGGCCAGCGTCGAGGTGGACTACGGGGACGCGACCTTCGCCGAAGCGGTCGCACTCAAGGTGACACCAGCGGTCGTGAGTATCGCCGTCGAGCAGACGGCGTTCGACCCGTTCACCGGGCGCACACTCACCAGCCAGGTGGCGAGCGGCAGCGGCGTCATCATTCGCGCCGACGGTCACATTCTCACCAACGATCACGTGATCGCCGGCGCCGACCGTCTCGTCGTCACGATCGGCGTCGAGGACCTGGTCGGCACCGTCGTGGGGCGCGACCCGTCGAGCGATCTCGCCGTGATCTCGGTCGAGCGCTCCGGGTTGCCCGCGGCCGAGCTCGGTTCGTCGGCCGATCTTCGCGTGGGGCAACCCGTTGTGGCGATCGGCAGCCCGTTCGGACTCGACAAGACGGTCACGACCGGCATCGTGTCCGCGCTCGGCAGGACGAGTTATGTCGAAGGCGCCGAGGCGCAGCTGACGGCATACACCTCGCTCATCCAGACTGACGCCGCGATCAACCCGGGCAACTCCGGCGGGGCGCTGTGCGACGCTGCCGGGCGTGTGGTAGGCATCAATACACTCATCCAGTCACCGTCGGGTTCGGTCGGCGCACCGCAGTCGGCGGGCATCGGTTTCGCTATTCCGATCGACTACGCGCGGACCGTCGCCGATGAACTCATCCTGACCGGAAGAGCCACGCATCCCTACATGGGCGTGTCGACGGTGACGATCACCCGCTCGATCGCCGCACAGTACGGTCTTCCCGTCGACGCGGGAGCGTTCGTCCAGCTCGTGCAGCCGGGTTCGCCGGCCGAGACGGCGGGCATCGAGCGTGGCGACATCATCGTCGAGATCGCCGGGACGGCTATCCGCGGCACGGAGGACGTGTTCACGTCGGTCCGCGGTTCGCGGGTGGGGGACAGTGTCGAGGTGGTCGTCTACCGGGGCGAGAGTACCGAGACGTTCCCCGTGACGCTCGGCTCGGATGCCGATCGCCGATGAGGATCGGACTCGTGTGTGTCGGCAGGCTCAAGGAGCGCCACTGGCGTGAGGCGGCCGACGAGTACCGCAAGCGCCTTGCGCCGTACGCGCGCCTCGAAGTGACCGAGGTCGCCGATCGTGACGTGACTGCCGACGAGCCCCGTGCGCTTGCGGCCGAGGCCGCCGACGTGCTCCGCGTGCTGCCGGCGGGGGCGACCGTCGTCGCCCTCGAGATCGGCGGCCGGGCGCGCTCTTCGGAGGAGTTCGCCGCGTGGCTCGAGGACCTCGGCGTGCGGGGACGTAGCCACGTCGTCTTCGTCGTGGGCGGTGCGGCCGGGCTGGGCGCGGACGTTCTGGCCCGCGCCGACGAGCGCATGTCTCTCGGCCCGATGACGCTCCCGCACCAGCTTGCGCGTGTGGTGCTCCTCGAGCAGGTCTACCGCGCCTTCCGCATAGCGCGCGGCGAGCCGTACCACCGCTGAGCCGATGGGCCCCGACGTCCACTTCAGGCGCACCTACGACTGGGCTCTCGATGAGGGGTTCGGGCGTGAGGACGCCGAGTTGCTCGCGCAGGCCGATGTCGGCTACGACGAGCTGTTCCCGGCGCGGCGGTCGCTGACCGATGTCACGCGCCACTTCGCGCCGAGCGCGTGGCTGTGGTCGGGTCACTACCTGAGGCGCGCGATGCGCGCTGGAGACCTCGTGTTGCTCGGCTGGGCGCTCCACTGCGCGCAGGACGCGGTGGCTCACGGGCGTCTCGGACAGAGCCATATCCTGCTGCGACTCGGGCTACGCCGGAATCCGGATCTGTGGGACCTCGCACCGCCGGGCGTGAGGCTGCGGATCGAGTCGGTGACGCGCGAGCGGCTACTGCGCTATCTCGCGGCGACGGCCGGGTCGTGACGTCAGACGACGTGCGTCACGACAGCGTCGACGCCCCAGTCGGCGGCGAGCTTGCGGCCGAGCTCATCGGCACTCTCGAAGTCGGTGAACATGCCGGCAGGTTTGGTCGACTCGTCCTCGAACGCCAGGGCGACCCACCACAGTTCCTTGCCGCCTGCGTTGCCTATCCGGTCCACGCGCACACGCGTGACCGTGCGTCCTTCAACCGGGATATCGGGGGTGTCGAGGATGCCCATGGGCGGTCCCTTCGCGGTTCGTGCACGTGTGTGGGCTCTACATGCGTGTATCGGCTCGGGCTCGGCGACCTTGAGCGACGGAGCGCCGGATGTGGCGTTGCCGCCTCACAGTCCCGGGGGTATCGTAGAGTGCCCGTTTCCCCCTGATCGAGGAGTCGCCGCGTGCGTGAGACCCTGAACGCTCTGATCGCCGAAGCCCTCGCCGTCGTTATCGCCGACGGGCGTCTGCCGCTGGCCGAGGTGCCGGGAGTCTCGGTGGAGCGTCCGCGTGACCCGTCCCACGGCGACTGGGCGACCAATGTCGCCCTCGTTTCGGCGAAGGCCGCGGGAATGGCGCCACGGGCCGTCGCGGAGATCGTGGCCGAGGAGATTCGCACACGTCTCGGCGATACCGCCGAGGCTGTCGAGATAGCGGGTCCCGGGTTCATCAACATCCGTCTGGCTCGCGGTATCCTCGCCGACGCGGTCACCCGCGTGCGGGAGCAGGCCGATGCGTTTGGAGCGGGTGAGCGGACCGGCAGCCGCGTGCAGATCGAGTTCGTCTCGGCCAACCCGGTCGGCCCGATGCACGTCGGGCACGGGCGCTGGGCCGCCCTGGGCGACAGTATCGCGCGCATCCTCGAGCACGCCGGAGATGACGTGCAGCGGGAGTTCTACATCAACGACGCGGGCGTGCAGATGGACATCTTTGCGGCCAGTGTGTCCGCGCGGTATCTCGAGCTGTGCGGACGTGAGGTCGACTTCCCCGAGGACGGCTATCGGGGCGCATACATCACCGAGATCGCCCGGGAGATCTTCGGGGAGGAAGGCACGTGCTGGCTGGACGCTACGCCGGCCAGTCGCGAGGCGCACTTCAAGGAGCAGGCGTATGCGGCCGTGCTCGCCCACCTCAAGCACGTCCTGCAGGGCATGGGCGTGGACTTCGACGTCTGGTTCTCGGAGCGCTCGCTGCACGAAGTCGACGCTATACAGGGCGGGATCGAGCGGCTTGCCGGGGCGGGTCACGTCTACGAGCACGAGGGAGCGGTGTGGTTCCGCTCCACCGACTTCGGCGACGACAAGGACCGCGTGCTCAAGAAGGCCGACGGCTCCTACACGTACTTCGCGGCCGACGTTGCGTACCACGCCGACAAGTACGATCGCGGCTTCGACCTCGTGATCGACATCTGGGGCGCCGACCACCACGGCTATGTGAAGCGCATGGAGTCCGCTGTGGCCGCGCTCGGCCACCCCGGCCAGCTCGAGGTGATCATCGGCCAGCTCGTGAACCTCTTCCGCAACGGCGAGGTCGTGCGCATGAGCAAGCGCACCGGCGAGATGGTGACCTTCGAGGACCTGCTCGAGGAGGTGGGCGCGGATGCCGCGCGCTACTTCTTCCTGCGCCGCTCCACCGACCAGCCGCTCGACTTCGACATCGGTCTTGCCAAGCAGCGCTCGAGCGACAATCCCGTCTACTACGTGCAGTACGCGCATGCACGCATCTGTTCGATCCTGCGCCGGGCATCGGGCGCGGACACCGCCGATGAGAGCGTGGACATCGCTGCGGTGGCGGCCGGTATCGTGGCGGATGCCGATGCGCTTGCGCTTCTCGGCGCCGAGCCGGGTACGCTTTCCGGCGAGGCCGAGCTCACGCTGCTGCGCAAGCTTGCCGAGTTCCCCGAGGTCGTGGCGCTTGCCGCCCGCCAGCGCGCGCCGCACAAGCTCACAACCTACGCTGAGGACCTCGCGGCCGCGTTCCACGGCTTCTACACGCACTGCCAGGTGGTCGTGGACGATCCGCAGCTGCGCTCCGCGCGCCTCGCGCTCGCCGACGCATCGCGAATCGTGCTCGCGCGCTCGCTCGGCCTGCTCGGTGTGAGTGCGCCCGAGCGGATGTAGACGCGCTGCTTCGCCCTGGCGCCTGCACTCGTGGTCACGTCCTTGCCCCCCCTCAGGAGCGGAGTAGGGTAGTGCGTGCCCAGCCATCCACACGCGCAAGCATCGGTAGTCTGCGAAAGGGGTGACCATGAGGCGACGCTGGATCATCGCAGCCGTCTCAGTTCTCTTGGTGGCGGTCGGCGCCACGGGCGTTGCGGTTGCCGACCGTGTCAAGGACCCCGCTGAGGCGGGAACCCCGTACCTACCCGCTCCGGCTCAGAGTGCGGAGTCTGGTACACCAAACGCCATGTACATGGGGATGGCGCGTGTGATCGATGAGATGACCCCGCGGGCCAGCTCGGTTCTCGACGATCCTCTGTTCGCGGACAAGATCATCGGGATGGAGCGGAATGCCGAGGCCGGCGACCGGTATGACGTTGACGTCATCCTCGAGGCTGACGAGACGCCTATCCGCATGACCCCGGAAGCGCAACTGGCCCTCACAGACCCCGCCTACGCCGACACGTCGATCCGCATGACCAGGAACGCTGCGGGGGAGTACGACATCGCCTCGATGACTGATTGATCCTGGCGGCGTCCACCAGCTTCGCCCTAGCGCCTGCACTCGTGTATCCTCTCCCGTACCTGATGACGTCCTGGGGAGGATGTACGCGCCATGGCAAAGCCACAGAGCCCGCGCCCGCCGGCGACGCCGGACCAGCTGACCGCGACCGATCTCCTGCCCATCCTGCCGATGACCGCCGAGGTCAAAGACGGTCACCTGTGGATCGGTGGCGTCGATACGGTCGCGCTCGCCCGCGAGGCGGGGACCGCGCTCTACGTCATGGACGAGGACACCATCCGCCATCAGCTCTCGGAGTACGTGACGTGGACGCGCTACCACTGGCCTGATGTCGACGTCGTCTACGCCGGCAAGGCGTTCCTCTCCCTCGCGATGGTCAGGATCGTCGAGGAGGAGGACTGCTGCCTGCTCTGCGCTTCCGGCGGCGAGCTCGCCTACGCGGCGCGCGCCGGCTTCCCGATGGAGCGCGTGCAGATGCACGGCAACAACAAGACGCCCGCCGAACTCGCCGAGTGCCTGGATGCAGGCATCGGGCGCGTGGTTGTCGACAACTTCGAGGAGATGGAGCGCCTCTCCGCACTCGCTGCCGGTCGCGGGGTCACGCAGAAGGTGCTCGTGCGCGTCACGCCGGGCGTGGAGGCCGACACGCATGACTTCATCATGACGGGCGCCGAGGACTCCAAGTTCGGCTTCGGGCTCAACCAGGGTCTTGCGATGGAGGCCGTCAAGCGCGCGGTGGCGCTTCCCGGTCTGGAGTTCGACGGGCTGCACATGCACATCGGCAGCCAGATCTTCGCACTGCACAGCTACGCGAAGGCCATCGAAGTGATGGTGACGTTCATGCGCGACATCGAGGCCGAGACCGGACACCCTGTGCGCATGCTCGATGTCGGCGGCGGCCTCGGCGTGGCCTATGGAGCGCCGGATGAGCCGTCGACCGTGAAGGACTTCGGCAAGGTCGTGGTGGACGGCATCAAGGAGGAGTGCGAACGGTTCGGCGTGGCGGTACCCCGCATGGCGGTCGAGCCGGGACGCTCGATCGTGGCGCGCGCCGGCGTGACGCTCTACACCGTCGGCTCGGTCAAGGAGATTCCGGGCATCCGCACGTACGTGGCCGTGGATGGCGGCATGTCCGACAACATCCGCACGTCGCTTTATGACGCGCACTACGAGGCGGTCATCGCCAACAAGGCCGACCAGCCCCGGGAGATGGTGGGCACGATCGCGGGTAAGCACTGCGAGAGCGGCGATATCGTCGTGCGCGACGCGCCGCTGCAGTGTCCCGAACCCGGTGATGTCATCTGCGTGGCCGCCACAGGCGGATACTGCCAGTCGATGAGCAGCAACTACAACAAGCAGGTGCGTCCCGGTGTGGTATTCGTGCGCGACGGTCAGTGGCGCTGGGCGGTCCGCCGTGAGACGTACGACGACCTGATGCGGGCCGACCTCGGGTAGCCGGACCGTTCGTCCGGCACACGGCTCGCTGGAGCGAGGCCGATGAAGCACGTGCTGAAGTACATCTGTCTCGCGATCGGTCTGATCGCGCTCGCCCTCGGCATCATCGGCATCTTCGTGCCGATGTGGCCGACGACGCCGTTCCTCCTGCTCGCCGCGGCGTGCTTCGTACGCAGTTCAGAGCGCCTGTACACGTGGCTCATCGAGCACCGGCACCTCGGCTGCTACGTGCGCGACTATATGTCGGGCAAGGGGATCCCGCTGCGCGCGAAGTGGATTTCCCTCGGCCTCATGTGGGTCACCTCCCAGGCCTCGTGGATGATCGTGATGGCACACCGCGGCGTGCAGCCGTGGACGATCGGGTACGCCGTCCTGCTCGTGGTCGTGGCGATCGGCGTGCACTATCACATCGGCTTCCGGATCCCCACGCGCAGGCCAGGGTGCGAGGAGACGGAGTCTTAAGCGTGTGGGCGTCACGCTCGGCCCCTGCGCTATACTCTCCCCACGCGGGCCCAGCTCGCGTCTCCGCACTGTATCCGCTCGAAAGGCGCTGCTCATGAGGACCATCAACGTCGGTCTGGTCGGCCTCGGCACCGTCGGAAGCGGGGTCGTCGACATCATCGGGCGTCACCGGCAGCACTTCCTCACGCGCGCAGGCGTGGACATCGCGCTCGTGAAGTGTGCCGACCGCGATCCGGCGCGCGCCGCGGCGCTCGGTATCGAGCCGGAGCGGTTCACGACCGATGCCGCCGACATCATCGGCGATCCGTCGATCGACGTCGTGATCGAACTCATCGGCGGCACGGGCGTGGCGCGCGACATCGTGCTCGACGCGCTCGCCGCCGGCAAGACGGTGGTGACCGCCAACAAGGCGCTTATGGCGACCCACGGCCAGGAAGTCATGGACGCCGCCGCGGCTAACGGCGTGGACATCTGGTTCGAGGCCGCCGTCGGCGGCGGCATCCCGATCATCGGCCCGCTCAAGCGCAGCCTCGCGAGCAACGAGATCCAGGCGGTCTACGGCATCGTCAACGGCACGACCAACTACATGCTCACCCGCATGGCTGCCGACGGGCTCGACTACGCAACGGCACTGGCCGAGGCGCAGGAACGTGGATTTGCCGAGGCCGATCCCACCGCCGATGTCGATGGGCTTGACGCGGCGGCCAAGATCGCGATCCTGGCATCGATCGCGTTCAACTCGCGGGTCGTCTTCGCCGACGTGCCCGCCGAGGGCATCCGCTCGATCACGCCGGACGACATCGCGTACGCGCGGGAGACCGGCTACGAGATCAAGCTCGTCGCGATCGGGAAGCGGACCGAGTCGGGGCTCGACCTCCGCGTGCATCCGACGATGATTCGCGCCGACCACCCGCTTGCGAAGGTGAGCGGCGTCTACAACGCCATCTACGTGATCGGCGACTCCGTCGGCGAGACGATGTTCTTTGGCGAGGGAGCCGGTTCGCTGCCGGCCGCGTCGGCTGTCGTCGGCGATCTGATCGAGGCGGCGCGGCACATCCAGCGCGGATGCGCCGGGCTCGTCGGCTGCACGTGCGCCGAGAGCCTGCCCGTGCGTGACATCGCGGACCTCGAGACGTCCTACTACGTTCGGCTGCATGTCCGCGACGAGCCGGGCGTGCTGGCCGCGATCGCCG
>JAXMLJ010000053.1:0-10817 GCA_034368805.1 Coriobacteriia bacterium
TTGTGCATCGAGACGATGTCCACCCAGTCCTCCAGTCGCAACACACCGACCCCTCCTCACACGGCGCCTCCGTGCGAGAAGCCTACAGGGTGGTCAGTTTTCGACCGTCAGTAGGTGTTCATTATTGGACCGTCAGCGACATCCGGGAGACCGATCGAACCAGATGAGGTACCGGTTCATCGATCAGGAGAAGCCACACCACGCAGTCTCCCGCCTGTGCCGCGCGCTCGGTGTGACGCGCGCGGCCTACTACGCCTGGCGCAAGCGCGGCATCCCCGCCCGCCGGGTCCATGACGAAGGGCTCTCAGAGTGGGTCGAATACTTCTTCGAGCGCTCCCGGTCGACCTATGGCGCCCCGCGGATCCACGCCGACTTCGTGCTCGGCTTGGGCGTGCCGGTCTCGCGCAAACGTATCGCGCGCCTCATGCGCGCGCTCGGCATCGCCGGGTCCGCGAGGCGCCTGGCGCGGCACAGGGCACGGTCGCTCCCGCCGGAGTGCGCTGCCGCGCCCGACTTGGTGGCGCGACGCTTCGCCGCCGATGCTCCGAACCGCCTGTGGTCGGCCGACATCACCTACCTGCGCACGCGTGAGGGCTGGCTCTACCTCGCGATCGTGCTCGACGTGTACTCGCGCCGCGTCATCGGCTGGTCGATGGCCGAGACGCTGCACGCCGACATCGTCGTCGACGCGCTGTGCATGGCGCTCACCAGGCGCACGCCGCCGCCGGGCCTCATCCACCATTCCGATCGCGGGGCCCAGTACCGCTCGCTCCACTTCGGACGGACGCTCGCCGATGCCGCCATCGCGCCTTCGATGGGCTCTCGCGGGGACGCGTACGACAACGCGGTCACCGAGACGGTAATGGAGACGATCAAGCGCGAGCTGGTCGAGCGCCGGGTCTTTGCAACCAAAGACATCGCGCGCCTTGCCGTCTTCGACTACATCGAGGCGTTCTACAACACCTATCGCCGGCATTCCTCGCTCGGGTACTTGAGCCCAGCCGAGTTCGAGGAGAAGATGGTCGATGCGGCCTGAGGGCTATCACTTGGATGTGTCAACAGGAACGGGGCAATCCCAATCCCAAGAAGCCAGTCGCGGCGTCGTGGTAGTAGGCGCGGTAGCGAAGCGGGTTGCGCGCGGCCAAGGCGGCATCGCTCCCGCCTGCATACGTGACGCGTCCGAAGGCGTCGTAGCGGTAGCGGGCGACGACGGTGCCGGACGGGTTGGTCAGCGCCACGACCGAGCCTTGCGCGTCGGTGTGGTACGCGTAGGTCACCGCAGCCTCGCCGGAGCCTTTGGTGAGCGCGAGCGGGGTGCCGTCGGGCGCGTAGATGTAGCGGTAGAGCGTGCCGTCACTATCACGCTCGGCGGCAAGTCGCATGCCGTCCCAGATGCTCTGGGTGGTCTTGGTGGTGCCGCCGATTGTCACGACCGCCGATACCGCAGACGTGCGGCGGTAGAACCAATCATCGCCGGGGCCGAGATTGCAGCTTCGTCAGGAATCCGAGAACCACATTCGAGAGCGCATTGCACACCAGACCCAAGATCACCAGGCCAGGGAGGAAGATCATTACCGAATCGGCCACGAGACCGGCTACCAACGACAACGGAGATGCATCGCCTGCTCGCACGAAGTGGGGCAGGTAGTACGCGACTGGGGAGATCGCAATGACGCCCGACCACACGGCTGCCGCAAGAACGCCTTTGGAGAAGCTCCTGTCACGGCACAGGGTCTTGAACAGAGACTGCATCAACGTCCCGACAACCAATACTCCGAGCCAGTAGAGCGCCGCACTCCAGGCCGTGTCAACGAGCAGCGCGCGCGCGAGGTCGAATGGCAGCAGGAGCAACACGACGTGAAACAGCACCGGCAGCGGATTCGCCTCCGCGACGCCGTGGCGCAATCCCGACCATGCAACGTGACTGACTCGCAGCATTGACGGAAGCCAGGCGAGCGCCAACCCCAAGATCCATCCAACAAGACAAGACCGCATCGGCTTCATGCCGATCCCCTTCCGCCGTGCCTCAGAAGTTGTAGTCGAAGTTCTCACCAGTGGTCCCGATGCCCTCGAGCGTAGTACTCGCGGGAAGGCCCGCTTTGGCCCACCATTCGAGCTCGGCATCATCATGCGCCATGATGGTTGCCGTCGGTACGCGCGACGGGGGGCACATCACAGCATCGTAGCCCGTGCGGATCGTCCCGATCGCGGTTGTGTCTCCACTACGCGCTGACTCCACGATTCCCACCGGTGAGCTGGTACGCCTCAGCTCCTTGACGCTCCTCCTCCAACCCCTCAAGCCCATCATCCACGACCCGTAGGACACCGCTGGGCCGACCACCCCATAGATGCCGGCGCCACCAACCGTCTTCAGGCTGTCCAGCAGGTGACCTAGCATGACGTCTCCCAGGCCCGGCGACCGGGGGTCCCGCCCGGGTCCGACTCCACCGCCTCCTCCGCCGCCTCCTCCACCGGTGGCAGCAGGGGGCCTTGCAGGTGTCGGCTGCTGCGTGACAGGAACCGGCGCCCTCGGTCCAGCTCCCCCGCCCGCCTCGTGCCGGGCTCCGTCGGGATCGACGAAGTTCACCGGATCTCCCACGCAGTAAGCATACGCGTTCAAACTCAGCGGGTCTCCCGCAGAAGGCGGCGCGGGGTCGGGCGACAAGAACCGGGCCGTGGCCGGGTCGTAGTAGCGAGCCGGCAGGTAGTAGAAGCCAGTCGCGGCGTCGTGGTAGTAGGCGCGGTAGCGAAGCGGGTTGCGCGCGGCCAAGGCGGCATCGCTCCCGCCTGCGTAGGTGACGCGGCCGAAGGCGTCGTAGCGGTATGAGGCGACGACGTTGCCGGCCGGGTCGGTGAGCGCGACTACCGAGCCTTGCGCATCGGTGTGGTACGCGTAGGTCACCGAGCTCGGGTAGTAGCCTTTCGTGACCGCGAGCGGGGTGCCATCCGGCGCGTAGATGTAACGCCACAGCGTGCCGTCATCATCGCGCTCGGCGGCCAAGCGCATCCCGTCCCAGACGCTCTCGGTCTCCTTCGTGGTGCCGCCGGAGGTGACGACGGCCTTCTCGCGCATGCCCGAAGGGCCGTAGGAGTAGGTGGCGGTCGTCTGCGGGGTGGCAACCGACGTGAGCTGCCCGAGCGGGTTCCAGGTGTAGGTGGCGGTGCTGTCCGCCGAGGCCGCGGACGTGCGGCGGCCGTAGAGGTCGTGGGTGTAGGTGGTGACGACCGAGCCGGTGGTGGCGGTCGTGAGGCGGTCGACGGCATCGGAGACGAAGGTCGTGGTCGTGCCGCCTTGTGTCGTGCTGGTCAGGTTGCAGGCGGCGTCCCACGCGTAGGTGGCCGACGTGGCGCCGGTGCCGGTGCGCGTCCAGGAGGCCAGGCGACCCGCGGGGTCGTAGGCATACACGTCGGCGTAGGTGTGCTGGCAGTCACCGGCGTAGGCTACACCCGAGATGCGGTCGCGGGCGTCGTAGGACAGGCGCGAGCTGTAAAGCCCGTAGAACGTCCCGAACTCCTTGCGTCCGCCGCGCAGGACCGTGAGCCTGCCGGACACGTCGAAGGAGCGGGTGAGCAGCGATGCGCTTGACACTGCGGTGGTGAGCGCGCCTCCCTCGCCGTACCCGAAGTCCCACGTGATGTCCGACGCTGTCAGCGTGCGCTGCTCCATGGTCTTTGCATACGTGGCGTCGATGATCCACATGTTGTCGAGCGCGTTGTAGGTCGTCTTCGTCGGCTGACTCGCCGTGTTGTATTCGACGTCGGTCTGCGCCGTTCCGGCCGGACCGTTGTTGACCGATGTCGTGACGCGATCGAGGTCGTCGTAGGTGAGTGCGGTCGAGCCGCTGACTTGTCCCGTGAGCGTGGTCCCGGTTACCCGCGAAGCAACGTCGTACGCAGGGGTGATGGTCGCATATGGCGTACCGGACGTGTCGTGATAGGTGGTCGACTCCACTCGGCCCAGACCGTCGTAGGCCACACTCGAGGTGGTCACGGTCGCTTCGGCCCCGAGCGCCGGGGCGAGCGTGCGCTCGACGCGGCCGAGAGCATCGTAGACGAGCCCTGTTGTGATCCCAAGCTCGGACGTGGTCCCCGTCACGCGTCCAGCCTCGTCGTAATCGATGGTCCGGGTGCGTCCGAGCGGGTCGGTGACCTCGGTCAGGCGTCCCGCATCGGTGTAGGAGAAGCTCGCCATGATCCCGAGCGCGGATGCGGGCGAGACGGTGACCGTACTCAGGCGATCGAGCCCGTCGTAGGTGCGCTCGAGCAGCACCGTCTCGCTTTCCTCCCGCGGAATGACGCCTGTTGATGTGGACCGGCCGCGAGCGTCGTAGGTGCCGGTTACCGCAACCCCGCTGCGGCCCACAGAGCCAACCGCGTAGGTGTGTGTGGCATCATCGAAGGCCACCGACGAGGTCTGGTTTCCCGGTGTGACCAAGCGACGTCCCTCCCCTACCCTTTAGCCACTCGCTCGAAGGCCTCCGCATATCGTGGCACGAGCGCCTCGAACGTGTACATCCCTCCAAGCGCCCTGGCGGTGCCGGGCTCGGGCCGCTCCAGGATGAGACTTCGCAGCCGCGCGACAAGCTCCTCCTGCCCGTTGCGGTAGCGCATCTCGGCCGGGTACAGCCCGGGATACGCGAGCCGGTCGGGCACGAGCGGGGCGCACCCCGCGTAGCACGCTTCGATCATGGCGAGGCCGAAGAACTCGTTTTGCGCCGTGGACACCGCGATGTCCGAGCTCGCCAGTAGCCGCGCGTACGCATCTCGCGACTCCGGTTCGCCGAGATGCACCAGCCTGTCGCCGAGCGCCGAGGCGACCTCGGCCACGAGCGCCTCGGTCTCGCGGAACGACTGGCCGGCGACGGCCACCTCGAAGTCGAGTCCCTCGGCAGCAAGCGCTCCCACCGCAGCGAAGAACGCCTCCGGATCCTGGTCGTGCTCCCAGCGGTGCGGCCAGATCACACGCGGGCGCGGGCCGCGCGTGAGCGGCGCTGCGTCCAGCGGCGCCGGGTCGAACGGGGGCGCGAGGACCTCGGAGCGCTCGGCGATGCGCTCGGCCACGCCCTGCGGCTGGTGGTCGGGAAACGCCTTCAGAAACCCCGGGATCTCGGCTACGAAACCGTCGAGGTTGTAGCGCGTGTTGAACAGGCACCGGTCGGCGACAAGCGCGCTCGTGATGTTGGTGAGCGGGAACTGGAAGTCCCACTCGGCGGTGTGCCGCACGGGATAGAGCAGCTGGTTCTCGTGGAAGTACACGATGCGCGGGATACCGGCCACGGCCTCGCCGGCGAGCGCGACGAACTCGGCGAGGTTGATGAAGGTGGACGCGAAGATGAGATCCCAGCGCGACCCGACCTCGTGCAGCGCGCGCGCCTCCTCGGCCATCGTGATCGCGGCCCCACGCATCCGCCACTTCCACTTGCGGGGCGGCAGCGTGAGCAGGTCGAACGTTATGCCGAGCGGATCCATGCGCTCCACGAGGCCGTCGAGAACCGCGCGGTGGGAGCCGCCGTAGTAGGGCTCGAGCGCGAGGATGCGCAGGCTCATCGCGGACGGCGCTTCTGCGCGCGGGAGAAGTCGACACGCGTGACGCCGGCGAGCGCCTCGGCCACCAGACCCTCAACGTCCAGTGGAGCCTCTGCCTCGGCGAGCATCTCGGGCGTGGCGTGGGTCTCCGGCCGCCGCGGCATGAACAGCGTGCAGCAGTCATCGTCGGTCGCGGTGGAGAGGTCGAAGGTGCCGATGGCGCGGGCCTCGTCGATGATCTCGCGCTTGTCCGAGCCGATGAGCGGGCGCAGGATCGGCATGGTGGCCACCGCATCGACCGCAGCCACGTTGTCGAGCGTCTGCGACGCGACCTGCCCGAGGCTCTCGCCGGTCACGAGCGCCCGGGCGCCCTCATCGCGGGCGATCGCCTCGGCAATGCGGACCATGAACCTCCGGTAGAGAAGCACCCTCAGGTCCTCCGGACCCTCAAGTGCGATGCGGCGCTGCACGTCGCCGAAGGGCACGGTGTACAGCCGGGCCATCCCGCCTGTGCGATCGAGCACGCGTGCGAGTTCGAGCGCGTAGTGCTCCGAGTGCGCGGATGTCTGTGGGCGACCGGAGAAATGGACGCCGACGATCGTGGCGCCTCGCCGCATCACGCGCCAGGCGGCCACCGGCGAATCGATGCCGGCCGACATGAGCGCGACGACCGTTCCCGAGGCACCCACCGGCAAGCCGCCGGGGCCCTCCAGACGCCGGGCGTACACGTAGGCGCGCGCCTGCACGACCTCGATGCGGCACGTGAGATCCGGGGCCGAAAGGTCGACCGCGAGTCCGGTGGCCTTCTGCACGGTCGCGCCGACGCGCCGGCTGATCTCCATGCTGCGCGCGGGGTAGTTGGTGGCCGAGCGCCGCGACTCGATGGCGAATGTGCGCACAGGCCCGGAAGCGTCGGCCTCCCGGCGGGCGATCTCCTCGGCGACAGCGGCGAGCGCGGCCTCATCGATCGCCTCCGGGGTCCGGTCGCACGCGATCGCGTAGCCGAGGTACGACACGCCGGGCGTGCGCGCGACGGCCGCCAGCAGCTCCTCGGCGTGCGCGGGGTCGGTCATCGGCACGAGCAGGCGGCTTGCGATGCGGCGGACGCGGCCCTCGGTCAGGCCCGTCACGGCACGGCGGAGGTTGGTCTCGAGCCTGCGCTCGAAGTCACCGCGGTTGTGGCCCTTGAGACCGATCTCGTGGTAGTGCACGAGTGCGGTGCGCTCCGCCATCCTGTCCCCGTCCACACGTGTGCCCCGGGCCGACGACGCGGCTCGGGGCACCGTCACGGCCCGATCTTGGCCGATGCTACTTGTAGCTTTCCTTCACGCGCTCGAAGCTCACGTCACCCGACGCGATCTCGTCAAGCGCGAGCGTGAGCGGCTTGGTGCTCGTGATCTGGGCGATCTGCGGCGCCTGCATGGTGAGCAGCGCCTGGTCGCGAACGCCGTGGATCATGTCGTTGATCTGGCGCGCGCGTTTGGCGGCCACGATGCAGAGTGTGTACTTGGAGTCGACCGTGGAGAGCAGGAGGTCGACGTCGGGTTTGATGACCATAGCTACGACTGTCCTTCGGTTGAGTGGAGGGATCCGATGATGTCCACGAGCTCGTCGGTGGCCCGGGAGACATCATCGTTTTCTACCACATGGTCGTACGTTCCCACAAGTTCGAGCTCGCCAACGGCGGTGGCAAGACGCGTTCTCACCTGCTCGTCCGTCTCGGCCCCGCGCTTGCGGATCCGGCGCTCCAGCTCGTCCATCGACGGCGCGATGATGAAGACGAGGACCGCCTCGGGCATGAGATCCTTCACCTGCAACGCACCCTGCGGGTCGATCTCCAGGATGACATCGCGCCCCTCGGCCAGCTTGTCCTCAACCGATGACCGCAGGGTACCGTACCGGTTGCCGTGCACCTCGGCCCACTCGAGGAACTCACCGGATGCGATGCGCCGGCTGAACTCGGCTGGCGTGAGGAAGACGTAGTCCTCCCCGTCCACCTCGCCCGGGCGCGCGGCCCGTGTGGTTGCCGAGACGGAGACCCACATGCGAGGAACCCTGGCCACCAGACGGTCGACCAGAGTTCCCTTTCCGGCACCCGAAGGCCCGGAGATGATGACCAGCGCGCCTCTCGGCATCACGTGGTCGTGACGCCTTCAGCCAAGGCGCTGCATGAGCATCTCGCGCTGGCGGGCGCCCAGGCCCTGCACGCGGCGGCTCGGGGAGATCTCCAGCTCGGTCATGATCTTGGCCGCTTTCGCCTTGCCGAAGCCGGGAAGGCTCTCAAGGAGCGTTGCCACCTTCATGCGCGCGACGATCGGGTCGTCCGACTTGCTCATGACCTGAGCGAACGTCGTCGATCCAGCCTTGATCTTCTGGCGCAGTTCCGCGCGCGCCTGGCGCGCCTGTGCGGCCTTCTCCAGGGCCTTCTTGCGATCGGCCTCGGAAAGATTGGGCAGAGCCATGGTTCCTCCTCGCCTCTCGTACCGTGGTGCGTAGCGGATACCATCTCGGGGCGTCCACGCGCACACCCCCTACGCTGCAACAGACTCGATGTTACCCCTGACCTGCGAGAATGCCAACCCTTACTTACCCGAGACGACGACTGCCCGGCGAATCAATGGGGATTCCGGACGCGCAGAGCGGGCACGAACCCGGCTCCATAGACTCGACCTCGAGTCGAAGCAACGGTAGGTACTCCGCGTCGAAGACCTTCTCTCCCCCACGGTCGATGATGGAGGTCACGGCGGCCACTTCGCCACCTGCCGCGCGGACGAGCTCGATCACCTCGGCGACGCTTCCACCCGTCGTGACCACGTCCTCAACGACGAGCACGCGCTCGCCGGGCGTCACGGAGAACCCCCGGCGGAAGGTCATCACACCGGCCTGACGCTCGCTGAAGATGAACCTGACCCCGAGTGCCTGCGCGACGGCGAACCCGATCATGATGCCGCCAACGGCCGGCGCCGCGACGACATCGATATCGCGATCCGCAACCGCCTCGGCCATCGCCCGGCCGAGGTCTGTCGTGAGCGCGGGGTCCTCGAGCACGCGTGCGCACTGGACGTACGTGTCCGAGTGCCGGCCGCTCGTCAGCTGGAAGTGGCCGTGCAGGATCGCGCCCGCACCCCGGAGCGCGTCGAGTACCTGTGCTTCGGTGAGACTCATGCGCCGAGCTCCTTCACGATACTCCGGGCAGCAGCGGCCGGATCCGGCGCGCCGGTGATCGGGCGACCGATGACGAGGTGCGACGCCCCTGCGGCAACGGCCTGTTCGGGAGTGGCGGTGCGCGCCTGATCGCCGGGATCCTCACCGGCCGGGCGGACACCGGGGGTCACCACGAGCGCATCGGCGCCGAGCAACTGGCGCATCGCGGCGGCCTCCTGCGGCGAGCACACGACACCGTCACAGCCGGCGTCTCGCGCAAGCGCGCCGAGCGCGGCGACCTGCTCGGCGGCCGGACGGGAGACTCCGATCTCGGCAAGTCCGGCGTCGTCGAGGCTGGTGAGCACCGTCACTGCGATGACTGCGGGCGTGCCGGCCCGGAACTTGGCAGCCGCCTCGGCAGCCCCCGCTACGGCGGCTTCCATCATGGCGAGACCGCCTGAAGCGTGCACGGTGAACATGTCGGCGCCCGCCCGCGTGAGGGTTCGCGCGGCGCCGGCGACCTGGTGCGGGATGTCGTGCAGCTTGAGGTCGACGAACACCTTGAAGCCGAGCGAGCGCATCTCGCGGACGATATCGGGACCCGCGGCGTAGTAGAGCGTCATGCCGATCTTCACCCACCCGACGTGCCCCTTGAGGGTGCGCGCCAGTGCGCGTGCGCTCTCGGCATCGGGCAGATCGAGCGCCACGATGACGGCGTCCCGCATGCTGTCCTTCCCGCCGGTGCCGGGCACCGCAGGCCGTGCCGTACCTACATGCTCGTCATTCACGGATAGCTCCCGTCAGTTCGGCCACGCGCGCGATCCCGCGCTCGGCGCAGAAGCGCTCGAGGCCCTCGATGATGTGTACCGTCGCGGCCGGATCCACGAAGTTCGCGGTTCCCACGGCCACCGCGCTCGCGCCGGCCAGCATGAACTCGGCGGCGTCTTCGGCGTCCATGATACCGCCCATGCCGATGACCGGGACGCCTACCGCGCGGGCGACCTGCCACACCATGCGCACGGCGACAGGCCTGATGGCCGGCCCGGACAGTCCGCCCACGCCGCGGGCGAGCTTCGGCCTGAACGTGCGCGTGTCGATCGCCATGCCGAGCAGCGTGTTGATGAGGCTGATGGCGTCGGCACCCTCGGCCTCGACCGCCCGTGCAATCTCGGCGATATCCGTGACGTTCGGGCTGAGCTTCACGATAAGCGGCCTGGTCGTGACGGCCCGGACGGCTCGCACCACCTGCGCAGCGCCGTCGCACGACGTGCCGAACGCCATGCCCCCCTCATCCACGTTGGGACACGAGATGTTGAGCTCGAGCGCCGAGACCGCATCCTCACGCTCGAGCCGCTCGGCCACCGCGACGTAGCCCTCCGTGCTGTGGCCGACGACGTTCACGATGACCGGCACGTCACGCCCCGCAAGCCACGCCAGGTCCTCAGCGCAAAACGCCTCCACACCCGGGTTCTGCAGCCCGATGGAGTTGAGCATGCCCGAGGGTGTCTCGGCGATGCGCGGACTGTCGTTGCCGGCCCACGGCTCTGTCGAGACCCCTTTGGTGACGACCGCGCCGAGGCGCGACAGCGCGACGAAGTCGGCATACTCGCGTCCCGAGCCGAAGGTGCCCGAGGCGGTCATCACGGGAGTGCGCAGCTCGAGCGAGCCGATGCGTACGCGCATGTCCACGGCGCTCACGAGCGCACCTCCGGGTCGGCGGCCGGCTCCCAGACGACGTCGGCCGCGTCGAAGACCGGGCCGTCCACGCACGCGCGCTTGCGCCCGTGCACCGTGGAGACGACGCACGAGAGGCATGCGCCCACGCCGCACGCCATGAGCCGCTCGAGCGAGACCTGGCACTCCACGCCGGCCTCGGCAGCCTGCGCCGCGACGATCCGCTGCATCGGCTCGGGGCCGCACGTGTAGATGACGTCCGGGCGTTCGGCGGCGATCAGCTCCGGCGTGAGCATGGTGATGAACCCGCAGGCACCCTCGCTGCCGTCGTCGGTGGCGTAGGCCGTGCGGCGGCACACATCCTCGAACAGCTCGCGGGCGAGCAGGCGGCCTGCCGAGGGAGCGCCCTGCGCCAGCGTGACCGCGACGCCGTCACGCGCGAGGCGCTCGGCCAACATGCCGAGCGGCGCCAC
>JAXMLJ010000054.1:0-3993 GCA_034368805.1 Coriobacteriia bacterium
GGTCGCAGGGCCCCCCCGGATGCGCACGGCCTCGCGTGTGCCCGGGGCTATCGCCCTAGAAGCGCGAGGGCGTTTCCGCCGAGCACGGCTTCGAGTTCTGTAGCAGACAGGCCGAGGCTCCGGATGTGCGCCAGCTCCACAGCAGCGTCTGTCCAGGGTCCGTCGGAGCCGAACAGCACCCGATCGATCCCGTGGTCGCGCATGAGAGACCGGAACTCATCGTCAGGAAGGTGCCGCGGCACGTAGGCCGTGTCGAAATACGCGTCCCTGCCGGAGAGGTGCTCGCGCACCTCGTCCCAGTACAGGTAGCTGCCCATGTGCGCAAGGATGCACACCAGATCGGGGTAGGCGTCGAGCATGCGCGCGAAGTCCGCAGGACGCGCCTCGATCCCCTGCTGCACCACAAAGCCGCCCGCGTGGAACAATACGACGAACCCGAGGTCGATCGCGGCCTCATAGATCGGCTTCATCCGGGGCTCGTCGGGCGAGAAGTACTGGTTCTGCGAGTGCAGCTTGATTCCCTTGACGCCGAGCTCCGCCAGGCGCGCCATCTCGGCTGCAGGATCGTCGAAGTCCGGGTGCATCGCGCCGAAGGGAATGATGCGCTCACGGTCGAGCGAGGAGATCCAGTCGTTGATGGTCGCCACCTGAGAAGGCTTCGTGGCCACGGGAGCCACAATCGAGCGATCGACACCGGCCCGGTCCATCGCGGCGATCAGACCGGCAATCGTCCCGTCGTAGTAGGCGGTCACGTCGGCCTGGCTTGCGAGCGAGGCAACCGCGGCGGGGGCGATGGCATCGGCGAACGCGTGGGTGTGGACGTCGATGACGCTCAGGACACACCTCCCGGAAGACGGGGCGACTCGTCGGGACACCACAGCAGTCTACCTCACCGACGCTGCGGGTTCGCACCTGCGCACTGTGACCCCCGGGACAGCGTAGCGCCGCGCGCTTGCACATACCTCGCATTGCCTGGTACTGTCTATTGCATAGTATCCCCGGGCGACGGGACACGAGTGGCTAAGCGGAAGACATCGGGCGCTGCCGACGACTTCACATCCTGGGCGACGCAGCTGCGCAAGGGCATCGTCGAGTTGATGATCTTAAGCCTCGTCGACGCTGAGCAGCTGTACGGCTACGCGATCGTTCGCGCGCTCAAGGAGCGCGGCGGACTCGTGGCGGGCGAAGGCACCGTGTATCCCGTACTCAGAAGACTCGAGGCCGATGGCCTGGTCACCGCGGCCTGGTCCGACGAGGGTCCGGCGGGGCCGCGCAAGTACTACACCATCACGGCTGCGGGCCATGCGTTCCTCGACCGGGCGTGGGCCGAGTGGGACGGCGTCTCCGACGCACTGCACGATCTCAGGGGCGAACGGTGATGCACGAGGGCGGCGCGTCCGGTGCACCGTGGCGGCTGGTCGGCCTCATGCGCTCGCCAACGTCGACGCCGGTCGATTTCGTGCCGAACGGCACCGGAGTTTGGAAGCGGTAGGGATCCGGCGCCGGGGGCGCCGCTTAAGACGGGGGACGAGATGAACGAGACGGATCGAGCGCGCGTCGAGGGCTACCTCAAGGAAGTGCGCGCGGGTCTTCGCGGACTGCCCGCCATCGACGCTGACGACACGCTCGCAGAGATGCGTACGCACATCCTTGAGGAGATCGGCGAGCGCGGGGACGCTGCGGCGGTGCTCCGGGACTTTGGTGTGGCTGCCGAGGTGGCCTCGGAGATCGTCGAGCATCGGCTGCAGCCGGACGACGGCCCCGCGGTGCCCGTGGCGCCGATCGGCTTGCGCTACAGCGCATGGGCCACGGACGTGGTTGTGGGCTTCGGGCCGCTGGTCCTCGTGCCCACGCTGATCTCGTTCCCGTTCGTGTCGGTAGGGCTGCTCGGCGAAGGCACGATCATGCCCATCTGGGTGGTTCTCGTCGCAATGGTCCTGACCCGCTGGGTGATGTCTCCCGCCGAGTTGGCGCAGTCGAGCATGGTGAATCCCTCGATTCCCGCGTGGCAATGGGTCATGCTCGCGGTACTGATCGGTTGGGCCGCGTTCTACTGGCTCGTGCTGAGGCGCCAGCAATCGGCCAGCCTCGGCATGTGGATGACTCAGTTGCGCGGCGTGCGCGTCAACGATGAGCGCATCGTCGTGCGCACCCGCGACATCAGTCAGCACCCTGCCCCACTCGGCTCGGGGCGAAGCCGCTGGTGGATCCTCATCGTTGCGATCCCCACCGGTTGCCTGTGCATCCTGCTGGCGCTGTACTACATCACCTTCGGGGTGGGCGCGTTCCTGCAGCCCTGGGACAGCTGGGCGCAGCCGTTCGAGGCGCGCCAGGACTCCGAGCGGGGCAGGGCGTTGGTCGAGGACTTCGCGGGGGGCCTCGTCACGGGCGATGCGGAGGCCGCCGCCCGGGTGACCGACGGCTCGGTGGATGCGCAGATCGCCGAGCTCGTGGACCGATGGGCGGAGCCCGGCTTCCGGACGTACAACATCTATGTCCAGGCTGCCGGGTGGATCATCCTCTCGGAGCAGGTCACGACCGGCGGCACCACGGGGTGGCGCGATTCGCATCTCAGAATCGAGAAGACCGAACGCGCGGATGGATACGACTACATCGAGTCGTACAGGATCACCGCGATCGAGCTCGATGACATGCTTCGTCCGGACGAGCCACTGCCGGAGAGGTAACGCGATGAACGAGACCGGTCTGCTGGCGAGCGTCAGTAGCGCGCGCGGCCCGGCACTCGATGCCCTCGCACATCGGGGCCTCACCGGGCTCCGCACCCCGGGTATGCGGCCGGCACTGTGGTCGTTCAGCGGGCCCGGAGCGGTGCGGTTGCACGATATGCGCTCGGAGTCGGCGTGGGGCTGATGATCGCCTCCTCGGCGCTCCCCTGGGCCATATTCGTCACGTTCTTCTCCGCGTAGGTAGCCGGACCGCCCAAGGCCACCCGGTGACTACTCGTCGTCGAGCTCGGCCTGTGCAGCCTTCTTGGCCTTCATGTCCGCGAGCATCTTGCCGCCGACCTTGATCTTGACGTAGCCGATGGCGGCGACACCCACTGCGATCAGCACCCACCAGTACCACTCCATCACATGACCTCCTGTTTCACCGCCGACCCGTCTACTGTCCCGCCATCTGTGCCTGCATCCGCTTCGCCAGCCATGCCGCGGCCACGCCGAGAGCGGCGGTGATGCCGACGGCGACAAGCAGTTCCATCCACACCGTGGACAGCGACTGCCCCATCACCGAGACCTGCCAGATCGGCTCGATGATCCAGTACAGCGGGAAGAGCCTCGCGATCCACTGCGGCCACTCGGGGAAGATGTAGAAGAGCGTCGGCGCGAACAGGAAGATTCCGCTGCCCTTCACGATGGCGAACATGATCGACGAGTCCTTGGCAAACACACCGGCCACGATGCCGAGCATCGACGAGAGCGCCGCGGCGATCAACACCACCACGAACACCTCGAGCCAGTTCGCGCCGAGCGCGCTGTTGAGCACAAGGGAGATCACGGCGAGCACCGTCGCCAGGATGACCCCGAGCAGCCACTTGGCCACGAGCACCTCGCCGGTCTTCACGGGCGTGACGAGCATGGCCATGAGCGTTCCCTGCTCCTTCTCCTCCACGAGGTTGGAGCCCGGAACGAAAAGCCCGGCCATCACGAGCGCGTAGAAGACGATCACCGGAATCAGGCGGACCGACATCGGCAAGCCCGCCTCGCCGAAGCTCACCACATCCACCGTCACCGGCGCGTCGCTCCCCTCGAGTTCGCGCACGAGGTCGATCGCCGTGACCGTGAGGATGATTCGGTTCGAGGCGTAGCTCTCCCCGCCGATGAAGAACTGCAGGGTCGGCTTCTCGCCATCACGCACGGCGTCGTCGAAGTCTGCGGGCAGGATCAGCCCCGCATCGAGGTCGTTCGCCTCGACCTGCGCCTTCAGCTCGTCGGCGCTATCGAGAAGCGTGAGTTCGATGCCGTCCATGTCCCC
>JAXMLJ010000055.1:0-4909 GCA_034368805.1 Coriobacteriia bacterium
TCGAGCGCCTCGACCACGTCGAGACCGAGCAGGATCGAGAGGGCCTGCGCGCCATCCGGTGCGCGGTCGAGTTTCGTATGAAGCGCAATGACGGCTACGCCGAGCCGGAGCGCGGCTTCGAGGGTGCCCTCAGGGCCGGGACCGGCCCGAACGTCTGCCGGCATGTCGAGGAAGGGCGGGTGGTGCGTGGCGAGTACGTTTGCGCCGGCGTCCCGCGCGCGGGCGACCGCCTCCGCGGTGGCGTCGAGCGTTACGAGCACGCCATGGACCGGCGCATCGGCGTCACCGACTATCAGGCCTACCCGATCCCACGGCTCGGCCGTTGCGGCCGGGAACCGCCGCTCGAGAGCGGCAGCGAGCGCGCCGACGGTGATCGCGTCAGAGCCCATCGAGTGCCACCTCCTCGGCCTGGCGCTGTCTGAACACGACGAGGGAACGATACCCCGCCGCCTCGAGTGCCTCACGCGCCTCGCGCCAGCCCGCGCCTACCTCGCCGGGAGCGTGGGCGTCCGAGCCGACGGTGACCGGAACGCCGGCACGGTTGAGCTCTTCCAGGAACTCGAGTGCGGGATACAGCTCCGCACAGGGCTTGCGCAGCCCCGCTGTGTTGACCTCGACGGCAAGCCCGGTCTCGGCGATGGCAGCGGCGGTGGACCGGTACAGGCCGCCGAGAGGAGCATCCGGCACGTGCCGGAACTTCTTGATGAGATCGACGTGTGCGACGACATCCGCACAACCGGTCCTGGCGGCGGTAGCCAGGTCGGCGAAGTAGCGCTCCCAGAGCTCGGCGATCGACCAGTGGGCGTACGTGGCCGTGCGCTCGGGGTCGTCGAACGCCCAGTCGTCTATGAGATGGATCGAACCCAGGACCACGTCGAACGGATACCGCGCGAGGATCTCACGGGCGTGGTCTACAGCGACCGGTACGAGGTCGGCCTCGATGCCGAGGAGGACCTCGACGCCGACATCCGCTGCGGCGGCCCGGACCTCGATCACCTCGGCGACGTAGAGGTCGAGCTCGTCTGCGGGCATCGCGTAACCGGCCGAGCCCGGGACTGCATCGATCAACGCCGGGGCGAGCGGCAGGTGTTCGGTGAAGGCGAGGACCCGGATACCGGCCGATGCCGCGGCTGCAACATACTCGGCGACGTCACCCTCGGCGTGTCGGCAGCGCCAGGTATGGACGTGCAGGTCGATCACTCGGCCTCCGCAGCTCCGGCATGGAGTATCGACAGCATCTCCCCGACGTCGATATTGGCAACCGGCGCGAGCAGCAAGACGACGTTGCGGTGCTCCATGCGGCCGGTCTCGTGCAGGTCGGCGAGCTCCTGGAGGCTCGAGAGTGCGGCGGTGCGCATGAAGTCGTGGAGCCGACGCTGCCTGATGGCCACTTTGAACACATCGGCGGTCTGCTGGCTCTCCACCACGAAGAGAACCGCGTGTTCATCGACGGACTGGGGGGTTGCCGACACCTCGGCCACGAAATGGACCGCGGCGGCCAGCGTAAGCGGGCGCTCGACAGTCCGCGTCAGGATATCGACGCCGGTCGGTGAGCTCCAGCTGCCGTCGGCGTCGACGTCGAATCCCAGTCGATCGCCGAGCAGATCGACGGCCGCCCTGAACTCGCGCCGAACCCTGTCGTTGTGCTCACTGCGCGGCGTGGGCGTGCTCAGGACCGTGTCGGGAACCGCCTGTGCGAAGAGCTGCGGATCGGCCACGTCGATAAGCTCTCGCACATCGGTGGTCAGCGCCGCGCCGGCATCCATGGTCAGCAGTTCGGCGAGGCCCGGATTGCTGACCTCGAGCTTGACGCCGAAGACGTCGAGGATCGTGTGGCGCGGGCCGGTGTCACTGTCGGTCATCGAGGGTTCCTCTCGTCGCCGAATCTGCCCGGAAAGCGTACCCCGTTCGCCGCTGCGCGTGAAGCGCGCGCCGCCGACCGCCGGCAAGCGACCGCTCGTCGAATCGAACAGAGGGTCGCTTGTTTGGCCCGAATCAGCGTGCTACGGTATCGTTCCCTCTTCGGGACCCCCGGTCCTGAAGATCCTCGGACAGGACGTCCACGGTTGATAGCCACAGGGTGGCGAGAACCCTCTGGATTGCCCCGCGGAACGCCCGGCTGCCGGAGACGGCGGGCCGGGCGTTCTCTTGTCTCAGTTCCCCGCAAGAGCCGCAAGGACCTTGGCCGTCTCGATACCCGCGAGCGCCGCGTCCCACCCCTTGTTGCCGTGCTTGGTGCCGGCCCGCTCGACAGCCTGCTCGATGGTATCCGCCGTGATCACGCCGAACATCACGGGCACTCCTGAGTCGAGCGAGACCTTCGCGACGCCTTTGGATACCTCTGCGGCGACATACTCGAAGTGCGGGGTCCCGCCCCTGATCACGACGCCGAGCGCAAGTACGACATCGTAGGTACCCGCAGCGGCCATGCGCCCCGCGACGAGCGGGATCTCGAACGCGCCGGGCACCCAGGCCACATCCACGTCCGACTCGGACACACCGTGTCGCGTGAGCGCGTCCATCGCGCCGCCAAGCAGTCGCGACGACAGCAGCTCGTTGAAACGGCTGATGCAGATTCCCACCTTGAGTCCGGTACCGATCAGATCACCCTCGTATGTGGCCATGTCGGCCTCCTCTCCTAGTGCTGGTCGGGCAGCTCGAGCCGATGAGCGAGCTTGTCCTTCTTCGTGCGCAGGTACGTCAGGTTGTCCGGTCCGCAGGTACCCTGGAGCGGGACCTGCTCGGTCACCGTGAGCCCGTATCCCTCGAGACCGACGAGCTTCTTGGGGTTGTTCGTCAGCAGTCGTATGGACGTGAGGCCGAGATCGACGAGAATCTGAGCGCCGATGCCGTAGTCGCGCAGATCGGCGGGAAAGCCGAGCGCCTCGTTGGCCTCAACCGTATCGGCACCCGCTTCCTGGAGCCGGTACGCGCGCAACTTGTTGGCGAGACCGATGCCGCGTCCCTCGTGGCCGACGAGATAGAGCACGACCCCCCGTCCCTCGGCCTGCACGCGCCGCATCGCCTCCTCCAGCTGCTCCCCGCAGTCGCAGCGTGCCGAGTGGAACACGTCGCCGGTCAGGCACTCGGAGTGGACCCGCACGAGCACGTCGGCGTGTCCAGCGACCTCGCCGGCGACAAGTGCGAGGTGCGTGGAGTCGTCCACGAGCGAGCGGTAGCCGATGGCGGTGAACTCACCTGCTCGCGTGGGCAGGCGCACAGGTTCGAGTGCCTCGACGAGACGCTCGGTCCTGCGGCGGTACCTGATGAGATCCTCGACCGTGACCATGAGCAGCCCGTGCTCGGCGGCGACCCGTTCGAGCTGCGGCCGTCGGGCCATCGTACCGTCGGGGTTCATGATCTCGCAGATGACCCCTGCGGGGTACAGGCCCGCCAGTCTCGCGAGATCCACGGCCGCTTCGGTATGGCCGGCGCGCTCGAGCACGCCGCCGTCGCGAGCACGCAGCGGGAACACGTGCCCGGGTCGCGACAGGTCGTCCGGGCCGGCGGTCGGATCGATGGCCGTCGACACCGTGATCGCCCGGTCGGCCGCGCTGATCCCCGTGGTGATCTTGCCCTTGGCTCCGATCGAGACGTGAAACGCCGTGCCCTGCGCGGAGGTGTTCTGCCCGGTCATCGGCGGTATGCGCAGCTCATCGAGGCGCAAGCCGGTCATCGGCAGACATATCAGCCCCCTGCCGTGGGTGGCCATGAAGTTCACGGCCTCCGGCGTCACCTTCTCGGCCGCCATGACGAAATCACCCTCGTTCTCGCGGTCCTCGTCATCGACGACGATGAGGATCCGTCCGGACGCGATCTCGGCAAGCGCCTGCTCGATAGTGGAGAACGGTGTCGTCACGGCGCTCATCGTCCGCCGTCCGTGAAGTCCTTGAGCAGTTCGCCGAGTCCTCTGCGAGGCTGCTCGGCCGGCGCATCGTCGTGGCCCATGTACGAGCCGACGAACCGTTTGACGTACTTGGCCAGCATGTCCGCCTCGAGGTTGACCGGCTCCCCGATGGCCTTTTCCTTGAGCGTGGTGAGGGCCTCGGTCTGCGGAATCACGGCGGTCGTGAAGCCCTGCGCACCCACCTTGGCGACGGTGAGCGAGATGCCGTCAAGTGCGATCGAGCCCTTCTCGACGACGTACTCCATCACGTTGGCCGGGGCCTGGAACTGGTAGACGGTGAACTTGCCGGCGGCCTGGCGGAGTTCGAGCCGTCCCACCCCGTCCACGTGCCCGGAGACGAGGTGTCCGCCGAGGCGGTCGGAGAGCCGAAGCGCGCGCTCCAGGTTCACCTTGGCGCCCTGCGTCAGCCGTCCCAGGGTCGTGCGCTCGATCGTCTCGGCGCTCACATCGGTGAGGAATGCGCCACGGATGAACTTGACGACGGTCAGGCAGGTCCCGTCAACGGCGATCGAATCGCCGATGGCCATGTCGCGGCCGAACTCCGGCGCGTAGACCTCTATGCGCATGCCTCCCGCGATGCGCTCGGCACGGGTGACCACGCCCTCGCATTCGATCAGTCCGGTGAACATCAGGTGCCACTCCCCTCTCCATGTCCGAACGACGCAGTGTCGCCCGGGCGCCATACTGTCACGGCGTCGCCGTCGGCGATGCCGGTCTCATACGGGACCATCACCGGCGTGAGCCGGTCGTGCGCGGAGTCTGAGGCACCGGCGAAGAGCGCCGGGGCCTCGATGCCGGCCATGCCGCCGGCGGTCACGACGATGAGTTCGTCGATGAGACGCCCGGACCATAGCGCCGTCAGAAGTGACGGACCGGGCTCGACGAGCACATCGTTCACGCCGATGTCCGCCAGCGCCGAGAGCGCGCCGGCCAGCCCCTCGCGCAGATCGTACCTGACGGTGACGACGCCGAGTGCGGTCAGGGCCTCTACCCGCTCGGCCG
>JAXMLJ010000056.1:0-3219 GCA_034368805.1 Coriobacteriia bacterium
TGCGTCTTGATCTCGATGGGCGTCGGGTGGTCCGGCATCGCCAGGATGCGCAGCTCGCCGAGTCGATCGCGCAGCACGCTCACCATCTCGCGGTCGATCGCCTCGATCGCCTCGATCTTGCCGGCGAGATCGCCTGCATGCCCCTCCTCATCCGGCGACTCCACGTGCACGACCACCAGGTCGTGATCGTCGAGGGCCTCAAGCGCTCCGGCGATCTGCGCACGGTAGTCGTTGTCGCCGCCATCGGTCACGCCGGGGATATGGAGCCGCTCGATGCCAAAGAGCACCGCGAGCCCGTTGAGCAGGTCGACGCCGGAGGTCAGCGCAGCCGAGATGCCGCGCTTCTCGGCGAACGGAACGAGACCGCCGGGTGCGGCCCCCGGCCAGAACGGCCAGATGTCGGTTGCCGGCACGTCACCGCGGGCGATACGTGCGGCGTTGACGGGCGACGATGCGAGCACGCCGCGCGCGCGCTCCATGAGGCCGAGCAGCGTCCGGGCGCCGTCGCCTGACGGAGCGCGCCCCTCGGCAGACTGGTCACTGATGTCGTGCGGCGGCGTGTAGACGAGATCGAGCAGCTCGGGATGGCCCTTGACCACGAGGATGTGCCGATACGCCACGCCGGGGTAGAAGCGGAACGTGGCGTCTTCGAGTTGGGCAGCGATCTCGGCGACGAGCGCCCGGGACTCCCCGGTCCTGATGTGGCCGCACGAGTACGACGACATGGTGCCGTCCGCGATATGCACAAGGTTCATCCGGAGCGCGATCTCGTCGGGCGCCAGCGAGATTCCGAGGCTTGCCGCCTCGATCGCCCCGCGTCCGACGTAGTCGGCCACCGGATCGTAGCCGAGGATGGACGTGCACGCCGCCGAAGACGACGGCTCGGCACCGGGCGGGACCGTCTGCGCCAACCCGACCATACCGGCAGCGGCCAGTGCGTCGAGGTTGGGGGTGTGCGCCGCAGCAAGCGTGGTCTTCGAGCCGAGTTCCTCCACCGGCCACCCCGCAGCACCGTCGAGTATGAGGATGACGTGCTTCACGACCGCTCCCTCCAGAGGCATACGGGGATAGAATCGTACCCGTACGCCGCGCTTCGACACAAACGGAGGACCGCATGGACTTCGATCAGGGCCTTCCGACACTGACCGGGCCTCGCGTCACGCTGCGGCCTCTCAAGCGAGACGATACGCCGACACTGCGCACGCTGCTGGCCGACCCCGCGGTGATCCCCTGGTGGGGCGTCTACGACGATGCCAGGATCGAGCGCGACTTCTTCGACCTCGCCTGGACGTACACGTACCTCATCGAGACCGGCGGCGGCGTGGTCGGTCTCATCCAGTTCGAAGAGGTCCCCGATCCTGACTACAAGCAGGCGAGCATCGACCTCGCGCTCGACGGAGCGCATCAGGGGCGCGGGCTGGGCACGAATGCGCTCCGCGCACTCATCCGCTACCTCATCGAGACGCGCGGACACCACAGGATCTCGATCGACCCTGCGGCCGAGAACAGCCGGGCGATCCACGTGTACGAGAAGGTCGGCTTCAGGCCGGTCGGTATCATGCGAGCGTACGAACGCGGGCCGGACGGCACCTGGCACGACAACCTGCTCATGGACCTGCTCGCCGACGAGTTCGCCGACGGCGGGGAGTAGTCGTACACTGGCGGGACCCCGACGACTCTGGAGCCCCGTGGAAGACGACCGCGAACAGATTTCCAGATGGCTCGACGCGCTGTTCCGTGATCGGCGGTCCGTGGACCAGATCGACGCGATCGTCCGAGCCGAGACGTTCGACCTGCCAGCCGCGATGATGGAGATCGTCGGCGGGATGCCGCCGGGACGCTACACGCGGACCAGTCTGTGCGATCAGCTCAATAGTGCTATCGTCGGCCGAGGGCTGTCCCGCTCGCTCGGCACGTACGAGTAGCGCCTCGGCGGGTACACACCCCTCTAGAGAACCGCTGTCGGGGGGAGAGTGGTCAGCATGCGTCGCGCGCGCCGGGTCATCTTCATTTCGATCGTGTTGGGGCTGGTGCTCGCGATGGGGGTGGTGTATCCGGCGAGCGGGGCACTTCTGTTCACCGGGTCGGTGCTCATGAACCAGCCGGGCTACGCCTTCACGAACCCGCAGATCGGTGGCCGCTATGTGGTGGCCGAGCGCGACCCGTTCGGCGTGCCAGGCGACTCCGACATCGTGGTGTACGACCGGCAGACCGGCGTGGATGTGCCGATCGGCTACGGGGACGGCGACGACCAGGAGCAGCCTGCGATCCACGGCAGCCGCGTGGCCTGGATCGACCATGCCGAGGCAGACGGTGAGGTGTGGTACGACGACCGCGCCGACCTCGTAGCACCCCGCAAGATAACCAACGACACCAAAGACGATGTGGGCGTCAAGATCGACGGCAACTTCATCGTCTGGGTCGACGGCATAGGAGTCGGCCGCCAGATCCGCTGGTACGACATCGAGCACAACTCCATGGGCACGGTACCCGACACCAACCTGCCGAACGGCGTCTCGGTGGATCGCGGACGCGTCTGCTGGTTCGACAGCGGGAAGCGCGCAGCTTACGACGGCATATACGTCTACGACCTCGAGACGGGCGATGAGACCGTCGTTCACAATCTCGCGTGGGTTGCTGCCGCCGTCATCGACCCCGACTCACCCTCGATGCACGGTGACAACCTCGCGTGGTCGCAGTACCCGGTCGGCACACCCGACAACAAGGACATCTGGGCCGCTAACACCCGCTCGGGTCTCAAAGACATCGTTACGAACCACCCGTCAACCCAGCGCTCACCCGCGGTCTTCGGCGACCTGCTCGCATGGCAGGACGACCGCTCGGGCAACGAGAACATCCTTGCGTGGTGGGGACCGGAGACGCCCGGCTATCAGGACGTCGCGATGACCGCTGACAACGAGACGTCACCGGATGTGTTCGGACACAGCGTCGTCTACGGACGCGATGTGGGCGAGCCGCGCGCCGGACTGTCCGTCGCGCCGCTAGACGCCTTACGGATCGCCGGCGACAACCGCTACGAGACGTCAGCACTCGTTTCGGAACGGTACTTCGTGACATCGGGCAACGTCGTCATAGCGACGGGTGAGGACTTCCCCGATGCGCTGTCGGCAAGCGCGCTCGCCGGCGCGCTCGACTGCCCGCTTCTGCTGACGCTCCCGGGCGCGGTCCCCGCCGATATCATGGCGGAGATCGGCCGAC
>JAXMLJ010000057.1:0-15941 GCA_034368805.1 Coriobacteriia bacterium
ACCGACCGTCACCGCAACACTCAGGAGGCTCAAGACCGCCGGACTCATCGAACGCCCCGATGGCGGCGTGACCCTCACGCCCGACGGGCGTCAGGCAGCGCTCGACATCGTCCGTAGGCACCGGCTGGCCGAGCGCTTCCTTGTCGATGCCCTCGGGCTTCCGTGGGATGAGGTGCATGACGAGGCATGCCAGCTCGAGCACGCGCTCTCCCCGAGGGTCCAGGAGGCGCTGGAGACGTTCCTCGAGAACCCGGCCGTGTGTCCGCACGGTCACCCGATACCGCGAGCCGACGGTACCGTTGCCGCACAGGAGGGCGCCCCGCTGTGTGAGAGCGGCTCCGGCGCCACGGTCGAGATCGTGCGCGTCGAGGACGAGGATGGCGAGCTGCTGTCGTATCTCGCGTCACTCGGCATGTTCCCTGGCACGGCGGTCCGCGTCTGCGACATCGCGCCGTTCAAAGGTCCGCTTCTCGTCGAAGTCGGTGACGCGCGCTATGCGCTCGGGCGTGACGTGGCCGAGAAGATCGTGGTCAGCCAGTCCACACAGTCCACCCGGCGCCGCAAGCGCGGGAGCCGCACGTGAGCCGTTCGTGTGACGGACCGGCCGCCGCACCGATCGCACGCCCTGAGGGCGATCTTGTCATCGCGCTTGCGGGAAATCCCAACGTCGGCAAGTCGACGCTGTTCAACACACTGACCGGTCTCGGCGTATCCACGGCGCACTACCCCGGAACGACGCGGGAGGTCTCGGTGGCCTCCGCCCGCACCCCGGACGGGATCGTTGGCGTGATCGATCTGCCCGGTTCGTACGGCCTCGGCGGTCAGTCCGAAGAGGAGCGCATCGCCCGGCGCGCACTGACCGATCTGGCGCCCGATGTGGTAGTCGTGGTGGTCGATCCGATGAACCTCGGACGGACGCTCTACCTCGCACTGGAGATCATCGACCTGGGATTCCGCGTGGTCCTCGCCGTCAACCTCGCGGACGAAGCCAGGCGCGCGGGCATCGCGGTCGACATGGCGACACTGACCAGGCAGCTCGATGTCCCGGCGGTCGAGACCGTGGCCACGCGCGGGATCGGGGTGGCCGACGTCGTTGTCGCTGCGCGACGTGAGGCCGCGGCAGGCTCGCCCGCACCGATTCACTACGGTCCGGACTTCGAGGGCTTCATCGCACCGCTCATCACGGCGTGCGCCGCTGAGCCATGCCTGCCAGGCGGACTCGGCGCCAGGGCGACCGCACTCGAACTCCTCGATCCGGCGCATGAGGTGGCCGGCTCGCTCTCGGAACACGTCAGGCGGACGGCGGCCGATGTCCGGTCGGCCATAGCCGAGCACTACGGTGAGAGCGCTGCGATGCGTCTCGCGCGCGAGCGGCACGGCCTCGCCGGCACCGCCGGGCAGGCGGCCGTCACACGACAGGAGCCTTCCGGTCGCCTCCCGAAAGACCTGTGGTCGCTCACCACCTGGCCCTGGACGGGAGTGCCGCTGGTCGTCTTGGTGGCTGTGGGGATCTTCGGTTTCCTCTTCTTTGTCGGTGAGTTCCTGGCAGGAGCGTTCTCCGGTCTGTGGGAGACGTTCGCATCGCCGGGCATCACGAGTGTGATCACGTCGCTCGTGGGCCACGGAATCACCAGCAGAGTCCTCCTCTGGGGCTTCGACGCGGGGATCGAGGCCTCGCTTGCCATCGGGCTGCCGTACATCCTCACGTTCTATTTCCTGCTCGGCTTGCTCGAGGACACGGGGTATCTCAACTCGCTCGCGTTCCTCACCGATCGCGCGATGCACCGGCTCGGGCTCCATGGCAGAGCCGTCGTGCCGCTGGTGGCGGCGGCCGGCTGCAACGTGCCCGCGCTCGTTGCGGCCCAGGATCTGCCGACCAGGCGCGAGCGTCTCATTGCATCGACCCTCGTCCTGTTCATCCCGTGTAGCGCCCGGACGGCGGTCATCCTCGGCGCGGTCGGACACTACGTCGGCTGGCAACCTGCGGCGCTCGTCATGGCGATCGTGTTCGCCCAGTGGCTTGCGATAGGACTCACGCTCCAAAGAGTGCTCCCGGGGCGCTCCCGCGGCCTCGTCATGGAGATGTTCCCGTTCAGGCGGCCGTCTCTGGCCCGGGTCGCGGGCAAGGCGTGGACCCAGTTCCGGGAGTTCCTGTTCATCGCCACGCCCATCGTGATCGTGGGTAGCCTCGTGTTGGGCGGCCTGTACGAGAGCGGGTGGCTCGTCTACCTGAGCGCCCCGCTTGCTCCCGTGGTCGAGGAGTGGCTGGGTCTGCCCGCGGTCGCAGGGCTGACGCTCATCGTCGGGATGTTGCGCAAAGAGCTTTCACTCCAACTGCTCGTCGCGCTTGCCGTGGCTACAGCGAGCTTCGGAGGCGCCGGGTTGATGGACCTCATGAGCCCCTCATCGATCGTGGTGTACGCGCTCGTGAACGCGATCGCGCTGCCATGCATCTCGTCGGTGGCTGTGTTCTGGAAGCGGCACGGACCATCCCGGGCGCTTGCGGTCGTGGGCGCAAGCGTCGTGCTGGCGCTCGTGGCCGGCGGCATCGTCGCTCGAGTGCTTCCTCTGCTCGGCATGCAGTAGGGGAGCTACGGCGACACGTCGTCTGCCACCGGACGCTCATCGTTCCCGAGACGTCTTTCGTGTCAGAGGCGTCTTGTATACCGAACATACGTTCGATATACTGGACGTGGCCGGGTGTGGACCCCTGAAGCTCCTTTCCGCACCCGGTCTCCCTCCCTCAAAGGACGTCTCCCATGGGCCGGAATCGCGCGATCAAGGTATTCGATCCTCGCATCACGGGCAAACCGCTCGACCTGTTCACTGCCGCCGACACACGGGTGCCAGTGATCGTAGAACTGCTTCAGAGCCCGTGGATCGTGCGTGCTTCGGAGATGGCAGCGATCACTTCAGGCGTCGCTGGTAAGCAACGTGAACGCGATATCGAGGTCGTGTGGGACGGCCTGCGGGCTGCTCCGCGATCGTTCACGCTTGACGGACGACGGCATCCGGTCGACGCGATCGTGCAGTCGTGGGCGGTTGAGCGTTCGTGGTGGGACCCGCGTCGCCGTCTGAGCCGCCGCTGCTTCCGCGTGCTCGCACGTGGCGGTCTGTACGATCTCGCATACGACCGCGCCGCGGACCGGTGGCTGCTCATCGGCATCGTCGATTAGGCGCGCCATGAGCGGCTTCGTACATCTGCACGTACATTCGCACTTCAGCTTCATGGACGGTGTCGCCTCACCCGATACGCTTCTCGCGCGGGCCGCAGCCTGCGGTATGGACGCGCTCGCACTCACGGACCACCAGGGGCTCTACGGCGCGATCCGCTTCTACCGGGCGGCGCTCGCCGCCGGCGTGAAGCCGATCGTCGGCGCCGAGATCGTGATCGAGGCCGCGGGAACCGAGGGTGACGAGGGTGATCTACCACCGCGCATGCGCCTCGCGCGCCCCGCGCCCGTCGGCTTTGGTCGTGCGGCGGGTGCCGGCTTCCACCTCACGCTCCTCGCTCGGGACCTGCGTGGCTACCGCAACCTCTGTCGGCTGCTCGCTCGCACGCACGTGCGCGCAGGTGACGAGCCTTCGATCGTCACGCTCGCCGATCTCGAGCGGTGCAGCGAAGGGCTTATCGGCCTGTCGGGGTGCCCGTGTGGCGAGACGGGGGCAGCCGTACTTGCCGGGCTCGGGACACGCGGCGAGCGGGCGCTCCGGCGCCTGGCGCGTTGCTTTGCGCCCGGCGACTTTTTCGTAGAGCTCATGCACCTCATGACGCCGGACAGCCCGCGCTATGTCGCCGGGCTCGTCGCGCTCGCAAACCGATGCGGATTGCCGGTGGTGGCCACCAACAACGTCCACTATGCCAAGCGGCGCGACTTCCGCTTACATGACGTGCTCGCGTCGGCCGGTGCGCGCACCACGCTGCCGGGCCCCTACGACCGGCCCAACGCCGAGTTGTGGCTCAAGTCAGCCGGCGAGATGCGGCGGCTCTTCGCCGATGCCCCGCAGGCATGCGACGCCACGCTTGAGATCGCCGAGCGGTGCACCCTCGATCTCGGCTTAGGCTCGTTCCACTTCCCGGCAGCCGATGTGCCTCCGGGGGAGACCGCGTACTCGGTCCTCTCCAAGGCCGCGTGGCGCGGACTCGAGCAGCAGTACCGGCCGGTCACGCCCGAGGCGGTACGACGGTTGCAGTACGAGCTCTCGGTGATACAGGACCTCGGCTTTCCCGAGTACTTCCTCACCGTGAAAGACATAGTCGATTTCGCAAAGTCGTGCGACATCCGCTGCAGCGGGCGGGGGAGTGCGGGCGACTCGATCGTCACGTACGTCCTCGGCATCACGGATGCGGACCCCATCGCGCACGACCTGCTCTTCGAGCGGTTCCTGAACCCCGAGCGACGCCAGATGCCCGACATCGACGTGGACTTCGACTCGCGCCGTCGTGACGAGGTGATCGCCTACATCTACGACCGCTTCGGCCACGAGCACGTAGCGATGGTTGCCACCGTGAACACGATGACCGCGAGAAGTGCAGTACGCACGGCGGCACGGGCGCTCGGACATGGGATCGACGAGGTCAATGCCTTCTCGCGCTACCTGCCGTGGGTGAGCTCTCACCGTCTGCCCGAGGTGCTCGCAACGTACCCCGAGTGCCGGGACCACCCGCTCCTGCGTCCGGAGCATGCACTGCTCGTGGAACTTGCGAGCGAACTCGACCACACGCCTATGCACCTCGGCACGCACCTCGGCGGCTTCATCATCACGCGCGAGCCCATCGAGAGCTGGATGCCGCTCCAGTGGGCTGCCAAGGGCGTGGTGGTCTCCCAGTACGACAAGGACGATATAGAGGCGCTCGGCCTCGTGAAGATGGACATCCTAGGCTTGCGGATGCACTCGGCCATCTCCGATACGGTGGCGCTCGCACGCAAGCGCGTGGGCGAGGACGCGGTCCCCGAGCCGTTCTATCTGCCGCACGACGATCCGCGCGTGTACCAGACGATCGCCTCGGCCGACACGGTGGGGATGTTCCAACTCGAGAGCAGCGGTCAGCGCAACCTTGCGCTGCGCCTGAAAGAGCGCGACTTCGAGGACATCATCGCCGCGATCTCGCTCTTTCGCCCCGGTCCGCTCGAGGCCGAGATGATCGTGCCATTCATCCGCCGCAGGCACGGTCTCGAGCCGGTAACCGTCCCACACCCGGCGATGGGTGAGATCCTGCGCTCCAGTTACGGCGTGATCGTCTACCAGGAGCAGGTGCTCCAGGTGGCCAAGGCCGTCGCGGGCTTCACGCTAGCAGAGGCCGACTCCTTGCGGCGCGCGATGACCAAAGGACGCAGCCGTGAGGCGATGGGACGCATCCGTGAGCATTTTCTGGAGCGGGCGTCCGGACTTGGCGTAGCGCATGCGGTCGCCGACGAGGTCTTCCGACAGCTTGAGGGATTCGCCGCGTACGGCTTTTGTAAGGCGCACGCGGCATGCTTCGCGGTCGTCTCCTATGCCAGTGCGTGGCTCAAGACCTACTACCCGGCCGAGTTCGCGGCTTCGATCTTGAACAACGAGCCGATGGGCTTCTACAGCCCGCGGCTCGTGCTCGACGATGTGCGGCGCCACGGCATCGCCGTGTTGCCGCCGCACATCAACGCCTCTTCGGCGGAGTTTCGTGTGGAGCAGGACGGGGGCGCGGTTCGCGTCGGCCTCGGGAGCCTGCTCCACATGACCTCGCGCCTGTCGGAAGTCATGGCAGCCGAGCGGGTGGTCCGCCCGTTTTCCGACCTCGCCGACTTCCTCAAGCGGACGCGCGCCGAAGAGCCGGCCGCACGGAGCCTCATACGCGTCGGGGCTCTCGACGGCCTGGGGGTGACCGATGCCGACAGACCTCCCACGCGCGACGAGATGCTCGCGTTGTTGCCGGAGCTCAAGGCGGTCATCGCCAGGCAGGGCGTGGCCGGTGACGACACGCTGCTGATCGCACCTGCGTGTGCGCGGGAGCCTGTCGACACCGGTCACGTCTCGGGCTGGACGCCCGCGATGCGGCTCTCATCCGAGCTCGAGTGCCTCGGCCTGGCCATCACCGCGCATCCGCTCTCACTCGCGCGCGCCGATCTCAAGCGCCGTGGCGTCACCTGGGCGCGCGACCTGCCCGCGTGCGAGGACCGTGCGCGCATCCGTGTGTGCGGTGTGCGGGAGCGCGCGCAGACGCCTCGGACGCGCTCGGGAAAGCGGACGTGCTTCCTCACGATGGAAGACCCCACCGGCCTCATCGACGTGGTGGTCTTCGAGGATGCACTCAACCGATACGGCGACGTGATCGTGAAGAACCGCGCATACCTTGTGGAAGGCGTGCTGCAGAACAACTGCGAGCGCGGCATCGCGCTGATCGCAGACCGAATCGAACCATACGTCGTGCGTGACGAAGGGCGGCAGCAGGTGCGCCTGCGGCGTGGCGTGGGTGTCGGCCCGCTGGGACCCACGCGACCGGGCGCGGGGGCCCCGGACGAGGACATGGAAGACGTCGCATCCTAGTCGTCTGAGTCCGGTCCATCCCGCTCCGGCTCCGCGCCACGGAAGCCGATCGCGTCATCTCCGAAGCGCTCCTTCACGCGATCGATGCTCTCGACGAGCGAGCGTGCGCGTCGCCGTTGCTCCGTGGGCGTCTCATCGAACAGACCGAGCTGCTCCTCGGCGGCGCTAAAACCGGACACCCCGAAGCCGAGAAGTCGCAGTCCGGCTCCCGGGGTCCAGACCGTGCGGACGAGCGCACGCGCGGTGGGCAGCATGTCGGTATCGAGGTCGGTCGGCGCGTCGAGCGTCTTGCTCGCGGTCCGCGTGGAGAAGTCCGCGTGCCGAACCTTCACCGTGAGCGTTCGCCCGGCGAGTCCCTTGCGACGCAGCCGCGCGGCAACGCGCTCCACGAGGTCGCGCATCACCGCCTCAACCTCGGGAAGCTCCCTGATATCGGTCGAGAACGTGTGCTCGTGCGAGACAGACTTCACAGCGCGATCCTCGCCGACCGCCCGATCGTCGAGGCCTCCGGCCCTGTGCACCAGGTCCGGCCCCGCGGAGCCAAGAAGCGCCGCCGCGCTCACGAGATCGAGTCCTGCGAGGTCCCCGAGCGTCCTGATCCCGGCCCCCCGCAGCCGGGTTGCAGTGGCCGCACCGACGCCCGGAAGCGCACGCGCCGGTAGCGGAGCGAGAAACCCGGCCTCCTCGCCCGGCCAGACGACGGTGATCCCGTGCGGCTTGTCGTGGTCCGACGCGATCTTCGCGACCGTCCTGGACGTAGCGACTCCGAGAGAGCAGGAGAGCCCGAGCGCATCGACTCGCGTGCGGATCGAGCGCGCGATCTCCACTGGATGGGTGTCGGCATGACCGGCGGGCGTCACGTCGAGGTACGCCTCATCGATGGAGACCTGCTGCACACGTGGTGTGAACGACGTCAGGATCTCCATGACCGCGCGGGCCAGCTCGTGGTACCGCTCGAAGCGCGGCTTGGCCCAGATAGCGTCGGGACACAACCGCGCCGCCTGCGCTGATGACATCGCCGAGTGGATCCCAAAGCGGCGCGCCTCGTACGAAGCGGTCGAAACGACGCCTCTACCCGTGGCCGACCCACCGACGATGACCGGCAGCCCACGCCACTCGGGGTGGTCGAGCTGCTCGGCGGACGCGAAGAACGCGTCCATGTCCATGTGTAGTATCGCGCGACCTGTCCACGCGGGCAGTGAGGTCTCCATACACGGAGTGTAGGAGGCCCGCGGACCGAACGGTAGACTGGACACCCGGAGGTGGTTGGATGCTCATCGGCGCACACGTCGGCGTGGCTGGCGGTTACGACACCGCGGTGGCATATGCAGCATCGGTAGGATGCGAGTGCCTGCAGATCTTCGCCAAGAGTCCGCGCCAGTGGGCCGCGCGCCCACTGCGAGCCGAGGTGGCCGGCGCCTTCCGCGACGCGATCCGCGTCCATGCGATGGGGCCCGTACGCGTCCACACCGCGTACCTCATCAACCTCGGTAGCGACGATGACATCTTGTGGGAGAAGTCGTGGACCGCGCTCGCCGACGAGATGGCCCGAGCGGCCGCACTCGGTGCCGACGCGGTCGTGACCCACCTCGGCACCGTCCACCGCAGCCATCCGGCACGTACGCCGCAGCGCATCGCTTCGGCCATCGATCTCGCGTTGGCGCACGCGCCGGCCGATGGCCCACGTCTCCTGCTCGAGAACACCGCGGCCGCAGGGAGCACCTTTGGTGACGGGCCCGGTGAGCTCGGGGCGGTCCTCGAGATGCTTGACCTGTCCGCGGGGCGTGTGGGTGTCTGTCTGGACACGTGCCACGCACACGCCGCCGGGTACGATATGTCGCGCGGCGATGTGTGGCGCTCGCTCATCGAGGAGTTCGAGCAGTGCTGCGCCATGCCGATCGAGGCGATCCACGCCAACGACTGTGCGTTCCCGGCGGGGGAGCACCGTGACCGGCATGCATGGATCGGCGACGGGACGATCGGCTACGCGGGATTTGCCGCGATGTTCGACCAGCCCGCGCTTACCGGTATCCCCGTCATCATCGAGATGCCGGGAGACGTACCGGTCAAGGACGCCGAGAACATCACTCGGCTGAAGCGGCTCCGTGACGCTTGCGCGGAACTCGCGTCACCCGGCGCATGAGCGACTCGACAGCCCGGACCGCGGCTGCCGGATCGTCGCCAACCGCTACCGCGGCAGGCGCGTTCTCCTGACGATACGCCTCGATGATGATCATGTCTCGCAGCCGCCGCGGCGTGATCGCCAGCGAGCGTGACGCTCGCTGTGCCGCCCGCACCAGGGCACGCTGGAGCGGCAGTGACGCGGCATCACCGGCGACCTGCTCCCGGGAGAACCTGAGCGTCGTGTGGAGCCATCCCTGCACGATCACGTGCGCCACAACGCCGATCTCATCGCCCTCGACGACCACCACGAGTCGCTCGCGCGTCGCTCTGGCCGCCGTTCCGAGGGCGGCAAGCGTGCGGTCGAGCGCACGCACCGCATCCCGGAAGCGGATCGCTTCTTCGTACCGCTCGTCCGCGGCTGCCGACTCGCGTCGCCGATGCAGCGCTTCCCGGAACGTATCGCCGCCGCCGTTGAAGATGGCGATCGCCTCGGCCACCCGCTCGGAGTAGTCGGCCGGTTGCCCGGCTGAGTCGGCGCTGACGCACAGCCCCTCCCGGCGCTTCGGGCACTGCCTGCGAGCGCACTCGCTTGCGGGCCTGGTGCACCGGCGCAGCCGGAAATGACCCGACACCGCCGCCGAGAGGGTCTGCGCGGCCCATTCGTTGGAGACCGGGCCGAAGAGGACGCCCGAGCGAAGCCGACGCCGTGTGACCCGGAAGACGGGGTACTCGGTCGAGGGGTCGATGTGGAGGTAGATCGGTGACTTCAGTTGGTGGCGATTGCGGTTGAACTGCGGATCATAGCGGTCGAGAAACCGGCTCTCGAGCAGCAGGGAGTCCAGCCGCGACGTGCACGGGATGTGATCGATACTTGCCGCCTGTCCGGCATGCGTGGGGCCGTCGGGCTCGGCGGGTCCGTAGAAGTGACTCCGCACTCGCGTCCGCAGGTCCTTGGCCCGGCCGACGTACACAACCTGGCCTGCCGGATCGCGGAAGAGGTACAGCCCCGGGCCGTCGGGGAAGTGTGTGGCAAGCGTGAGCTTGCGCGAGAGGTCGCCTCTGCGCGCCAGCCCGCACAGCACGGCGGCATCGGCAGCCGTCACGACGCCGTGCGCGCTGAGATCGTCGAGCATCGAGAGAAACACCTCGGCCGTCGCGCTGGCGTCGGGGAGTGCACGGTGAACGGGTACCGCCGACGCGTCGCATGCGGCAGCCAGTGCGCGCAGGTTGTAGTGGGAGAGCCCCGGCATCAGGCGGCGGGCGAGGGAAAGGGTGTCGAGCACCGGGCGAGGGAAGGGCGACCCGAGCCATCGCTCGGCTTCGTAGTCGAGGAAACCGAGATCGAAACGGTGGTTGTGTGCGATCAGGACGGCTCCGTCGGCAAAGTCCGCGAAGTCGCTGACCGCGTCGGACACGCCGGGCGCGTCGGCGAGAAGGTCGTCCGTGATGCCCGTGAGCTCGCGGATCGCGCCGGGAACGGCCTCGTTGGAGCGTACCAGCGTCGAGAACTGGCCGGTCACCCGACCGGCCTCGATGCGCACGGCGCCGATCTCGATGATCTCGCTCGCTCCGGGTCGTCCGCCTGTCGTCTCGATATCGACCGTGACGAACGTACCGGTCCGCAAGGGTGTCTGTCCCAGCATGCTGCTTCCGTGTTCAGCCCGATGCACAATCCTACCACGCGTCGACGGGAAACCCGCTTCTGTGTTGTCCGTCACCGACCGCGCCCGTAGCATATGATGTTGTTGCACGGTAAGGAGTTCGCCCCGGCTAGGTGAGGTGTCCACATGTCATTCTTCGTAGTGGAGCGCGATCCAACGGACGGCACGCTCCGCATGCTCCTGGCAGACGCGTTCCCCGATCGATCCGCGGCTCTGACCGCGCTCACAGAGTCGGTCGCCGACGGGACCGCCATGATCGCCGGTGAGGTGTTCGTCGCCGACCTTGCGCTTGCCGTGCCTGTCCTGGTCATGCCCGTTCCGAGCGCACCGAAGCTCACGTCAGGTTCGTGGGAGACTCCCGTTCCGGAGCCCGTCTCCGTGGAACCCGACGACACCGAGGAGACGCTGTACACCACGCTCAGCGACGACGAGTTGCTCGCGACGGTCCTGGCAGAGGCCGGGGAGGAGCTTCCCACGATCGCTGACGCCGAGGAAGTCGTAGAAGCCTGGAACGCCGAGGTGACGCCTGCGCCGCCCGCTGCCGAAGAGGATGTCGCTCCCGGCATGTTCGACGATCTCGAAAGCGCGCTCAGGCGCGCGACCGCATCGCTCGAGTCCGAAGGCGTCGTCGCCCCCGACGCCATCGACGACGTCGAGCTCGACGAACCCGACGAGCCCGCAGGCCTCGAGACTCCGATCGAAGCACCCGCCGAGGACATCGAGGAGTCATGGCCGTGGTCGAGAGTCGCGGCCGACGACACGGCAGAGGTGTCCGCCGATGAGCCCGAGCAGGAGCCGGCGCCGGTCGACGACGTCGACCATGGGCCGGTCACCGGCATCGCCGAGCCGCTCGGCGTCACTGCGGAGCCCGCTCCTGCTGCACCGGAACCCTCAGACGACGAGGATGCACTGTTCGCATCACTCGGCGACGCATCGGACGAACACTCGTCACTGATCGTCACAACGGCGGTCGAGGGCGAGGACGCGTTCCTCCCCAAGCCGGTCATCCTCGGCGACTACGACGATGCGCCCGAGGCGCCGATGATCGCGCCGGCGATCACGGAAGACGCGCCGACGACGGATCCCGTTCCCGAGGAGCCCGCCTCTGGTCCGGTCACATCACCTGAAGAGGTCATCGCATACGTTCCGGCCGGCGATCTCGACCTCGGCGAGTACACCTGCGACGACTGTGTGTACGTCAACACCTGCCCGAAGGTCGGAGAGTCCAGCCCGAAGGAGTGCGGCTCGTTCCAGTGGAAGTCCGACTAACCACAACTTCTTGATGACAGCGACGGCCCGTCTACCATATAGTGTAGATGGGCCGTCGCTGTTGTAGAGGGGACGCATGGCACGGAAGGACGCTTCCACGTATCCGTTCAGCGCCGTGGTGGGTCAGGACGCGCTCAAGACCGCGCTGCTGATCAATGCGGTCGACCCCCGGGTCGGCGGCGTGCTCATCAGGGGCGAGAAGGGGACCGCCAAGTCAACAGCGGTCCGTGGACTTGCCTGGGTCCTCCCCGAGATCCTCGTCGTGGACGGCTGCCGCTTCTCATGCGACCCGGCGGACACGGCAGGGCTGTGTCCGGAGTGCACCGAACGGCGCGGCGATGGCGCTCTCCCCCGTGAGCGTCGGCGGCCGAGGATCGTCGATCTGCCTATCTCGGCCACCGAGGACAGGGTCGTGGGCACCATCGACCTCGAGGCCGCACTCAAACACGGCGAGCGCCGTTTCGATGCGGGCCTGCTCGCCGATGCCAACAGGGGGCTGCTCTACGTCGACGAGGTCAATCTGCTCGACGACCATCTCGTCGACACGCTGCTCGACGCGGCCGCCAGCGGCACGAACATCGTCGAGCGCGAGGGCGTCCGTTTCGAGCACCCCGCCCGTTTCGTACTCGTCGGAACGATGAATCCCGAGGAAGGCGATGTCCGTCCCCAGCTCCTCGATCGCTTCGGTCTGTGCGTCGATGTCGAGGGGATCGCGGACCCGACAGCGCGGGTCGAGGTCCTCAAACGGCGTCGAATGTTCGAGGACGATCCGGCCGGCTTCGAGCGCGCCTGGCGCTCGGAGCAAGACTCCCTTCGCGAACGCCTTGCCCACGCTATACACGTTCTCCCGGACGTGGAACTGGACGACGACCTGCTGTTCCTGATCGCTTCGGTCTGCTCTTCGATGGGTGTGGACGGTCACCGCGCCGATCTCGTCATGGGCCGGGCGGCCGCCGCATTCGCTGTACTCTCGGGCAGGCGTGAAGTCACTCCCGCCGACATCCGCGCCATCGCCCCGATGGTGCTCGCGCATCGTATGCGCAAGACGCCCTTCGCGGACCAGTCCTTCGATGCGGAGCGTCTCGAGCGCGCCATCACCGCCGGAGGCCCATCCGAGTCGGAGGGTCGCGAGGAGTCAGCCCCCCGTCCCGAGCCGGGTGACGGTTACGCGGCGCGTGCCGAGGTCAGCGCCGAACCGGTGTCCGCGGACCCTGCCACGGCCGCCGACGTTGCAGCCGAACTTGTGGCCGGCATGGACCGCATGCGTCGCTCCCGGGCAGGCCGTCGCCAGGAGACCACCACCGACGATCGCACCGGCCGGTATGTCACCGCCGAGCCTGCACGCGCCGGTGCGCCGGTCGACCTCGCACTGGACGCCACGATCCGTGCGGCTGCGCCAATGCAGCGTTCGCGCTCGGGTGACCTCGCCATCAACATCGAGCCCGCCGATATCAGGACCAAGGTCCGCAAGCGTCGGGTCGGCGCCTCGATCGTCTTCTGTGTGGATGCCAGCGGCTCGATGGGGGCCGCAAACCGCATGGAGGCTGCCAAAGCGGCCGTCTTTGAACTGCTCGTAGACGCCTACCAGCGGCGCGACCGCGTCGGCCTTGTCGCGTTTCGCGGTGAGGCTGCCGAGGTCGTGCTCCAGCCCACCGCAAGTGTCGAGCTCGCGCAGCTCAAGCTTCGGACGCTTCCCACGGGCGGCGCCACGCCGGTGGCGCACGGCATCCTGAAGTCGCTCGAGGTCCTCGCCGCCGAGGCCAGGCGGGACGACAGCATCGTTCCCTGGCTCGTGTTGCTCACCGACGGCAAGGCGAACGTCGGTATCGGCGATGGCCTTGGTAGCGAAGACGCGCGCAGCGCAGCCGCCCGACTCAAGGACGCAGCCATCCACACACTCGTGATCGACACGTCAGGACTGGGAAGCGGCGCGAGCGCCCGAGAACTCGCACGCGCCGCAGGCGGTGAGTACGTGCGGATCGGCTCTCCATCGGCCAGCGCACTCGTCGGCGCCGTGCGCGAGAGGGTCTCCGCCTGAGCGTTCGCTGCGAGGTAGTGGGAGCGGGCCTGTAAGCCGGATTCTGTCGTGGACGACCATCTATCTGGGACCGACGTCGCCGTCGGCCTCACGCGGGCTAACCCGAGCGTCGGCCGGGCCGGCCTTGATCGCTCCTATTCGCCCTTGCTCCAGGTGGGGTTTGCCAAGCCGCCACGTTACCGTGACGCTGGTGCGCTCTTACCGCACCGTTTCAGCTTTTCCGGACCCGTTGGTCCGGAGTCTTCTTTTCTGTGGCACTTTCCGTCGGCTCGCGCCGCCCTGCCGTTAGCAGGCACCCTGCCCTGTGGAGTCCGGACTTTCCTCACGGGTCTAACAAGAGACCCGCGCGGCCGCCCGGCCCGCTCCCGGAATCATTCTAGCAGGTAGCGCGCCATGTACGGCATCGGACCTGTAGCCTCACGACGGGCCGACCGCGGCTGACACACGTGGGAGAATCAGACGCTGCCGGGTGCCGCGTGTGCCTGGAGCCTCGCCCACGTGTCCTTGAGCGTCAGCGTGCGGTTGAACACGAGCGCGCCGGGCGCCGAGTCGGGATCGGGACAGAAGTAGCCGAGCCGCTCGAACTGCACCGTACGGCCAATCGGTACATCGCTGAGAGACTGCTCGATGAAGCACCCCCGCCGCACCGTCTCCGAATCGGGATTGAGGTCGCCGAACAGGTCGCGACCTTCGGCCCCGGGGAAGGGAGGGCTGAAGAGGTGGTCGTACAGGCGAACCTCGGCGGGAACGGCGTGGGCGGCGGACACCCAGTGGAGAGTCGCTTTCGGGCGACGCCCGTCGGGGGATGCCCCGCCGCGCGTGTCAGGGTCGTAGGTGCATCTGAGCTCGACGATCCTGCCGGCGTCGTCTTTGATGACGTCCGTGCAGGTGACGAAGTACGCGGAGCGCAACCTGACCTCGCGACCCGGCGCGAGCCGGAAGAACTTCTTCGGGGGGTCTTCCATGAAGTCGTCTCGCTCGATCCACAACTCGCGGGAGAACGGGACCTGACGATTACCGGCCGAGGGGTCCTCGGGGTTGTTGGCCACGTCCACCTCCTCGACCTGTCCCTCGGGATAGTTTTCGAGGACGACCTTCACCGGGTCGAGAACCGCGAAGCGGCGAAGAGCCTGCGCGTTCAACACGTCGCGTGCCGCATGCTCGAGCATCTCGATCTCGACCACGCTGTCAGCTCTGGCCACGCCGATCATGTCGGCCAAGTCGCGGATCCCCTCGGCGGGGAAGCCACGGCGGCGCAGACCGGACAGGGTGGGCATGCGCGGGTCGTCCCAACCGCGAACGTGCCCCTCGTTGACGAGGGTGAGCAGCACGCGCTTGGACAGGACGGTGTGGGTCAGGTTGAGGCGGGCGAACTCGTACTGCCGCGGGCGCGAGGGCACCGGCAGGTTCTCGATCAGCCAGTCGTACAGCGGCCGGTGATCCTGGAACTCGAGTGTGCAGATCGAGTGGGTGATGCCCTCGATGGCATCCGACTGCCCGTGGGCGAAGTCGTAGGTCGGGTAGATGCACCAGGCGTCTCCCGTGCGTGGGTGCTCGGCGTGCAGGATCCGGTACAGGACCGGGTCGCGCAGGTTGATGTTGGGTGAGGCCATGTCGATCTTGGCGCGGAGAACACGCGACCCGTTCGGGAACTCGCCGGCTCGCATACGCGCGAACATGTCGAGGTTCTCCTCGATCGAACGCTCGCGCCACGGGCTGTCGCTGCCGGGACGGGTGAGCGTTCCGCGATGCTCGCGGATCGCCTCGGCGGACAGATCGTCCACGTACGCCTTGCCAGCTTCGATGAGATGCACGGCCCACTCGTGGAGCTGCTCGAAGTAGTCCGACGCGAAGTACAGGTGCTCTCCCCAGTCGAACCCGAGCCAACGCACGTCGGTCTCGATCGAGTCGATGTACTCCTGCTCCTCCTTCATCGGGTTGGTGTCATCGAAGCGCAGATGACACCGGCCGCCGAACTCGCGTGCGACGCCGAAGTTCAGGCAGATCGACTTGGCGTGACCGATGTGGAGGTAGCCGTTGGGCTCAGGGGGGAAGCGCGTGACCACGGCCTCGTGCCGTCCGTCCCTGAGGTCGGCGGCGACGATCTCGCGGCTGAAGCCGGTGCGCTCGGGCGGAGATGACATCTTTGTGTCCATGGGGGCCGAGGATAGCACATACTGAAGACCCCCCTCTGCGTCTGCCGAAGGGGGTCCTGGGACTCTGGGTAGCCCGTACGGGATTCGAACCCGTGATCTCCGCCTTGAGAGGGCGGTGTCCTACCCGCTAGACGAACGGGCCGTGCTGGCTGGGGTGCTAGGGCTCGA
>JAXMLJ010000058.1:0-19351 GCA_034368805.1 Coriobacteriia bacterium
TCGAAGACGATTGGGAGTCGCCGACCCTCGGCGCCTGGGGACAGGGCTGGGAGGTGTGGCTCAACTGCATGGAGGTCACGCAGTTAACCTACTTCCAGCAGGTCGGCGGCATCGAGTGCGACCCCGTGCCCGCCGAGATCACGTACGGGCTCGAGCGGCTTGCGATGTACATCCAGGGTGTCGACTCCGTCTACGATCTCACGTGGGCGCCCGGTTTCACCTACGGTGATGTGTTCCTGCGCAACGAGCGCGAGCAGTCCAAGTTCAACTTCGAGCTCGCCGACACTGCCATGCTGCGCCAGCTGTTCGACCTTCACGAAGCGGAGAGCCGACGGGTCCTCGAGGCGGGCGCGGTCCTGCCCGCCTACGAGCAGGTCCTCAAGTGCTCGCACTACTTCAACCTGCTCGACGCGCGAGGTGCCATCGCCGTGACCGAGCGGGTGAGCTTCATCGGCCGCATCCGTGCGCTTGCCAAGGGCGCCGCCGAGGCGTACGCAGCCAGCGTGACGTCGTCCGACCCGGCGCCGGTGGCCGAAGGCGGTGATGCCGAATGAGTCGCGACCTCCTGCTCGAGATCGGCGTGGAAGAGGTACCATCGGCACCGCTGTATGACGCCGTGACCCAGCTCAAGGCCCGGGCCGCGACAGCGCTCGACGCCGCGCGTCTGTCGTACGGCACCATCGCCTCATACGGAGCGCCACGACGTCTCGCGCTCGTGGTGACCGGCCTGACCGAGCGCCAGAGCGACCTGTCGCTCAAGGTCAAAGGCCCCGCGGTCAAGGCGGCCTTCGACGCTGACGGAAACCCCACCAAGGCCGCCGAGGGTTTCGCCCGTAGTCGCGGCCTGGCGGTCGAGGACCTCGTCACCGAGGAAGCCGGGGGCGGGGAGTACCTCTTCGCGCTCGTCGAGGAGGCCGGGCGTGGCGCCGAAGACGTCCTTCCGGACCTGCTCGCCACGCTCATCGGCGATCTGGACTGGGCGAAGTCCATGCGCTGGGGCAGTGGCACCACGCGCTTCATCCGGCCGGTGCGCTGGATCGTCGCGTTGTACGGCTCGGTCGTCGTGCCGGTCGCTTTCGGCGGGGTCGAGGCCGGCCGCACCACCGTCGGTCATCGCTTCCTCGCAGGCCCGATCGACATCGACTACGCCGGGGTCTACCACGAGACGCTCCGGTCGGTGATGGTCGTTGCCGACGCTGAGGAGCGCGCCGAGTCCATTCGGGATGCCATCGACGCCGCAGCGGGTTCGCTTGGCGCGCGTGCGGTCGTCCCGGAGAAGACGTTTGCCGAGGTTGTCAACCTCGTGGAGTGGCCCAGCGTGGGCATCGGCCGGTTCGACGACGAGTTCCTCGCTGTGCCGCGCGAGATCGTCGAGGAGGCCATGGAGAGCCACCAACGGTACTTCCCGGTGGAGAACGCGGCAGGCGACCTGCTCGCACGCTTCCTCGTGGTCCACAACGGGGACCCCGGACGCACCGACGCGATCATCGCAGGTCATGAGCGGGTCATACGGGCCCGGCTTGCCGACGCGGCGTTCTTCTACCGTGAGGACCTGGCCAGACCGCTCGAGAGCTACGTGCACGATCTCGAGTCCATCGTCTTCCACGACAAGCTCGGCTCGCTCGGCGCCAAGGTCGCCCGTATCGAGGCACTCGCGCGATCGCTGGCCGCAGCCGCCGACGCGCCACCCGACGAAGCCGCGTACGCCGTCCGTGCCGCGCACCTCGCCAAGGCGGACCTCGTCACGCACGCCGTCATCGAGTTCACGTCGCTGCAGGGCGTCATGGGCATGCGATACGCCCTCGCCGCCGGTGAAGCGCCGGAGGTAGCCGAGGCGATCGTTGACCACTACCGTCCCCGTTTCGCTGGCGATGCGCTGCCGCGAAGCCGTGCGGGCAGACTCGTGTCCATCGCCGACAAGCTCGACACGATCGTCGGCATCTTCGCGATCGGGCAGGGCCCCACCGGCTCGGCCGACCCTTATGCGCTCCGCCGCTCGGCGATCGGCATCCTGACGATGATCGTCGATGGTGGTGTTCGTCTCGACCTCGATCGTGCCATCGCCGACGCACTGGCCGGCTACGAGGGTGTCATCGCCGGACTCGATCCCAACGAGGCGGGTCCGGTGGTCAAGACGTTCTTCGACGGCCGGCTCGCCGTCATGCTGCGCGATCGCGGCTTCGCGCATGACGAGGTTGACGCGGTCATGGCAGTGGCCTCGGCGGACCCTGCCGACACGCTGGAGCGCACCCGCGCGCTTGCGGCATTCCGCGCCACCGACGCGGGCGCCGACCTCTCGGTGGCGTTCAAGCGCGCCGGCAACCTGGCCGACGCTTCGGCGGGGACCAGTCCGGACGCGTCGATCATGGGTGCCGAAGAGTCTGTGCTCGCCGACGCGCTCGATGACGCCTACGGGCGGATCCGGACGCTCATGACCGTCGACGGCGACTACGATGCGGCGCTCGCCGCGCTCGCGGACCTGCGCGCGCCGGTGGACGCCTTCTTCGAGGCCGTACTCGTCATGGACCCGGACGAGCGTCTTAGGAGAAACCGCCTCGCGCTGCTGAACCGCCTGACCGGGCTCTTTGCCGACTTCGCCGACTTCGGCAGATTGACGGGGTAGGACCGTGCGGCCACGAGCTGTCACCATCCATGTGCTGTCCGACTCGCTGGGCGAGACGGGGGAGACCGTGGCGCTTGCGGCGATCTCTCAGTTCAGGCCGAACGCCTTCAAGATCGAGCGGCTGCCGAAGGTGACCACTCCCGAGGAACTGCGCACGCTCGTCCGCACACACTGCGGCGATGAGTGCCTCTTCTTCTACACGCTCGTCAACCAACCGCTGCGGGCCGAGATGTCGCGCCTGATGGAGAGTGGCGTCGTTGGCGTGGACCTGCTCGGTCCCGCTATCGCGCGGCTGACGGAGATCAGCGGCAGCGAGCCCACCGGGGAGGCGGGCCGCATCCGCCGCACCGACGAGGGGTACTTCGACCGCATCGAGGCCATGGAGTTCGCCGTGCGTCACGACGACGGACGCAACCCCCAGGAGCTCGGGCAGGCCGATATCGTGCTGCTCGGCGTATCGCGCACGTCCAAGACCCCGATCGCGATGTACCTCGCGTTCAAGGGGTGGAAGGTGGCAAACGTCGCACTCGCGCCGGGTACCGAGCCGCCGCCGGAGATCTACGAGCTCGATCCGCGCCGTGTGTTCGGGCTGATCACCACCGTCGACGTCCTCCACACGATCCGCACCGAGCGGATGAGGGAGCTCGGCGGCTACGTGCCGGGCTATGCGGACCGTGTCGCTATCGAGGCCGAGCTGGCCGAGGCGCGCAAGGTGATGCGCCGTATCGGCTGCCTCGTGGTGCACACCGACAATCGCGCCGTGGAGGAGTCGGCGCAGGAGATCTTGCGCCACATCGGCGTGGGGTACGAGACGCTCGACTGACATCCCGCTTCGTGGCGCGACAGCGGGTGGCCCGCTTATCCGGGCCCGCACGGTACGCTATCATTTGGTCACATCCCCCGGGGGGTCTGTACGAGAGAGAGGGAGCGAGTTGACTGAGTCCAAGCGGATCTACGCGTTCGGCGCGGGCCAGACCGAGGGCAACAAGGACATGAAGTTCATCCTCGGCGGCAAGGGTGCCAACTTGGCCGAGATGGCCACCATGGGCCTGCCGGTCCCGCCAGGCTTCACGATCAGCTGTCAGGCGTGCATGGAGTACTACAACGCCACGCCGCCGGCGTTCCCTGAAGGCCTCGCCGAGGAGATCGCCACGCATCTGGCCGCGCTCGAGGCCAAGATGGGCAAGAGTCTCGGCGACGACGTCGATCCACTGCTCGTCTCCGTGCGCTCCGGGTCGCCGTTCTCGATGCCGGGCATGATGGACACGGTCCTCAACCTCGGCCTGAACGACCGATCCGTCAACGGACTCATCGCCAAGAGCGGCAACGAGCGGTTCGCATGGGACAGCTACCGCCGCTTCATACAGATGTTCTCCAAGGTGGTGCTCGACGTCGAAGGCGACGAGTTCGAGAACGCCATCACCAAGATGAAGCTCGACCGGCGTGCGGCCGAGGACACCGATCTGTCCGCCGCGGACCTCGCCGAACTCGTCGGCATCTTCAAGACGATCGTGAGCGACCACGTCCCGGTTGCGCGGTACCCGCAGCTGGCGGTCGAGGGGAAGGTCGTCTTCCCGCAAGACGTCGCCCTGCAGCTCCACCTGGCCATCGAGGCCGTCTTCAGGAGCTGGATGAACGACCGGGCCGTCTACTACCGCAAGATGGAGCGGATCGCCGACGATCTCGGTACCGCCGTCAACGTGCAGGCGATGGTCTTCGGCAACATGGGCGAGACCTCGGCGACCGGCGTGGGTTTCACGCGCAACGCGGCCGACGGCACGAAGGAGTACTACGGCGACTTCCTCACCAACGCGCAGGGCGAAGACGTCGTTGCCGGCATCCGCAAGACGCGGCCGATCTCCGAGCTTGCCGACGAGCTGCCCGAGGCCGGGCGGGAGCTCTACGGCGTGTTCGAGATCCTCGAGCAGGCGTACCGCGACATGTGCGACATAGAGTTCACCATCCAGGAGGGTAAGCTCTGGATGCTGCAGACCCGCATCGGCAAGCGCACCGCGCGGGCGGCGCTCAAGATCGCCGTTGACATGGTGGCCGAGGGGATGATCACGCGCGAGGAAGCGCTCATGCGCATCGACCCCGCGCAGCTCGACCAGCTCCTGCATCCCCAGTTCGACACCACCGCCACCTACGACGTGATCGCCAAGGGCCTCAACGCGAGCCCCGGCGCGGCGGTCGGCGAGGTCGTCTTCTCCGCCAACGATGCCGAGAAGGCGGTCGAGTCCGGCCGCAAGGTCATCTTAGTGCGCTGGGAGACCACGCCCGACGACCTGCACGGCATGGTGGCCGCGGAGGGCATCCTCACGAGCCATGGAGGCAAGACCTCGCACGCGGCAGTGGTGGCTCGCGGTATGGGAAAACCGTGCGTGTGCGGCGCCGAGGCGCTCAAGATCGACGCGAAGGCGAAGGTGGCCAAGATCACCGGCTCGAACGTGGAGCTCCACGAGGGCGACGTGATCTCGATCGACGGCACGAGCGGCATCGTCGTGCTTGGCCGCGTGGAGCTCGTGCAGCCCGAGGTGTCGGGTGACTTCGACACGGTGCTCGAGTGGGCCGACGAGGTGCGTACGCTCGGTGTCCGCGCAAATGCCGACACGCCGGAAGACGCCGCGCTCGGGCGCCAGTTCGGCGCGGCGGGCATCGGCCTGTGCCGCACCGAGCACATGTTCCTGGGCGACCGCAAAGACATCATCCAGAGCTTCATCCTCGCCGAGAACCAGGATGTGCGCGACGAGGCGCTTGCCAAGCTGCTCGCGGTCCAGACAGACGACTATCTCGGCATCCTCGAAGCGATGGACGGGCTTCCGGTCACCGTGCGCCTGCTGGACCCGCCACTGCACGAGTTCCTCGACTCTCCGCGCGAGCTCGAAGTGGAGATCGTGCGCGCCGAGTGTGGCGGCGCCACGGCCGAGCAGCTCGCCGCCAAGCGCCGCCTGCTCGTGCAGATCGATTCGATGGCCGAGATGAACCCGATGCTCGGTCTGCGCGGGTGCCGCCTCGGCATCACGCATCCTGAGCTGTACGCGCTGCAGGTCGAGGCCATCACCCGGGCCACCTGCCAGCTGAAGGCGCAGGGCCGCGACCCGCGCCCGGAGATCATGATCCCGCTCGTGAGCGTGAAGGCCGAGCTCGCAACGCTTCGGGCCGAGACGGTCGCCGTCATCGAGCGCGTCACGGCCGAGGAGGGCGTTGCTGTCGACATCCCGATCGGCACGATGATCGAGCTCCCGCGTGCAGCGGTGTGTGCCGATGAGATCGCCGAGGAAGCCGACTTCTTCAGCTTTGGCACCAACGACCTCACCCAGACCACGTTCGGTTTCTCGCGAGACGACATCGAGAGCAAGTTCCTGCCGAGGTATCTCGAGCGCAAGATCCTGGCCCGCAATCCCTTTGAGACGGTGGACGCGGGCGTCGCCAAGCTCGTGGGAATGGGCTGCGAACTCGGCCGGGCGACCAATCCCAAGCTCAAACTCGGCGTGTGCGGCGAGCACGGTGGGGATCCGGAGTCGGTGCACGTCTTCTTCGACCTGGGGCTCGACTACGTGAGCTGTTCGCCGTACCGCGTGCCGCTCGCCCGTCTGGCTGCGGCGCAGGCAACGCTGGCGTCCAAGTCGCCAGTCTCCGACAACCGCTAGGGCGGTGGCGGGAGGCGTTGCCGACGAGTCCGGCATCGCGCCCACGTGTGTGAAAGGACGCATCACAGGCCGCGTCAGGCGTTCGCGCTTGACGCGGCTCTCGCATAGGTGAATCGTTGCGCATTATGGTCTCGCCCGGGGGAAACACGCAGACGACGCTCGTCTGCGACTCACATGGTTGCCACGCCGTCCACCGTGATGACGTATACGAGACCCTCGGGACCCACCCGAACGGTCTTTCCGAGGAAGAAGCAGCCCTTCGGCTCGAGCAGTACGGCCCCAACCAGCTCCGTGAGGTCAGAGGCAAGCCGCTCGTGCTGAAGTTCCTCGAGAACTTCTACCATCTCTTCGCCCTTATGCTGTGGGTGGGCGGAGCACTCGCGTTCGTTGGAAAGATGCCCGAACTCGGATGGGCCATCTTCGTCGTCATCGTGATCAACGCCGTCTTCTCCTTCTGGCAGGAGTTCAAGGCGGAGAGGGCCACAGAGGCACTCAAGCGCATGATGCCCCGCAAGGCGAAGGTGATGCGCGAAGGGCAGACCAGGGAAGTGATGGCCGCCGAGATCGTGCCCGGCGACATCATGATTCTCGGCGAGGGAGACGCCATCTCCGCGGACGGGCGCCTGGTCGAGGAGTTCGAGCTGCGCACCAACAACGCGACGCTGACCGGAGAGTCCGAGCCGGTCAGAAAGACATCATCACCGGTGAGTGACACCTCTCTCACCGAAGTGGAGATGCCCAACCTGATCTTCGCCGGCACGTCGGTGGCGTACGGCAACGGTCGCGCCGTCGTGTTCGCAACCGGGATGCAGACGCAGTTCGGCAAGATCGCCAGGCTGACGCAGTCGGTGAAGACCGAGCTCTCACCGCTTCAGATCGAGATGCAGCGCATCGTGAAGATCGTCGCGGTCTTAGCGACACTGCTCGGCGTCACGTTCTTCGTTCTGGGCACGCTCGTCGCCGACCTCACCGTGATTCAGGGTTTCGTATTCGCCGTTGGCATCATCGTGGCCAACGTCCCCGAGGGGATGCTGCCGACGGTCACGCTTGCGTTGGCCATAGGCGTGCAGCGCATGGCCGGTCGCCACGCGCTCATCAAGAAGCTGTCCTCGGTCGAGACGCTCGGGTCCACCACGGTGATCTGCACGGACAAGACCGGCACCCTGACCAAGAACGAGATGACCGTGCGTGAGGTGTGGGTCGACGGCCGTCGGATCCAGGTGAGCGGCGCGGGCTACGAGCCCGTCGGAGAGTTCACATCGGACAGCGAGCCGGTCCGTCCCGATCGTCGGCAGGCGCTCGAGCTGCTCCTGCGTGCGGCGGCGCTTGCGAACAACGCCCGTTTGGTTCGGCCCTCCGGCGATGTCGGGGGCTGGGGAGTGCTCGGCGATCCCACCGAGGCCGCGCTGCTCGTGGCAGCCCGAAAGGGCCTCGTCGACGAGGTCGAAGCCTCCTCCCTCGAACGCCGTGTATTCGAGCTGCCATTCGACTCGGTGCGCAAACGCATGACGACGGTTCACGAGCACGGTCGTGGGCGTGTCGCGTATGTGAAGGGTGCGCCGCGGGAGATCCTCGGTCTATCGACGAGCATTGCGACCGAATCCGGGCCCCGGCCGCTGACCACGGCGGACCGCGAGCGCGTGATCGCGACGAATGACGACTTCGCGCGAGACGGCCTCCGGGTACTCGCGATGGCCTATCGTGACCTGCCGTCCGAAGCTGCCGAATACACACCGGAGGAGACCGAACGCGAGTTGGTCTTCATCGGGCTGATGGCGATGCAGGACCCGCCGCGCGACGAGGTGTCCGCAGCCGTCGACCGGTGTCGCAGCGCGGGTATCCGGATCATCATGATCACCGGCGACTACGGCCTGACTGCCGAGTCGATCGCGCGCCGCATCGGCATCATCGAAGGTCCACAGGCGGACATCGTCACCGGCGGCGACCTCAACTCGATGTCGGACGAGCAGCTCGCGGAACAACTGGCGCGCGAGGACGTGCTCTTCGCTCGCGTGTCCCCCGAGCACAAGATGCGCATCGCACTGGCGCTGAAGTCGCTCGGCCATGTCGTGGCGATGACCGGCGACGGCGTGAATGACGCGCCGGCGCTCAAAGCGGCGGACATCGGCGTTGCCATGGGCGTCGCCGGAACCGACGTGGCCAAAGAGGCTGCGGAGATGATCCTCACCGACGACAACTTCGCGAGCATCGTTCATGCAGTCGAGGAGGGGCGCGCGGTCTACGACAATATCCGCCGCTTCATTCGCTACATCCTTACAAGCAACATCCCGGAGATCGTCCCGTTCCTCGTCTTCGTGATGTTCCGGGTCCCGCTGCCGCTCACGGTCCTGCAGATACTCGCCATCGACCTCGGCACCGATCTGCTGCCGGCACTCGCGCTCGGAACGGAACCGCCGGAACCGGGCGTCATGCAGCGAAAGCCGCGGAGCCGTACCGAGCGCCTGCTCAACAAGAGCGTGCTGCTACGTGCGTACCTGTTCCTGGGGCCGATTCAGGCCGCGGCAGCGCTCTCGGCGTTCTTCTTCAAGTACTGGCAGAACGGCTGGCGGCCTGGCATGGAGATGGCCTCCAGCGGTCCGGTATACGAGCAGGCCATCACGATGACGCTTGCAGCGGTCGTGATGACGCAGATCGGCAACGCGCTCACACAGCGCACGAACCGCGAATCGGTGTTCAAGGTGGGTCTGTTCACGAATCGCCTGCTGTGGTGGGGTATCATCGTGGAGGTCGCCGTCATTCTCATGCTCGTGTACGTTCCGCCGCTTCAGCAGCTCTTCGGGCACGGCCCCCTCGGGGTCCAGGACTGGCTGCTACTCATCGCCCTCAGCCCTGTGTTGCTGCTGGCCGATGAGACGCGGAAGTACTTCGTGAGACGCCGTGACCACAGGGCCGAGGAGGGGCAGTGAAGGTCATCATCGCGGGTTGTGGACGAGTGGGCTCGTTGCTCGCGGCGAAGTTCTCCGCCGAGGGCCACGACGTGGCGATCATCGACAAGGACCCCACTGCGTTCGCACGACTCGGGACGACCTTCTCGGGTACGACGATCACCGGCATCGTCTTCGACAAAGACGTCCTCGACAGGGCCGCCGCCGATAAGGCCGACGCATTCGTCTCGGTCACGAGCGGAGACAACTCAAACATCGTTTCGGCCACCATCGCCCGCCGTGTCTACCGGATCCCGAACGTGGTGGCGCGAATCTTCGACCCGCGGCGTGCCGACATCTATCGGCGCCTGGGAATCGTGACCGTATCGTCGGTGTCGTGGGCGTCCAATGAGATCATGTCACTCGTACTCCACCGTGATCTGGTGAGAGACGTCTCCCTCGGCGACGGTGAAGTGCAGCTGGTCAAGTCATCGCTGCCGCCCCGCCTCAGCGGTCGTAGCGTTCGTGACCTCGCCATCCCTGGTGAGGTGACCGTTGTCGCGATCGTCAGGGGAGGGAAGTCGTTCTTGCCCACCGATGCCACAGCTTTCCACGATGGTGACATCGTGGAATTGGCAGTTCTCACGAGTTCGATGTCCCGTCTCACGTCGATGATCGCGCCGTAGGAGGTCTTCCATGAAGGTCGTCATAGTCGGCGGCGGCAAGGTCGGCTCAAACCTTGCGCTGATGATGGGACGTGAGGGTCACGATGTGACGCTCGTGGAGATCGACCGGGACAAGTGCACGGTGCTCGGCGCGAACCTGAGCGACGTCCGCGTGATGTGCGGCGACGGCGACGAGCCCACCGTATTGGAGGCCGCCGACATTCGGGCCGCCGACGTCGTGGTGGCCGCAACCGGCGACGACGAGGACAATCTCGTGGTCTGCCTGCTGGCCAAGGCCGAGTACGAGGCCGGCCTCACGATGGCGCGAGTCAGCAATCCCAAGAACGAGTGGCTGTTCACACCGCTCTTCGGCGTGGATGTGCCGGTCTCCCAGACGTCCATGATCGCCAATCTCTTGCGCGAGCATGTGCCCGGCTAGCGCGGAGGACGACATGGGCCGCGTGGTGACGCGCGAAGCCTACGAGTCAGCCGAGGCGGCACGTCTGTCGCCTCGCGCCGCGCTGTCTTCGGCCACGCGGGGGCGGGAGCGCGAGGTGGCGCCGGACCCGTACCGCACCGAGTACCAGCGCGACCGCGACCGCATCATCCACTGCAAGGCGTTCCGTCGCCTGTCACACAAGACGCAGGTCTTCCTCGCCCCTGAGGGCGACCACTACCGCACGCGACTCACGCATACCCTCGAGGTCTCGCAGATCGCGCGCTCCGTCGCGCGGGCACTGGGCCTGAACGAGGACCTCACCGAGGCGATCGCCCTCGGACACGACCTCGGCCACACGCCCTTCGGTCACATCGGCGAGGACGCCCTGAACGATGCGCTGGCGGCGATCCGCGACGAGTACCCCAACGTGCCTTATCCGTTCCGGCACAACCTGCAGTCCTCCCGCATCGTCGAGACGCTCGAATACGAGGGCCGCGGGCTCAACCTCACCTGGGAGGTGCGCGACGGCATCCGGTGTCACACGGGCTCCACGCGCGCCGGCACGCTCGAGGGGCAGATCGTGGCCATCGCGGACCGCGTGGCGTACGTCAACCACGACATCGACGACGCCATCCGTGCCGGCGTGCTCACCGAAGACGACCTGCCTCAAGCGCCGTGCGGCGTGCTCGGCCATACGCATGCCCAGCGCATCACCACGATGGTGCGCAGCCTCGTGGAGACGACGGCGGTATCCGAGACGGTGACCATGGCATCCGACGTCTACAAGGCGATGATGGACCTGCGCTCGTTCCTGTTCGACCACGTCTACCTCTCGCCGGATGCGAAGGCCGAGGAGCCGAAGGCCTACGGTGTCGTGCAGACGCTGTTCACGCACTACCTAACCAACACCGATGATCTGCCCGAAGACGAGCGTCCCGAAGACGACGACCACCTCGTCCAGGCGGTCACAGACTACGTGAGCGGTATGACGGACCGTTTCGCGATACGCACCTACGAACGACTCATGATTCCGAGCCGCTGGCGCGGCTAACGCGAACTCTTCCGGCCGTTGCCGAGTTGTTGCCGCTCTAAACAGAGTCGGCTATCATCGCGTGAGCGCCGAGGGGGCCCGTGGGCGTCCTACGCGTTTCGTCGTACGTTCACCGTGAAGGGAGACACACGTCCATGGATCAGTGGATCGCCTGGTTCGCTCCGGTAGCAGCCGTCATCGGATTCGGTGTCGCGCTCTACCTGGCGAGTTGGGTCCTCAAGCAGGATCCGGGCAACGACCGGATGCAGGAGATCTCAAAGGCGACACAGGAGGGCGCGCTCGCGTTCCTCATGCGCGAGTACCGCGTGCTCGTCGTCTTCGCTCTCGTGGTCGCGGTCGTTCTCGGCTTCGCGGTCACGTGGATGACCGCCGTCGCGTTCCTGACCGGCGCCATCCTTTCGGCTGCCGCGGGCTACATCGGCATGTCGATCGCCACGCGCGCCAACACCCGCACGGCCCAGGCTGCCACGGAGGGTGTCCACAAGGCGCTCAAGGTGGCGTTCCGCTCGGGGCTCACGATGGGACTCACGGTCGCGTCGTTCGGCCTCGGTGGTCTGTCCCTGTGGGCGATCACGATGCTGATCATGGGCGAGAACCCCGTTGCCAACGCTGAGATCGTCAACGGCTTCGCGATGGGCGCCAGCTCGATCGCGCTCTTCGCACGTGTCGGCGGCGGCATCTACACCAAGGCGGCCGACGTAGGCGCCGACCTTGTGGGTAAGGTCGAGGCGGGTATTCCCGAGGACGATCCGCGCAACCCGGCCGTCATCGCCGACAACGTGGGTGACAACGTGGGCGACGTCGCGGGCATGGGCGCCGACCTGTTCGAGAGCTACGTCGGCTCGATCCTCGCGCCGATGGTTCTCGCCGTGAGCCTCTGGTTCGTAGCCGGCGAGCCGAAGTCGATCGACCTGATGTACGGCCTGACTGTCCCGCTGCTCATCGCCGGTTTCGGCATCATCATGTCGATCATCGGGCTGTTCGCGGTCAACGCGAAAGAGGGCACCAATCTGCACTCGGCGCTCAACAAGGGCACGTACGTGGCGGCCTCCCTCGAGGTCATCGCCATGGGCATGCTGTTCTGGCACTGGTCCACGCGCGTGGGCGCCGACCCGGCCCGCATCTGGTACTTCGGTTCGGTCGTGGCGGGTCTTGCCGCCGGTATCGCGATCGGCAAGATCACCGAGTACTACTGCTCGGACCACTTCAGCCCGGTCAAGAAGATCGCCGAGTCCTCCGAGACCGGCGCTGCCACCAACATCATCCAGGGCCTCGGCACCGGCATGATGTCCACCGCGCTGCCGATCCTCGTGGTCAGCGCCGGCATCATCGTCTCCTACCTGGCCGGTAACGCCGCAGTCCCGGACAACGACCTGTCGGGCATCTACGGCATCGCGCTTGCGGCGCTCGGCATGCTCTCCATCACCGCGATCACCGTCGGCGTGGATGCGTACGGGCCGGTGGCCGACAACGCCGGTGGTATCGCCGAGATGGCGCACATGGGCGCCGACATCCGCAAGATCACCGACTCGCTCGACAGCGTCGGCAACACCACCGCCGCCATCGCCAAGGGCTTCGCGATCGGCTCGGCAGGGCTTACGGCGCTCGCGCTCTTTGTGGCGTTCCGGCAGAGCCTGCAGGTCGGGTTCCTCGCCCGCGGCATGTCGGCCGAGGAGATCCTCGGCACGATCAACATGTCGCTCGAGAACCCGTACGTCATCGTCGGCCTGTTCGTGGGTGGCATGCTGCCGTTCTTGTTCGGCGCGCTCACCATGGGCGCCGTCGGTCGTGCGGCTTTCGCGATGATCGGTGAGGTCCGCCGTCAGTTCCGCGAGATCCCCGGCATCATGGAGGGTACCGGCAAGCCGGACTACGCGGCATGCGTGGACATCTCCACCAAGGGCGCGCTCAAGGAGATGGTCGTTCCCGGCGCCATCGCCGTCGTCGTCCCGATCGTCGTCGGCATCGTCGACCTGTCGATGCTGGCCGGGCTCCTGGCCGGTGCGCTCGTGACCGGCTTCCTGCTCGCCATCTTCATGGCAAACGCGGGTGGCGCCTGGGACAACGCCAAGAAGTACATCGAAGGCGGTCATCACGGCGGCAAGGGCTCCGAGGCACACAAGGCCGCTGTCGTGGGCGACACCGTCGGCGATCCGTTCAAGGACACGAGCGGTCCGTCCATGAACATCCTCATCAAGCTCATGACCGTGGTCTCGCTCGTCTTCGTGCCCCTGTTCCTGAAGGTGCACGGCGGTTAGGAGCGTCACTACTGTAGAGTAGAATGCTCCCGGGTGCCGCGTGCGGTGCCCGGGAGCATTGTCGTATCCCCTTAAGGAGGTGTCGTGGGCCGCATATCCGACGAGGACGTCGCGCGCGTCCGCGACGCGACCGACCTGGTCTCGCTCGTCTCGGAGACCGTCGTCTTGAAGCAGAAGGGCCGCCTGTTCTGGGGCAACTGCCCGTTCCACGGCGAGAAGACACCGAGCTTCAAGATCGACCCCACCACACAGTTGTGGCACTGCTTCGGCTGCAGCCGTGGGGGAGACTCCTTCGGGTTCATCATGGAAGCCGAGCACCTCGAGTTCCCCGATGCGGTGCGCAGGCTCGCCGAGCGCGCCCGGATCGACATCATCGAGGACGGCGGACCCGGCGTTCCGGCCGGTCGTAAGGAGCGGCTCATCGGCGCGTGCGAGGCCGCCGCCGACTTCTTCCACAAAGAGCTCACCACCTCGCGCGCAGCGGGCGCAAAGGAAGCGCGCGAGTACCTGGCTGCACGCGGATTCGGCTCGGACGTGGCCAGGCGCTGGCGGCTCGGCTACGCGCCGTCCGGCCGTGACACGCTCGTGCGCGCGCTCCTGTCGGCCGGTTTCACGCGCGACGAGCTTGTGGACGCCAACCTGGCGCTTGCCGATGGCGCGAGCCTGAAGGACCGCTTCTTCAATCGCATCATGTTCCCGATCACCGACCTGTCCGGTCGCGCGATCGCTTTCGGCGGACGCGTGGTGGGGAAGGGTGAGCCGAAGTACCTGAACTCTCAGGAGACCCCGGTCTTCCGCAAGTCGGCCACGCTGTTCGCGCTCGATCGCTCGCGCGCGGACATCGTGGCGCAGGCGACCGCCGTGGTCGTCGAGGGCTACACCGACGTCATCGCGCTCCATGAGGCCGGGATCCCGATAGCGGTGGCCACGCTCGGCACAGCGCTCACCCAGCAGCACGTCAAGCTGCTCGGCAGGTTCGGGAAGCGCGTCGTGTACCTGTTCGACGGGGACGAGGCCGGCAGACGGGCGGCGCTTCGGGCGGTCGAGTTCGTGGACTGGATGGCCACGCCCGAGGCTGGACGCTCGCGGGTTGACCTCGACGTCGCGCTCATCCCGGGAGGGATGGACCCCGCCGACCACGTGGCTGCCGAGGGTGCCGAGGCGACGCGTGAGGTGATCGCATCGGCCGTCCCGCTCCTCCAGTTCGCCATCGACACGCGACTCGAAGGACACGACCTGACGCGCCCCGAGGGCCGGAGCGCTGCGCTCGTTGACGCCGCGTCGGTGCTGACGCCGGTCAGGGAATCGCTTCTCGGCAAGGACTACATCAACTACCTGGCAGGACGGCTCCAGACCGACTTCGCCACGGTACAGCGCGCTGTCCCCCATGCGCGGCGCCAACCGCCGGGCGCGGGTGAGGAGAGCACTATCGCGCCTGCGGACGTGCCCGTGCGCCTGAGTGCCGAGATCAAGGCCGAGCGAGAGGTCGTACGCATCGCGGCGCTTCACCCATCGGTACGGGCCAGGGCACGGGATTTGCTTGTTGAAGGGGCCGTGGCCGATGAGACGGCTCGCCGGGTGCTCGAGCTCGTCCTCGACGCCGGGAGTGCAGTAGACAAGGACCTGTTCGCCTTCGTTTCAGCGCGCGATCGGGATGCGGGTGAAATGCTCTCAGGGTGGTTGGTGGACGCCCACGAAGTGGAACAAGTAGAATATGCGTTTCGGGAAGTCGTCGCCCGTATCAAGGAGTTCGCCCTCGGGCGTCTAATCTTGAGTAAGAATGCGGAGTTGCGCGCGCTCGACCCCAAGCGTGACAGACAAGCGTACGACCGGCTGTTCGGTGAGATCGCCGACGCACAGCGCAGGCAGCAGGAGCTGCGCGTGCACGGAGCCGGAACGACCGACCAGGAGACGGAGCCCAGCGCGTGACGGCAGCACCCAGGAAGCAACCAGCGGCCGCCGAGTCGGCCGCACCCAAGACAGCGTCTGCAGCTAAGAAGCCGGCAGCCAAGAGCGATCCCGCAGCCAAGAAAGAGACGGCAGCCAAGCCCGCACCCAAGAAGGCGCCCGCCAAGAAGCCGGTCGAGCCTCAGGCCGCGCCCGCCAAGAGCGCTGCGTCCAAGAAGGCCGCCACGACGGCGAAGACCGCTCCGGAACTCGAGCTCTCGGCTGTCAAGACGCTCGTCAAGATCGGCAAGGCCAAGGGCAACCTCACTGACGAGGAGATCCAGGGCGCGCTGTCGGACATCGATCTTTCCGAAGATCAGTTCGAGAACGTCTACGCCTTCTTCGTGAAGAGTGGCATCGACATCGCCGACGAGCACATCCTCGCAAATCTGGAGGAGGACGTGCCCGTCGACGAGGACGCGGACTCGCCGCGCGACGCCGATGCCGAGGTTCCCGAGGTGGCTGCCGTGGTCGAGAAGCCGGCCAAGGCTCCGGCCAAGCGCAAGCCGCGCCGTAAGGTGGAGACGACCGCGTCGGCTCCGCTCACGAGCGACCCGGTGCGCATGTACCTGAAGGAGATCGGCAAGGTCTCACTGCTCACGGCGCGCCAGGAAGTCGACCTCGCCATGAAGATCGAGTCCGGTCTCGAGGCTGTAGCGGAGCTCGAGGAGGCCGTCGAGAAGGGCGTCAAGCTCGAGCGCGCCGAGGTCCGTCGTCTCGAGCGCATCGAGCGCATCGGCGTGGAAGCGAAGAAGCAGCTCGTCGAGGCCAACCTGCGTCTCGTGGTGTCCATCGCAAAGCGCTACGTCGGTCGCGGGATGCTGTTCCTCGATCTCATCCAGGAGGGCAACCTCGGCCTGATCCGCGCCGTGGAGAAGTTCGACTACGGCAAGGGCTTCAAGTTCTCCACCTACGCCACGTGGTGGATCCGTCAGGCCATCACGCGTGCTATCGCCGACCAGGCCCGCACGATCCGCATCCCGGTCCACATGGTGGAGACCATCAACAAGCTCATCCGCATCCAGCGGCAGCTGCTCCAGGAGTTGGGCCGAGAGCCCACCCCGGAGGAGATCGGCGACAAGATGGAGATGACCGCCGAGCGCGTGCGCGAGATCCTCAAGATCTCGCAGGAGCCGGTGAGCCTCGAGACGCCGATCGGCGAAGAGGAAGACAGCCAGCTCGGCGACTTCATCGAAGACGGCGAGGCCGTCGTGCCGCCGGATGCCGCAAGCTTCAGCATGCTGCAGGAGCAGCTCACGAAGGTCCTCGACAGTCTGTCCGAGCGCGAGCGCAAGGTCATAGAGCTCCGCTTCGGCCTGGACGACGGGCATCCACGCACGCTCGAGGAGGTCGGCCGCGAGTTTGGCGTCACGCGCGAGCGCATACGGCAGATCGAGAGCAAGACGCTGTGCAAGCTCCGACACCCGTCACGCTCAAGCCGACTGAAGGACTACTTGGAGTAGGCCTTCACCGCGCCGCCGGCTCCCGCGCTCGGCTCCGGTATCTCAAAGCCGTCCTTGTCGAACAGCGCCAGGCAGGCGGCGGCGACGTCCGTGTCGTAGAGCGTGCCCGCGTTGCCGTCTATCTCGTCGAGCGCCACCGCGATGCCGGCGGCCGTCTTGTACGGCCGGTGCGAGGCTATCGCCTCTACGACGTCGGCAACGGCGATGATGCGCGAGCCCGGGAGTATGGCGTCGCCGGACAGGCCCGCCGGGTAGCCGCTTCCGTCGAGTCGTTCGTGGTGCTGGACCACGTAATCGGCCACCGGCCACGGGAACATGATGCCGGTGAGCACCTCGTAGGCGACCTGCGGGTGCATGCGCACGATGCCGAGCTCGACTTCGGTCAGACGGCGCGGACGCGCGAGGATCTCGGCGGGCACGTAGATCTTGCCGATGTCGTGCAGCAGCGCCGCGATACGGATCCCCTCGCCGAAGTGGCGATCGTGGCCGAGCTTCTCGGCGATGGCCCAGGCGATCGCCGCCACGCGTTCCTGGTGCCCGGACGTGTACGGGTCTCGCGCCTCGGTGAGCTTGCCGATGGCGTGGACGGTACCGGTGAGCATCTGCGTGAGCAGGTCGTTGGCCTCATGGAGCTCGATCAACTGCTGTTCGAGCTTGTTGACGAGGCGAGCATTGTACTCCTTGAGCACGCGGTTCTCGTCCTTGCTGGCGGGGCGTCGTGGCGGCAGCGTTCCCGCCGCCTGACGGCCAAGCAGATCGCCTATCTCGGCCAGTACGGCGTCGGGTTCACTCGGCTTGCGCAAGAAGAGGTCTGCGCCGAGTGAGAGCGCAAACCGTTCGTCCTCGGCCTCGGCGTAGTTGGCCGTGTAGAAGACGAAGGGGATCTGGGCTAGCCCGGCGTCTGCGCGCCACTCCCGGCACAGCTGGTAGCCATCCATTCTTGGCATGAGGATGTCGGTGACGACGAGATCGGGAGACTCGTAGCGGGCGACCTCGAGCGCCTCAACGCCGTCTTCGGATGTAAGGACCTCGTACCCGCCGGACTTGAGGATCGACTGCAGCAGGTAGTTGCTCGAGGGGTCATCGTCGACGACGAGCACGCGCGTGGCTGTCATTGGGCACTCCCATTCCGTTGCGGCGATCATGCTGAGTGTACCCAACGGCGACCTGAAGACGTACGAAGGCCCCGCATGCGGGGCCTCGGTGGTGTATGGCTCCTCAGGTAGGACTCGAACCTACAACCCTCCGGTTAACAGCCGGATGCTCTGCCAATTGAGCTACTGAGGAATCTGGCACGCCCTCTCAGACGCCTAGCGATTATAGCAGGCGGTCCAGCGGCTGCAACCGTCCGCGCAGCGCCAGTTCTCAGGTTGACGAACCCTTCGGTCCGTCAACGGGGACGAGCCGGATCTCGACATCACAGCCCACCGCGCGGGCGTACTTCTTGACGGTGCGGATCGACGGCGAGTGCTTGCCCGGACCCTCCAGACGGGAGACCGCGCTCTTGGTTGTGCCCATCTCCGCGGCGACCTCGTCTTGCGTGAGGCCCGCATAGGTGCGTGCAGAGATCAGCTCACGGGCGAGTAGGTACTCGTCCTCAAGGTCGTCGTAGGCCTCGGCGAAGCCTTTGCGCTTGAGCGCGCGCGCGAGCATCGCGTCGTGGTCGTGGCCCACCGGCCTGTACTCACGTCCGGGCATCGCGTACCTCCTTCATCGGCCGACGCGCGATAGTGAGATCGGGGCGCGGAGCGGTTGCCGTCTTCTTGATGAATGCGTGGAGCACGACTCGACGTCATCACGCACGCGTTCGTTGAAGTACTCGACGGTGTATCGCATCGAATGAGGTTCGCAAATATGAGAACCCGGCGCACGAGCGCGTCGCCCTTTGATCCAGCAGGCCTGCCGCGAACGATCGTCGGCCGGGCAGTTCAGATCCCTACGCGTGACGGTTAAGTGCCCGAGCGTACGATCACGTGTCCTGACGCGTGTCCTACAGGCGCGGTGATGAGAGGGGATGGATGCACAAGACGGTCAAGCGCAGTCCGCAGACGGTCGGTGAGTGGCTCGACGAGTGGCTCGCCGTCCATATCGAGCCGCGGGGAGCAGGCGGCGAGCTTGCGGCCTCCACGGTCACGGCCTATCGCGGCCACGTGCGCCGCTACTTGAAGCCGCACCTGGGCCCGATCGAGCTCGGACGGCTGTCGGCCGAGGACATCACCGCGATGTACCACGCCATGGCCGCTCCCGTAGCAGCGGGCGGGCAGGGACTCTCCGTCCGCACCCGGGAGCTCACGCACGTCACGCTCCGCATGGCGCTCGACCGTGCCGTCGCGCTGCGGCGCATCGAGCGGAACGTGCTCGCCAAAGGGC
>JAXMLJ010000059.1:0-20340 GCA_034368805.1 Coriobacteriia bacterium
AGAAGACCCGGGGGAACGCCCCGCTGATCCGCAGGGGGTAGTGCACGATGGCCGGTTCAAGGCGCATTCGCGGGCCGAGCGCGCGAAACGCGACATCGATCCCGCCGCGCATGCAGCGCACGACGTGAAGCGACCGCCCCCATGTGACGCCCGCCTGGACTGTTTGTGGTATCGTGCTGCTCCCCACGCCGTACCCTCATCGACGAGCAGGGATCCATGTCCGAGACGCCGACAGCGATCACACCGCGCGAGCGGCTGCGCCGCCTTCCAGGCCGTGCCGTCGGGATGCTGCTCGTGTGGTTCGTCGTGACCGAGGCGGACATCCCATCTCTCGTCATCGGCGTCCCGATCGCACTTGCCGCCGCGGTGCTCTCGGTGGCCCTGCAACCCCGGAGTCTGTCGGGCGTCTACCTTCCGGGGGCGATTCGCTTCGCGCGGTTCTTCGCGGTCAACTCCGTGCTCGGCGGGATCGATGTCGCGTTTCGCGCGCTCGGCCCGCGAATGCGCCTTGAACCGGCCATCGTGCACTACCCCCTGCGGATCAGCGGGGCGTTCCCCCGGGTCTTCTTCGCCAACACCATCAGCATGCTTCCCGGGACCCTCAGCTCCCGCCTTACCAGCGACACTGTCGAGGTGCATGTGCTCGACTGCACGCGGCCGGTGATCGAGGACCTCGCGCAGGTAGAGGAGCGCGTGGCCGACCTGTTCGGTGCACAGCTGTCCCCGCACGAGGGTGGTGGAGCCCTGTGACGCTTGCGCTCGAGATCCTTGCCACGGTGATCATGCTCACCGTCGCCCTCGGTATATACCGTATCGAGCGTGGACCCACCGGAACGGATCGCATGCTCTCCGCGATGCTGTTCGGCACCTCGGGTGTAGCACTCACGCTCGTGCTGGGCGAGCTGACCGGCCTGCACGGCCTGCGCGACATGGCACTCGTCTTCGCGCTGCTCGGCGCGCTCACCGCTGTCGCGTTCGTGAAGCGCGCGTGGGGGGCCGACGACTGATGGCCTGGCAGACCGTGACCGACTGGATCACCTACGCGCTCTTCGCCGCCAGCGGCTTCTTCTTCTTCGCGGGCTCCGTCGGCCTCGTGCGGTTTCCCGACGTCTACACCCGGCTGCACGCGCTCACCAAGTCCGACAACCTGGGGCTTGGGCTGGCATCGGCAGGCCTCGCTCTCCAGTCGGGCTCGTGGATCGTTGCCGTCAAACTGCTTCTCATCTGGATGATCGTCATAGTCGCCGGAGCCACCGCATGCTATCTGGTTGCCAACTCGGCACGCATGAGCGGCATCGAGCCGTGGACCGGTGGTGACCGATGATCGGCGTTTTCGACATCCTGCTGGTAGGCACGCTTCTGTGGATCGCGTTCGGTTCGCTCAACGAGAACAAGCTGTTCAAGTCGGTCGTCATGTTCATCATCTTCGGCCTGTTCATGGCGATCGCCTGGATCCGCCTCGGCTCGCCGGATGTCGCGCTCGCCGAAGCGGCCATCGGGGCCGGCGCGACCGGTGCGCTCATGCTTGACGCCGTCGGACACCTGCGCTCCCGCGCGACGCCATACCCCACCGGCCACGAGAGCCGGGAGTCCGACGATGGGTGACCCGCGCCACTTCCCCGCTCTACTGCCGCTGCTCGCGAGCGGTGGCGTGCTCGCGTTCGTCGGCAGAGCCGTGCTGGCGCTGCCTCCCACCGCAAGCGGACTGGCCGTGGAGATGCGCGACGGCGCGAAGGCCAGCGGCATCAAGAACGTCGTGACCGCCGTGCTGCTCGACTTCCGCGGTTACGACACGCTGCTCGAGATCGCGGTGCTTATGCTCGCCACCGTGGCGGTCCTCTCCCTACGCGAGGATCCGGCTGCGCTCTCACGGCGCATCGCGGGCCGCGCCGGCCCGGTTCTTGGTGCGCTCACGCGCACGCTCGCTCCGCTTATGATCCTGGTGGCGGGACATCTCGTGTGGGTGGGCTCATCCGAACCCGGTGGCGCCTTCCAGGGCGGTGCCGTCCTGGGGGCTGCGGGGATACTGCTCGTACTCTCGGGCTATGCGCAACCTGCGTGGGCCGGTCAGCGGATCGTGCGGTGGGTGCTGACCGTCGGCCTGCTCGCGTTCATCGGTGTCGCGCTCTACCCGATGTTCGGAGGCGGCTCTTTGCTGCAGTACCCCGCCGAAAGCCGCAAGGGCCTCATCCTGTTCATCGAGATCCTGCTCACGTTGTCGATCGGCGCAAGCATCCTGAGCCTGTTCCTGGCCTCGGCCTCGGCGACGGCAGGCGGTGAGCGTCCGTGAGCACATACCTCGTCTACACGGCAGGTGGCGTGCTGCTCTATGCGCTCGGCACGTACGGCTTGCTCGCGCGGCGCCACCTCATCCATAAGGTGATCTCTGCCAACTTCATGGGTAGCGGGGTATTCCTGATCCTTATCGGGTTGGGCAATCGCTCCCCGGAAGGCGGGCCGGACCCGGTTCCGCAGGCTATGGTGCTCACCGGCATCGTGGTGACCGTCGCGCTGACCGCGCTCGGCCTGGCCATCGTGAAGCGCTACTACACCGCCACAGGCATCGACAATCTCGACGACGAGCCGTCGGCAGGTGGTGACCGGTGAACGTGCTCGCCCAACTACCCGGACTGCTCGTCGCCGTCCCGCTCGCAGGCGCCGCCATCTCATTCGTCGCGGGCAGGCGCCGCGCACCCCACGTAGCGATCACGACCGCCTTCGTCGTGCTGGGACTCGCCGTCGCGCTCGCGGTGCACGTCCTCGACGGCGGACCGTTCCGCTACCACGTCGGCGGTTGGGGGGCGCCGCTCGGCATAGATCTCGTTGCCGACGGCGCTGCGGCACTGTTCCTCGTGCTGACCGCCATCGTAGGGCTCGTCGTCACGCTCTACGCCACAGCGTACTTCCGCACCGACGACGAGACCGCGTACGGTCACGGCCTGTTCTGGACCCTGTGGCTGTTCATGTGGACGTCGCTCAACGCCCTCTTCCTCACCGGCGACGTCTTCAACGTGTACGTATGCCTGGAGCTCGTCGGGATCTCGGCGGTCACGCTCGTGACTATCGGCGGCGGTGCCGAGGCGCTCCGTGCCGGTGCACGCTACTTGTTCGCGAGCATGCTTGGCGCGATGACGTATCTGCTCGGCGTGGCGCTTCTGTACGCGGCCACCGGCCAACTCGACATGGACGTACTGCGCACCACGCTCGTGGCCGACACGACAGCGGCCACTGGTCTCGCACTCATGATAGCGGCGCTCGTCCTGAAGACCGCGCTCGTACCCGCGCACTTCTGGCTTCCCGCCGCGCATGGCTCGGCACCGTCTCCGGTGAGTGCGGTCCTGTCGTCGCTCGTGGTCAAGGGCTCCTACTTCGTGATCCTGCGCCTCATGCTCGACGTCATGCCCGCCGGCTACCTGCCCGGAGTCGATATCTTCCTCGGTGTTCTCGGTTCGGCTGCCATCGTATGGGGCTCGGTACAGGCCCTCCTGCAGACACGCATCAAACAGCTGGTCGCATACTCCACCGTCGCGCAGATCGGGTACCTGTTCCTTGTCTTCCCGCTCGCCCGTCACGGCGCCGACGTCCTGACGCTCGCTCTCACCGGCGTGCTCGTCCACGCGCTGTCGCACGGACTCGCGAAAGCCGGGCTGTTCCTCGGCGCCGGCAGCCTCATGACGCGCTTCGGCCACGACCGCATCGCCGATATGGGGGGCGCGGTCCGATCGACGCCCGCGCTCACGTTCGGCGTCGCACTGGCCGGTGTCACCATGATGGGTCTCCCGCCGAGCGGCGGCTTCGGCGCCAAGTGGCTGCTCGTGTCCGCCGCGCTCGCCAGCGGCGAGTGGTGGTGGGCGGTGGTCCTCGTCACCGGGGGCCTTCTGGCTGCCGCCTACATGTTCCGCCTTCTGAGCGTACTGCTGACCGATGCGCCAACCGAACTCCACGCATCCAAAGGTGACGTCCGGACCGAGTGGCTTCCGCTCGCACTCGCACTCGGCGCGGTGCTGCTCGTCCTCGCGATACCGCTCGTGAGCAACCTCGCGGCAGCGAGTAACGTGCTCATTCACGCGGGGGTGACGCCGTGACGGCCTGGCTCCCCATGCTCATCCCGGCCATCGCCGGTATCGCGACCTTCGCGCTGGGCGAATCGCGCGGTCGCGCGCGCAACGCCGTCAACCTCGCCGCCGCCGCGATCTCGATCGCGCTCGTGGCCCGGCTCGTCGTGCACGCCTACAACGGAACGGTCATCTCATCGACCCTCCCGATGCTTCCCGGCCTCAGCCTCGGCATGAGCGCCGACCTCCTCGGCCTGCTGTTCGCCACGGTCGCGACCGTCCTGTGGGGCGTGACGCTCGTCTATGCCATCGGCTACATGGATCACGCCACGGACCGCGCACGCTTCTTCGGGTTCTTCGCGCTGTGCATCGCGGCGGCCAACGGCGTGGCGCTGGCCGACGACCCGCTCAGCCTCTTCATCTTCTACGAGATCCTGTCGCTCACCACGTACCCCCTCGTGGTCCACAACGGCACGCCCGAGGCGCTGTCGGCCGGGCGCAAGTACCTCTTCTACGCCCTGGGCGGCGGCGCTGCACTGCTCGTCGGCGTTGCGTGGCTCGCCGTCATCGCGGGTCAGACACCATTCACGCCTGGCGGCGCACTCGCGGCTGTCTCTGACCGCACCGCTGAGTTGCGCGTGATCTTCGCGCTCATGGTGGCCGGCTTCGGCGTGAAGGCTGCCCTGATGCCGCTGCATGGCTGGCTGCCGGGCGCGATGGTCGCACCCGCCCCGGTGAGCTCGCTCCTGCACGCGGTCGCCGTCGTGAAGGCAGGCGTCTTCGGCATCATCCGGCTCGTGAACGAGCTCTACGGCCCGGAACTCGCCACCTCGCTCGGATTGGCGACACCGCTCGCGATCTTCGCTGGAATCACGATCATCGTCGCCTCGGTCATCGCGCTGCGTCAGGACGACTTCAAGCGCCGACTCGCGTACTCCACGATCGCCCAGCTCTCATACATCACACTGGGCACGGCCCTGTGCTCCCCGCTCGCAGCCGCCGGAGCGCTCGCCCACCTCGCGCATCACGCCGTCATGAAGATCACGATGTTCTTCACCGCCGGCAGCGTCTACGAGACCCTGCACGTGAAGAAGGTGAGCCAGATGCCCGGCCTTGCGCGCCGCATGCCGCTGACCATGGCCTCGTTCGCGGTGGCCGCCTTCGCACTCGCCGGCATCCCGCCGCTCGTCGGCTTCGCGAGTAAGTGGATGCTCGGCGTCGGCGCGGTCGAAGACGGCTCGGTCTGGGCGCTGCTCATCTACGTCGCAAGCGGCGCGCTCGCCATCGGCTACATGGTGCCCGTGCTCACCTCGGCGCTCCGCCCCGGTGAGCACGACCCGGCCACCGGCGCCGAGAGCGATCCGCGGATGCTCTGGCCGATCGTGACCGTCGGTGTACTGACCATCGTGCTCGGGCTCACTGCCGGCCTTCCCGGCTCACCGGTCCACTGGGCGATGACGGCCATCTCACCGTCGTTCGGAGGATGGACGCCGTGAACCCGATCATGCCCGGCGACATCAGCACACTGACCTTCGCGCTCGATCCGACGGCCGCCCCGTTCTTCGCGCTCTTCGCCTTCCTGTGGGCCGTCTCCGGGATCTACGCCGCAGTCACCACGCCTGCCGGGCAGCGTGCCCGCCTGTTCGCGTACTTCATCCCCTCGGCAGTTGGCGGCATCACGGTCGCGCTCGCCGCCGACGCGATCTCCTTCTACCTGTGCTTCGCGCTCATGGCGATCCCCGCCTGGGGGCTGATCACCCACGCCCGTACGGCCGAGGCACGCCGCGCCGGAGCGATCTACCTCACGCTCACCGCGATCGGTGAGGCGCTCCTGCTCGCAGCGCTCATCATCATGGTCGTGGAGACCGGGTCGCTCGAGCTGAGTGTGATGGCCGAGGGCATCGGCGGCTCCCCGCTTCGTGATGTGGCCGCGGCGCTGGCGCTCGCCTCGATCGCACTGAAGATCGGCACGCTGCCGGTAAGCGGCATCCTGCCACTCAGCTACACCTACACGCCCGCCGGCGCGGCATCGGCCCTAGCGGGCGCGCCGGCCAAGGTGGGCGCGCTGGCGATGATCCGACTGCTCCCGGCGGGCTCGATGCCGGAGAGCTGGGCCGCGGCCGTCATGGTCCTCGGCCTTGCGACCGCCTTCGGCGCTGCCGTCCTCGGCACGCTGACGACCGCACCACGCTCCGTGCTCGGCTACTCGAGCGCGAGCCAGATGGGACTCGTGCTCATCGCCGCGGGCGTGAGCCTTGCCGAGCCGGCAGCCGTCCCGCTGGCGCACGGCGCGATCGTCGCCTTCGCGATCCACCACGGCCTCGCCAAGAGCGCGCTCGTCCTCGGCGACGACGTCGTCTCGCGGCTGACCGGCCGGGCCCGGACCTCGGCTCTGGCGGCCCTCGCCCTTCCCGCCCTCGCGCTCGTCGGTGCACCGCTCACCAGCGGGTTCGTTGCCAAGTACGCGCTCAAGGACGCCGTCCACGCGCTGCACGGCACGGTTCCGGAGGCCGTCTACGCGCTGCTCCCATGGACGGCGATCGGGACCGCCGCGCTCATGCTGCGCTTCTTCGCACTCACCCGTGAGCGGACCGCCGAGACACGTGTGTCTCCCCGGGTGCCGATCGCGCTGTGGAGCCTTGTGCTCGCCGCGGTCGCACTGGTCGTGTGGATATGGCCCGCCCGGTGGAACGTGCACGCCATCGAAAGCGCCCTCTCGCCTGCATCGATATGGACCGCGCTCTGGCCCGGACTGATAGCGGTCGCGGGCTGGATGGCGCTGCGCTACGCGCCGAAGGGCGCACGGCGGCTGAACGACATCGTGCCTCCCGGAGATGTGCTGCTCGGACTCACCGCGGCCGTACGCGCCACAGATCGCTGGCTCGCAGGACGGGCGCGTACCGGAGAGGTGACCGCAGGAAACGAGCGTGCGGACATCGGACCCGCGCTCCGCGCGGCGGAACGCACTGCTGTTGCGTGGACGACGGCCAGCACGCTGTTCGTGCTGCTCGTGTTGCTCCTCGTGGCGCTCGGTACGCGCTAGTCACGGCCGCGCCCTCCCCGGGCGCGACTCTTAGCACACCTAGACGCCGTACTTGAGCTGGATGCGCCGCGCCTGGTCGAGGCGGAACAGACCGCGCTCGAGATCCTTTGGATCGGCGATGTTCTCGACTGCCCATGCGAGGATATCGCGAGGCACGAGGGGGTAGCGCTTGCGCGCTTCGGCGACGGTCATGGCTGCGGCTCCTTCTACGACGACTGCTACGACTGCTGCGATGACTAGAGCTGACCCGTCTACAGCGGATTGTGCGCGAACACAGCCAAACCGTCAAGTGTCACTCGAGACTCAGTGCTTGTCTCCGCCAAGGAAGTAGCCCATCGCCGCGACGACCGCGCCGATGCCGATGCCCTGATACATCAGCGCCTGCGCCTCGATCCCTTTGATTGCCGAGCCGGGGAAGTTGACCGCGAGGACGACCGCGATCACGCCAACCAGCTTCTTCTTGAGATCATCGAGCGAGTGGATCGTGAGCCACGCCGGGGGCGGCGGGACGTTATCGTCGATGAACAGCTCGTAGAGGCCGAGCGCTCACGATCCCCACCTCTCGAACAGGTGGTGCTCGACGCCGAGAACGTCGAGTACCTTCCCGACAACGAAGCTCACCATGTCGTCGACGGTCGCCGGCCGCTGGTAGAATGCCGGCATCGCGGGCACGATGACCGCTCCGGCTTCAGCGAGCGCGGTCAGATTGCGCAGGTGGATCAGGTTGAGCGGCGTTTCGCGCGGAACCATCACAAGCGTCCGCCGCTCCTTGAGGGTCACGTCGGCGGCTCGCTCCGCAAGGTCGGAAGCAAGCCCGGCCGCGACCGACCCGACGAAACCCATCGAAGCCGGCATGACGATCGTCGCGTCTATGGCAGACGACCCCGAGGCGACCACATCGAACAGATCGTCGTGCGACACGACACGCAACGGCGAGTCGGGCCGCAGCTCCAAGAACCCCAGCACCGCCTCACGGGCGCCGGTCTCCGGCAGTTCGAAGCCGAGTTCGTAGGCGGTCACCTCGGCACCGGTCTCGGTGAAGATGAGCGTCACTTCGCCGACCAGGAGCAACTGCTCGACGAGCCGCATCCCGTAAGCCGAGCCAGACGCCCCCGTGATGACCACGGTGTAGCGCTTCATACGCACCCCTTCCCTACGAGAGAAGCCGATCGGCGAGCGCCCCGGCGAACACGACGATCGCGATCACGCCGTTGACCGTGAAGAAGGCGGCGTTCACGCGCGACAGGTCCCTGGCCGACACGATGCTGTTCTCATACCACAGCAAGGCGGCGGCCACACTCACTCCTGCGTACCACGGCCAGCTCGCTCCGGCGAGGACCCCGCCGAGCACGAGGAACGCAACAGTCAGCACATGTGCGACGCGTGTCTGCACGAGCGCTCTCGCGATGCCCCGGTCCGCCGGCATCGAGTGCACGCCATCCCGGCGGTCGTACTCGATGTCCTGCGTCGCATAGATGATGTCGAATCCCGCAGTCCACAGCGCAACCGCAAGCCCGAGCACCCACGGCGCCGGATGCCCGAGCGGCGCGCCAAGCGCTACCCAGGCTCCCACGGGCGCGAGTCCGAGACACAGACCAAGCCAGTAGTGGCACAGCGGGGTGAACCGCTTCGTATACGGATAGAGGAGAAAGGCCGCGAGCACGATCGGCCACAGCGTCCTCGTGACCGGCGCGAGTCTCCACACCGCGAACAAGAACGCCGCGAGCACAACGAGGGCGAACAACCACAGCTCGCCCGCAGCGATCATCCCGGCGGGTATGGCGCGCCCTGCGGTGCGCGGGTTGCGTGCGTCGATCTCCGCGTCCGCCGCGCGGTTGACGACGAACGCAAAGGAACGCGCGCCGACCATCGCGATCGTGATCCACACGAGCGCCTGCCACGACGGCCAGCCGCCGTTGAAGCCATCGAGCGGGACGACCCAGCCGCCACCGACGGCGACTACGAGCACGCGCTCCGCGGCATCGCGGGCGGGGCCGATAAGAGAGCCGTCCACGTACCCATCGGACAGGCGGCCGACGTAGGCGGACGCGTACAGCGCGCCGATGTACGCATACGGGAGCGCGAAGATCGAGTGCTCGAACTTGACGAGATCGAGCAACACCTTCACCTTCTCGGCGATTCTGCTCACAGGCCGAGTCCGCCCCACATCGCGTCCACACGCGCTTTGACCTCAGGCGACATCTCAAGCGCCTCGGGCCACTCACGCTCGTGACCTTCGCCCGGAATCGGGCGAGTCGCATCGATGCCCATCTTGAAGCCGAAGCTCTCGAAATTGCTCGAGTGATCGAGCCGGTCGAGCGGCCCCTTACTGACGAGGATGTCGCGCGACGGATCCACGTTGTTGAAGCAGCGCCACGCCACCTGGGAGTAGTCGTGACAGTCCACGTCTTCGTCAACGACGATGACGAACTTCGTGAACATCATCTGTCCCATGGACCAGGCGAAGTTCATCACCCGGAAGGCCTGACCGGCGAACTCCTTGCGGATCTGGAAGATCGCGCAGTTGTGGAAGACACCCTCGAGCGGCAGATCGTAATCAACGACCTCGGGCATCATCGCCTTGATGACCGGCAGGAAGATGCGCTCTGTCGCCTTGGCCATGTAGCAGTCCTCCATTGGCGGGCGACCGACGATGGTCGTGGGGTAGATCGCGTCCCGGCGCATGGTGATGGCCTCGACGTGGAACACCGGGAAGTCGTCAGCAAGCGAGTAGTAGCCGGTGTGATCGCCGAACGGCCCCTCCCACCGCATCTCGCCGATGTCCACGTAGCCCTCGAGCACGATCTCGGCGTGCGCAGGGACAAGCAGGTCGTTGGTCACACACTTCACCACCTCGACCGACTCCCCACGGAGGATACCGCTGAACAGATACTCGTCGATGATCGGTGGCACGGGAGCGGTAGCCGAGAAGATCGTGACCGGGTCTGCGCCGAGCGCCACGGAGACCGGCATGCGCTCGTGACCGGCCTCGGCCCACTCGCGGAGGTTCTTTGCGCCGTCGTGGTGCTCGTGGATGTGCAGCCCGGTCGTGTTCCGATCGAAGACCTGCAGCCGGTACATGCCGACGTTCGGCTTCCCCTTCAGACTTTGCGTGACCACGAGCGGCAGCGTGATGAACGGCCCGCCGTCACCCGGCCAGGTGGTCAGCACCGGCAGACGGCCGAGGTCGACGTCATCACCGCGGAGAACGACCTCGTGTACGGGCGCCCTCGAGGACTTGATCTCCTTCGGACCAGCGCCCGCCAGCCCCGCCAGGTTCTTGGCTATGCCGATCTTGTCCATCACACTCGCCGGCGCATCGAGCGGCAGTAGCTCCATGAGCTCGCGTGCCTTGGCGTCCAGATCGCGCCACGTGCCGGTCTCGGCATCGACGCCGAGCGCCCACGCCATACGGTCGTACGATCCCATCAGGTTGATGGCCACCGGCATGTCGTAGCGCCGTCCCGTTGCGCGATCGACCGGCTTCTCGAACAGGAGGGCGGGGCCCACGGCCTTGCTCACGCGATCGGTGATCTCACCGATCTCGAGCACCGGATCGACCTCGGCGGCTACTCGCCTCAGCTGTCCTTTGGTTTCGAGAAGCGCCAGGTACTCGCGCAGGTCCTTGATGGCCATCGGTCCTCCTCGGACGGGTCATGACGGCTCAGATGATACCGTCACCCAACACGCACCACCAACGGCTCAAGTCCCAAGAACATCTTCGAGTGCGTCGAGCGTGCCGATGGGCTGGACGCCATGATCGGCCTCCGCGCCGTGTCGGTCGATCAGCACCGCCTTCATGCCGAGCGCGCTCGCGCCGAGGTAGTCCGCGTAGTGATGGTCGCCTACGTGCGCGGCCTCGGTCGGGTCCACGCCGATGCGCTCGCACGCCAAGCGGAAGATCCGGGGGTCGGGCTTGTGGAATCCCACGTCGGCGGATGACACGATATCGGCAAGGACATCGGCAAGGCCGAGACCATCGAGCAGCGACGCGAGGCGCGAGTCCCAGTTGGAAATGATCCCAACCGCGACTCCTTGCGTGCGCAGGCGCTCGAACGCGGGGCGTACGTCATCGTAGAGCGCCCACCGGTCCGGACGGCCGAACTCATCGTACACGCGGCGGGCGATGTCGACCGCTTCTGCTTCGATGCCGAGTTCCCGGCATAGCAGCGAGTACATCCCAACCCAGACGGACGAGGTCCTCTGCTCGTCGGTCCAAAACGCATCGTCCTCGGCGTAGCGCTCTTCGTAGTACGCGTCCACGAGCGGCATGTACGACTCGATCGCCGCCAGATCGCGCTCGTGACCAGCCTCGATGAGGACCTGGCGGCAGACCTCGGACACGCTCGGATGCGCATAGAGCAGCGTATTGCCGACATCGAAGAAGACGGCGCGCGGGAAGATCACGTCAGGTACGAGACCACGTCGGTGTCGCGCTCTCGCGGCGCCGGCACCTCATCGGCATGACCGAGGATGATCATGGACGTGATCTGCCACCCGTCGGCGATATCGAACTGCTCGGCGAGCCGGTCGCTGATCCAGTGCGGAATCGAGATGCTACAGGCGCCGATCCCCCGCCCGACTGCGGCGAGAAGAAGGTTCTCGAGGGCCGCCCCCACCGAGATCGCGTAGTCACGCGCCTCGTGCTCGTCATCGGTGCACGGTGATGCGATACCGATGATCACCGGTGCGCGTCCGAGTTCTGCGTAGAACCGGGCGGCGTGCTCGACGCCCTCGGGCCCGAGCACGTCGAGGTACTCGTCCAGGTACGAGGTCGTCATCGCCATGACCTCGGCGATGCGAGCCCGGCTCTCCCCCATGGCCACGTGGAAATACCACGGCTGAACGTTCATACGTGACGGCGCGTACGTGGCGGCTTCCACGAGTTCATCCACGACCTCGCGGGCCACGGGGGTTCCGTCGAATACACGGATCGATCGTCGTGATCGGATCGCGTCCATCAACTCCATGCTTCAGCCACCTCCTCGCATCGTCGTTCGGTACAGGATACCGCTCCTGGCCGACGGAATCACGCCCCGCTGGCATCTGTCGCACCTCAGACTCACAGATGCTTGACGAGCGTGACCGCCGTGCCTCCCTCGGCAAGCCGAACGAACTCCACACGATCCATGAGCGCCTGCATGAACATCACGCCGCGCCCTGAGGATGCGTACGGATCCCCGTCCGTCTGTGCTTCGCCATCGAAGCCGCTTCCCCTGTCGCGCACTTCTATGGACACGCGGTCCGGGTAGGCGGTCACGTCGACGTGGACCGCGTCGCCCTCGCCGCCTGGCGAGCCGTGCCGGATCGCGTTGGAGAGCGCCTCTCCGACGGCGACCCGCACATCGAACAGCGCGGCCTCCGAGAGCGCCAGCCGCTCGACGACATCGCACACCTCGGAACGGCCGACGGAGAGCGAGGCCGGCACCGCGGGAAACTCGAACGCCCGCACCCACAGCGGGGCGGCACGCACGGGTGACAGCTCGAGTCCCGCCATGGCTTCAGCGGCATCGGCGGCAGCCGATATCGTATGGCCGACGCCTATCAACCCGGAGAGCTCAAGGACCCTGGCGACGTTTCGATCAGCACCCGCGAGGATGAGACGACCACCCTTGGGTTCCAGGAGACGGTCGATCCAGACGATGAGCCCGAGTGCGGAGCTGTCGGCGTACGAGACCCGCTCGAGATCCAACACGACGTTGATGCAGCCGCGGTTCACCGCGCTCTCGAGCGCCACCCGGACATCCGGGGCCGTGGTCATGTCGATCTCACCCTGCATCCTCATCACGCACACACGGGCGTCATGTGCGTGTTCGGTGACGATCTTCATGCGCTACCTCCGGTAGACGGCCCGTCTCTCGAACGTGGTCATTCCACCAGGTGCGCACACCGTAACGCGGTCGACGACGCTCAGGAGGTCCGGACGACCGCAAGGATGGCCGCGTCATCCCGCAACTCGCCCGATGCGAACCTCTGCAAGAGCTCCAGGAGCCGTTGCGAGACGTCGGCGGCACTTCCACCGGCCCCCAGGGCACGTCTGACCCGCCCTTCACCAAAGAAGCGGGCGCCGCTGCGCGCCTCGGTCACGCCGTCCGTATACAGCAGCAGCGTCGCTCCGGGGTCCATGGTGAACGACGACTCACCCCACTCGGTGTCCGTGACGGCACCGAGAAGCGCGCCGGTTGTCGTGAGGCGTGAGATGCGCCCCGTGGTGGGATCGAGGACGAGCGTCGGCGGATGTCCGCCGTTCGCGTACGCGAGCTCACCCGTCGCGGTATCGAGAAAGCCGATCCATAGGGTCACGATACCGGCCGGATCCCCCGTCTCGATGAGCATCGCGTTGAGCTCCTTGACGATACGAGCCGGCCCCAGCCCCGCTACAGCCATGCCCCGGATCGCGTACTTGATCATCGAGGTCTGGGTCGCCGCCTCGACACCCTTACCGCAGACGTCGCCGATGGACACGACAACCCGGCCGTCGGGCGCCATGAACATGTCGTAGTAGTCCCCGCCGATCTCCGCGTCGCCGACCGCAGGCAGGTACACGCTGCTCGCCTCGATACCGTCTATCCGTGGCAGACGGGTCGGCAGAATGCTCTGCTGCAGCACGGTGGCCACGTGATGCTCTCGGCTGAACATGTCTGCAGTGTCGATCGCCAGGGCCGCCTGCGACGCGAACGTCCGCAGCAAGTCGAGCTCATCGCTCGAGAACGCGGACTCGGCCATCGCGAACGCTACCAGCACGCCGATACTGCGCCCGCGAGCGAGCAGCGGCACCGCGAGCAGTGACTGGAGCCCCTGCTCGGACGCGGCGTTGAGCAGACGGGTATCCGTATCCGTGAGCCTGTCGAACCGTTCGGGCTCTCGCGTCTCGAACACCCGCCCCACGACGTCCTCACCGGCCCGGAAGGTGGCCTCGAGCATGTCCTGGTGTAGCGCACCCCGCGCCATCGGCACAGTCATCACCTTGCGTTGTGCGTCGTAGGTCAGCAGCATGACCGCGTCAGCCGACAGGATCTTCTGTACGACGTCGAGCACGCGGTTCAGCACGATGCGACTCTGAAGCGACGATGCGACCGCATGACTGATTCGGAAGATCGTCTCCAGATTGTCCGCGCGACTCGTGGCCTGCTCGTACAGCGACGCGTTCTGCAACGCGAGAGAGACCTGCTTGCCGATCGTATCGGCGAGTGCGAGCCGGTGCGGGCCAAGCCGCGCATGGTCCCTGCCTGATAACAGCACCAGCAACCCGATCTGTACCTCGTCCATCCGAAGCGGAACGAATAGGACCGCGCGCGCGTCACGGCGCTCCAGGAGCTCCGTCACCGGACCGTCACCGGCTTCGCCGCGCCCCAGAAGCACCGGGCCCTCACCGGGCTTGTCCGCTGCCACGAACGAACGATACGCCGCCGCCCACTCGGGCGGTTCGTCGTCTGTGCGAGCCGCCAGACCGAAGCGCGCGCGGTCATCGAGGAAGACGAGTGCGCGATCGAGTCCGAGCAACTCGGCAGCCATCCGGCCGAGCTCCGCGAGCGTCTCCTCGAGAGCGAGCGGTGAAGCGAGTCTCTCGGCGATAGCCTGCAGCGCCTCAGCCTCCCGTCGAGACTGCCGCTCCTCTTCGAACAACCGTGAGTTCTGCAAGGCGATGGAGGCCTGCGCGGCGAACGAGCGTACCGTTTCCGACTCGGTTTCCGTGAACGGCACAGGACCGCTGCGTACGACAACCACCGCTCCGATGGTCTCGACCCCGGAACGCAGCGGAGCGGCAAGGACAGCCGCTGACGGGTGTCCGTGCAGACCGAGCAGCACGTCATCGACACCCGGCGCGGCCACCACAGACTCACCCGACTCAAGGGCATCGGCGACCCATGTCACGTCGTCAACGGCGATGCTCACGTCCCGGCTCCCTGCAAGCGCGCCCTCGGCCGCGACGAGATCGAGGCGCCCCTCCTCGGAAAGCAGCAGCACGTCGACGTCGACCTCGCCCAGCATGTGAGTGATCGACGAGGTGACACCCTGGAGTACAAGCGACATGTCGGACGCCCGTGCAAGGAGTTCGGCGATATCGCCGAGGCGGTCCATGCGCCTCACAACCGAGTTGAACGCCTCGAGCAGGCGTCCGACCTCGTCACGGCTCTCAACCGTCGCCGGCTCCACCTGGGCTCCGGCCGCAAGTGCACGTGCTCGGACCTCGAGCTGACGGAGCGGCCGGGTGACACGCCCGACAACGATGAGGGCCGCGATGAGGGCCACCCCCAACGCCGCCAGCCAGCCAATGAGTCCCGGCTGCAACGCCGCCAGGATCTCGCTCCAGGCGCCTTCCGCGGGCTCAACGACGCCGACCCGCCACGCGGGGCCCGGAGGGTCGGGCAGGACTGAGTAGTGACCGACATACGGGCGCGTGCCGTCCACCCGCAGACTACCCGTGCCCGACTCTGCGTCATCAGGCCTGAACGAGTAGACGTCGTCGCCTCCGGCCGTGACGTCCTCACCGAATATGCGCTGCCCCGACTCCTCAAAGACGATCGCGTGGGTCGAACCCTCAGTGCGCGCAACATGATCGAGGGCCGTAGAGACGAAGCCGGTCCGTAGCCGCACCACCAACACTCGCGGCGGCCCTCCGGGCAGCCTCACGGGTGCCACCGCCCACAACGCCCCCGCACCGTCGGACCCGGGAGCAGCCGTCCATCTGAACGTAAGACCCTGAGCGGCCGCGGCCGGCGAGGCCTCGGGCGCCCCATCGAGAGCGGCCGTACCTGCCGACCACGATGCGACAGCCACGCCATTCGACTCGGTGAGGATCATGCCCCAGACCCATGCCGTGTGCTCTGCCCCGAGTGCGGCAAGCGCCCGCGCCACGGTCTCGTCGTCGGCGTCGAGGAGCGCGGGGTCGGCGGCGCACGTCCGGACGACACGCCCCGCGGCGCCGAGCTGCCCCCCGATGTCGGCGACAAGCATCTCCCGGTACGCCAGCTGACGGCTCGTCGCCTGCCGCTGCGCCATCTCGTACACGCCCGCCGCCGTCGTGGACACGAGCAGCAGTGTCGTGATGATGACGATGGCCGCCGCGAGAGCGAGCAGCCTGTTGGTCAGCGTGAGGCGTGGCGCGTCCCGGTGCCGCATTGCGTCCCCTGACGGATGAGGCTCGGGCTACTCCCGAGCACACCCATCCTAGAGCAGGGCAGATGCAGCGGCAACGCAGCGTCAGCCGCCTATCTTCGGGACGATAGCGGAGAGCATGCCGACCAACGCGGCAAGGCGGCCGGTCAGGATGAGCGCACCGAGCACGATGAGGACACCGCCGGCGACACGATTGATCACGAGTGCGCGGCGATTGAGCCATGCGAGCAGGGGTGTGATCCGCCCCAGCAGGAGCGCGACTGCAAGGAACGGCACACCAAGACCGGCGGAGTACACGCCGAGCAGGAGCGCGCCCCTCCCCGGATCCTCGCCACCGGCCGCGAGCATCAGGATCGAACCGAGGATCGGGCCCACGCACGGCGACCAGCCGAACGCGAAGGCAGCGCCCATCACAAGTGCGGCAGCCGGCCCGAAACGACGCGCCTTGTGCATGTCGAACCGCGCCTCGCCATACAGCCCCGGGATCTTGATCACGCCGAGCATGAACACTCCCAGGGCGATGACCGCCACACCGGCGATCCGCTCGAACAAGATCCGATTGGCCGTCAGGAAGCCGCCGAGTAACGATGCGGACGCGCCAAGCGCCACGAACACCGCAGAGAAGCCGATGACGAACAGCAACGCAGGAACGAAGACGACACGTGTGGCGGGACGCTCACCCGAACCGCTGGCAGAGCCCAGGCCACCAATGAACGCGATGTACCCGGGAATGAGCGGCAGCACGCACGGCGATAGGAACGTGAGCATCCCTGCCCCCAACGCAGCCCACATACCCACCGCAGCAGTCATGATCACGCCTCTCCCGAGCCCTGTTGGACTGATGTTCGCATGCCGTAGCATACCCCACGGGGTATTCTTGTGTCCAACAGTCCCCGGTCGCCCCACACACAACGGTGCTAGCCGCTCTCCACCTCGGCGCCGTACCCGAGCTTCACAATGGCGGCCACGATCTCATCGGGCCTCACCAGTTCGGGATCGTGCTCGACCTCCGCGAGGCCGGAATGGTGATCGGCGTGAACCGACGCAACGCCCTCCATGTCCCCCACGTCCATCTGTATGAGCATCGAGCACGACGGGCAGTGCAGGCCCGTTGTCTTGAGCCGTGTCGTCACAAGCGCCATAAAAACATCTCCCTAGACTCCGATCCGGTCAGACGTCGGCCCGTCGGCCCGAACGAGCGCCGGAGCGCACTTGTGTCATCGAACCGCAGTACGGACACATGCGCCACTCGCCGAGCAGTTCTCTCCCGCACGCCAAACACGAGGCAACGTCGCTGACCGCCGTGTCCGACTTGGAACTTCGCTGACCCAGGAGTACGAACATCGCGCCGCCGAGCACCGATGCAGCCACCAACGGCGTGACCCAGCCGAACTGCTCGGTCAACGCGCACCGCACGAGACCAGGATCGATCGCCAGCAGGATAGCGGTGCCGGAGACCGCCACGATGATGGCAGCCACACCTATGCCTATGAACACCGTCCGACGCCGCTGGCTCATCTGCTGCACTCTCGCCCAGGGAGGTTCTGACTTCCGGGGTATGTGCAAGCGATATGCCAAGGACCGGCCGATCCCATGGAGCCTAGAGCCCGAACCGCTGCATACGGGCCTCGAGCGTCTTGGTGGTCAGTCCGAGCAGCTTGGCAGCCTTGGGCGCACTCCCGCCGGCACGCTCGAGCGCCTGCTTGATGAAGTCCATCTCCGTCTCCTCCAGGTCCAACCCCGACTCCGGAAGCACGAAGCACCGCGTGCCCGCATCGCACACGTTCACACCGGCCCGGATCTCGGCCGGCAGATCGTCCGGCCCGATCTCGTCACTGTGCGAGAGAATGACCATGCGCTCGATGGTGTTCTCGAGCTCGCGGACGTTGCCGGGCCACTGGTATTCGACGAGCGCCCGCATCGCCTCGGGCGAGATCGTGCGCCCCTGAGCCCCGTACTTCTCGAGGAAGTGGGCCACCAGCGGCGCGATGTCGTCGAGGCGCTTGCGAAGCGGCGGGATGGTGATCGGGACGACATTGAGGCGGTAGTAGAGATCCTCCCTGAATGCACCGTCCGCGATCAGCTGCTGGAGGTCCTGGTTGGTTGCGGAGATGACCCGTACGTCGACCTCGATGCTCCGGGTTCCGCCAAGTCTCTCGAACGTACGCTCCTGAAGCACGCGGAGCAGCTTCACCTGCACGGCAGGCCCGATGTCACCGATCTCGTCCAGAAACAGCGTGCCCCCATTGGCCATCTCGAAGCGGCCGGGCTTCGCCGTCATCGCGCCGGTGAAGGCACCCTTCTCGTAGCCGAACAGCTCGCTTTCCAGAAGCGTCTCGGGTAGCGCTCCCGCGCTCACGGAGATGAAGGGTCGCGTTGCGCGCTCCGACAGCCGATGCAGGGCGCGGGCAACAAGCTCCTTGCCTGTCCCCGACTCACCGTAGAGCATGATGGTGGCCGATGTAGGGGCGACGCGCTGCACCGTTTGCAGCACGCCGAGCATGTTCTGGTCGGTGGCTACGATGCCCTCGACGTCCCAGTCCTGCTCGAGTTCCTCGCGCAGCCGGTCGACCTCGGCAGCGAGTTCACTCATCTTGAGCGCCTTCTCGATGGAGAGCTTCAGCTCTTCGAGATCGAACGGCTTGGTCAGATACTCGCTCGCTCCCGCCTTCATCGCTTCGACGGCGGTCTGGACGTTGCCGTGCGCGGTGAGCATGATAACGGGGAAACGGTGACCTTTGCCTCGCAGTCGGCGCAGCACCTCCATGCCGTCTGGAGCAGGCATCTTGTGGTCGAGGACCACGAGGTCCGGCTCCTGCTCGCTGATGCCCGAGAGCGCCTCCTTGCCGTCCGCGGCCTCGGCGACATCGTAGCCCTCGGCCTCCAGGGCCTGTCGCAGCACCCATCGCATATTCTTCTCGTCGTCGGCTATGAGCACGCGACGCTTCATGATCTGTCCCCTCCTGAACGACTGGCGGGTACGGCGACCGTGAACCTGGTCCCCGTCCCGGGCGAACTCTCGACGTCGATGCGCCCGCCGTGCTGATCGATGATCCTGTGCACGATGGTCAGTCCGAGGCCGGTACCATCGTCGCGCGTCGAGTAGAACGGGTCGAAGACCTTTGACAGCGCCTCGGCAGGTATGCCCGGGCCAGTGTCGGCCACGGACACGAACACGAGATCGTCATCATCCCACACGCGCACCGTTATGGTACCTCCGGCCTCCTCCATCGCCTGGACCGAGTTGGAGATGAGGTTCACGAGGACCTGCTTGAGCTGATCGGCATCAGCCGCTACGAGCGGCACGCCAGCCGCGAACTCGGTCTCGATCTCCACCCGCCATTGGTTGGCGAAGCGGCGGGTGAACAGCACCACGTCGGTGACGACACTCTCGACATCGGTCGGCCTCAATGTGGGCGCCGACGGCCTGCCAAAGTCCAGCAGCGCCTTGATGACCTTGTCGAGCCGGTCGATCTCCTGCTTGATGACGCCGGCAGCCTCACCGATCCGCGCAACATCTCCATCGGCGACCTCGAGCAGCTGCACCGAGGCTCTGATGATGCCGAGCGGGTTGCGGACCTCGTGCGCGACCCCCGCGGTGAGCTCGCCCATAGCGGCCAGACGGTCGGTACGTATCAGTTGGTCGGTGAGCGCCCGCACCTCCGACACGTCATCGAACGTGACGACCGCGCCGAGAAGACGGCCGCTGACATCGCGCATCCGCGACATGCCAACCTGCATGTGTACCGTGCGATCGGTGCGAGTGACCACCTGGGTATCCATGACCAGCCTGGGCACCCGCCCCGCAAGCAGGCGCGAGAGCCCCGCGTCGATCCCACCGTCGCTGGAGAACAACACGCCGAGCCGACGAGGCACCATCTCCGCCTCGGGCATGCCGAGGATCCGCTCGGCAGCCGGATTCGCGGTGGCCACCGAGCCGTCAGGCCCTACGGTCAGAACGCCCGAGGTGATCGAACGAAGGATCGACTGCGTGTAGTCCTGGATGTTGACCAACTGGATCGCGCGTTCCTCGAGCGTCCTGTACGCACTCTCGAGTTGCAACTTCACGACCCACAGGTCGGTAGTCTTGCGCTCCTCGAGGTCACGGATCCACCCGAAGAG
>JAXMLJ010000060.1:0-8105 GCA_034368805.1 Coriobacteriia bacterium
GGTCTGAGAAGAGCGCAGGAAGCCGATCGGCCGTTGCTGCCTCGGTGACAGCGTCGATCGTGTGCGCCGCCGTGATACTCGCAGCGCCGACGGCCGTGCGGCGGAGCGCGCCGAGGTGTGCGACGGTCCCCGCGGCGAGCCCCACGTCACGCGCGAGCGAGCGGATGTAGGTGCCCTTTGAGACCGAGAACGACACGTCCCAGGCGTGCTCGTCGGGGTGCACCGCACTGAGGGTGGCTTCGTGCACGACGATGTCTCTGGGCTGGAGCTCGGGCTCCTTCCCCGCTCTGGCGAGCCGGTGAGCGGCGACTCCACCGCGCTTGATGGCCGAGTACGCAGGCGGCATCTGCAGTGCCGGGCCGACGAACGAGGCAAGGACCCCGGCCGCTCGCGTGAGGTCGAACAACGTGTCGTCGACAGGCCGGGTCTCGGTGACCTCGCCGTCGGCATCCAGCGTGTCGGTCGCGGCGCCGAACACGATGCGCGCGTCGTAGCTCTTGTCGTGGCCCGACAGGTAGCGTTCGAGGCGCGTTGCGCGTCCGACGAGGACGAGCAACAGGCCGGTGGCCATAGGGTCGAGCGTTCCCGCGTGGCCGATGCGACGCTCCCCTGTCGCACGCCTGATCGTGGCGACGACATCGTGGCTCGTCGGCCCGCCCGGTTTGTCTACGAGGAGTACGCCGGCGAGGGCCGTGGCGCCTCTGCGGGCGATCACCGTTCGCCCCCCGGGAGGTGGGGCAGCAGCTCGGCGAGCAGGGAGTCGAGGTCGCCGGTGAACGTGAAGCCGGCAGCGGCGCGGTGGCCGCCCCCGCCGAACCTGCGCGCGACGGCGCCAACGTCCGTGTCGGTCTTCGCGCGGAGGCTTCCCTTCACCGTCTCACCGTCGGTCTTCGCGAGCAAGACGACGTCGACACCGCGAAGCGCACGTACGTGATCGATGAGGTTCTCGGCCTCTTCGGGCAGCGCCCCGGTGTGTGCGAAGTCCTCGGCGGTGACCCAGGAGTACGCGACGAGGCCCCCGTTAGCCGGTGTGATGCGCTCGAGCGTGAGGCCGATGAGCCGTTGTGCGGCTGCCGACCGGTTCTCGTACGTCGCTACGTACAGGCCGTTCGGGTCGGCCCCCGCCTCGACCATAGCCGCCGCGGTGCGGAGCGCATCCGGCGTGGTGTTGGAGTAGCTGAATCGGCCCGTGTCGGTCAGCAGCGCGGTATAGAGGCACGACGCGATCTCGGCGTCCGCCGTGACGTCGAGATGGGCCAGGAGCTCCCACACCAGGCAGCCGGTGGCCGCCGCGGTGCTATCGAAGACGTTCACGCGCCCTTCGGGCACCGCGTCAGGGTGGTGGTCGATCATGACGATCGTGGATGCCGAGCGCGCGAGGCTCTCGGCTGCGCCGAGACGTCGGAGTTCGGGACTGTCAAGAGCCACGAACACAGCGGGCGTAGCCACAGTGGCGGGGTCACGGAAACGGTCGGCCCCGGGCAGGAACGCGTAGGTGGCCGGCGCGGAAGAGCCCGACGCGAGCACGACCTCGCACGGGATGCCCGCGTGATCGAGGGCGCGCGCCAGGCCAAGGCACGAGCCGATGGCGTCACCGTCCGGGTCCACGTGCGCGCCGATGACGACCGAGCCTGCCGAGCGCAACACCCCGGCGGCTGCCCGATGATCGGCGGCGTCGGCCACCGTACTACTCCTGGTTGTCTGCGAGACCGGGCGGCACGTCTTTGAGGGCCTCGTAGATCCGCATACCTTCGTCGACGGATGTGTCCAGGTGGTACCGGAGCTCCGGGATGAAGCGCATCTGGACTCGCCGGGCGAGGCCCGCGCGCAGCCGCTTGTCGGCCGAGCGAAGACCCTCGAGCAACGCATCGTAGCGCTCCTGGTCACCGTGGGCCGTGACGTAGACGTCCGCGACGTGCAGGTCAGCGCTCACCTGGACCGATGTGATCGTCGCGAGTTCGAGCCGGGGGTCCTGGACCTCGGTCAGGAGCACGTCGGCCAGAGCCTCCCGGACGTTCTCGCCCAACTTGCGCGTGCGCGGTGTGCTCTTCACGGTCTACTCCTCCCGTGCGACTTCGACCACACGGTAGGACTCTATGATGTCGCCGACCTTGATGTCGCTGAAGCCTTCGATGCCGATGCCGCACTCGTAGCCAGCCTTGACCGACTTCACGTCGTCTTTGAAACGACGCAGCGAGTGGAGCTTGCCGTCGTGGACGATGGTGCCATGACGGACGATCCGCACGCGGTCGTCCCGGGTGATCTCGCCCTCCTGCACCAGGCAACCGGCGATGGTCCCGATCTTGGGCACCTTGAACAGTTCGCGCACCTCGACGCGCGCGGTGTCGCGTTCTTCGATGGTGGGAGCGAGCATGCCGATGCGGGCGGCGTTGATCTCCTCGATCGCCTGGTAGATAACGCGATACAGGCGCATGTCGACCTTCTCGCGCTCCGCGAGATCGCGCGCCTCGGGAAGCGGACGCACGCCGAAGCCGATGATGATCGCCTCAGAGGCGGTCGCGAGCATGACGTCGCTCTCGGTGATACCACCCACACCGGAGTGGATGATGTTGATGTGGACCTCGGTCTGATCCATCTTGTCCAGCGCGTCGCGCAGTGCCTCGATCGACCCCTGCACGTCGGCCTTGACCACGAGGTTGAGGTCGCGGATCTCGCCTTGCTGGATGCGGGTGAACAGGTCGTCGAGCGAGACGTGCGATCTGCGCTCGTGCTCGAGCAGCCGCTGACGGAGCGCGCGGTCCTCGGCGAGGTCTCGTGCGTCGCGTTCGTCGGCGAACACGCGGAACTCGTCACCGGCCGAAGGCACGCTCGAGAGGCCGAGCACCTCGACCGGGTCGGCGGGAGACGCCAGGTCCACCGGGGTGCCCTTGGGATCGACGAGCGCGCGGACGCGGCCGTGGCTTCGCCCGGCGACGATGGCGTCCCCGGCCGTGAGCGTGCCGCGCTGGACGAGGACGGTGGCTACCGGGCCCCGACCCTTGTCGAGCTTGGCCTCGATGACGACACCACTTGCGAGGGCGTCGGGGTTGGCCTTGAGTTCGAGCACCTCGGCCTGAAGCAGGATCATCTCGAGAAGGTCCTGGATGCCGATGCGCTTCTTGGCCGAGACGTCGACGAAGATGTTGGTGCCGCCCCACGCCTCGGGGACGATCTCGTGCTCGGTCAGCATCTGGCGGACCTGATCGGGATTGGCGCCGTCCTTGTCGATCTTGTTGACCGCGACGATGATCGGCACGCCGGCCGCCTTGGCGTGATGAATCGCCTCGACCGTCTGCGGCATGACGCCGTCATCGGCTGCGACAACGAGGACCGCGATATCGGTGACCTTGGCGCCGCGTGCGCGCATCGCGGTGAACGCTTCGTGACCGGGTGTGTCGATGAACGTGATCTGCTTGCCGTCCTTGTGAACGACCGACGCGCCGATGTGCTGGGTGATGCCGCCGGCCTCGGTCTCGGCTACGCCAGTCTCGCGGATGGCGTCGAGCAGCGACGTCTTGCCGTGGTCGACGTGTCCCATGACGGTGACGACCGGCGGTCGGCCCTTGAGGTCCGCGGGATCATCGTGGAACACGAAGCCCGGCTCCTCTTCGGGAGAGACGACCTCTATGGTGATGCCGAGGTCTTCGGAGAGGATGTCGATGACGTCGCGGCCCATCGGCTGATTGACGGTGTGTGGTTCGCCGAGCATAAGGAGCCGCTTGATGACCTCGCCGGGCGTGATGGCCAGGGCGTCCGCGAACTGCGCGACGGTAACGCCGTCGGTAAGCGTGACCGTGTCTCCAGCGACGACGGGAGCCTCTTCGACCTGGGGATGAGGGTGTGCGGCCGCTTCACGTCGGCCGGACGGCTTCTTTGTCTTCCTCTTGCGCTTGTCGGCGTGGCTCTGGGCCATCTTGGCTGCTTCGGCGATGAGGTTCGTCGGTGCTGCTGCGGGAGCCTGGGTCGCCTCGGCGTCGCGCGCCATCTGACGGTAGCGGTCGGCTTCCTCCTGCTCGAGGCGAGCCGACTCCTGAGCGAGGCGGGCACTCTCCTCGGCGGCCTTGGCTTCTGCCTCCCGGCGGGTGGACTCTTCTGCCTCCCGGCGGGCACGTTCCTCTGCTTCGCGCTGGCGCTCCTCCTCCTCAAGACGGAGACGCTCGGCATCGGCGGCGGCCTGGGCAGCGGCCTCCTCGGCGGCCTTGGCGGCCTCTTGCGCGACGCGCGCAGCAGCTTCGGACTCGCGGCGGGCGCGTTCCTCTGCTTCTCGCTCGCGCTCCTCCTCCTCGAGGCGGAGACGCTCGGTCTCGAGCTCGGACTGCCGCTCCTCGATGACCGACGCGAGGTCCTTGCGGATCTTGTCGACGTACGCCTCAACCAGCGTTGACGCGTGGTTGCGGGCGGGGATCTTCAGCCGGGCAAGATGCTCGAGGAGCTCCTTCGAGGACATCCCGAACTCTTTGGCAAGTTCATGTACGCGCATAGCAGGCATTCCGTGTCACCGTCCAAGTCGCGAGGACTCGCGATCCGTTTCGATCGCGGCCTCGAATTCGTTCCGCAGTCGCTCCACGTCTTCTTCGGCAAGACTCGCACGGAGCGCCGGTGCGAGTCGCCGTCGGCCGATCGCCGCCTCGAAGCAGGCGGACTGGGCACAGAGGTACGCTCCCCTTCCGGGGGCCTTGCCGCCGGGATCCACATGCGTGTAGCCGTCCGCGTCTCTGACGATGCGCACGAGCGCACGCTTGTCGGTCTCGCGGCCGCAGGCGACACAGGTTCTCAGCGGCGTCTTCCGTGCCTTCATACGGCTACTCAGCGGCCTCCTTCTCGTGAACACCGCAGTAGCGGCTCCCCGGCCGGGCCTGGTTGCGGCACCGGATACCGGAGCTCGTGACGGCTACGCAGCGCCCGTCACCGTCATCGGCCTCGCCCTCGGCACCCGCGATCGCGGGTGCGAGGCCGGCGGCGTGAGCCTGACCCATGCTCTTGATGTCGATGCGCCAGCCCGTAAGCTTAGCGGCGAGTCGGGCGTTCTGGCCCTCCTTGCCGATAGCGAGCGACAGCTGATCGTCGGGGACGATGACCGTCGCGGTGTGATCGTCGTCGGAGACCATGACGCGCGCCACTTTGGCCGGTGAGAGCGCGTTGCCGACGAAGGTCGCCGGGTCCTCCGCCCACGGGATGACGTCGATGCGCTCGCCACGGAGCTCGGCTACGACCATCCGCACGCGGCTGCCTTTGGGGCCGACGCATGCGCCGACGGGATCGAGTCCCGGCTCGCGCGAGGAGACGGCGATCTTGGAGCGGAGTCCCGGCTCGCGCGCGACGCTCTTGATCTCGACGATGCCGTCGTAGATCTCGGGCACCTCGAGTTCGAAGAGCCGCTTGAGCAGGTTGGGGTGCGTGCGCGACACGACGATGGACGGCTCGTTGGATGTCTTGCGCACGTCGATGATGAGCGCCTTGAGACGCTGGTTGTGCTCGTAGCGCTCGTTCCCGGGCTGCTCGGCCGAGGGCAGGAGCGCCTCGACGCCTTCGCGGATCTTGACGAGCGTGTACCGCGAGTCGGACTGCTGGACGGTACCGGTGATGCTGTCGCCGATGCGGTCCGCGTACTCCTCGAAGATCTGCTCGCGCTCGGCCTCGCGGATCGACTGCGTGATGACCTGCTTGGCAGCCTGTGCTGCGAAGCGGGAGATATCCGAGGGCGTGACGTCCTTGGCCTCGAGGACAGGTTCCTCCTCGGTGCCGCCGACCGGCACGAGCTCGTACACGTAGATGCGGCCGCTCTCGCGGTCGATCGTTACCGTGCAGTCGTTCTCGGTGTCGAGCATGCGCTTGTACGTGAGCGCGAGCTGCTGCTCGAGTCGCTCGAGCATGTCGTATTCGTCGATGTTCTTCTCACGCGCAAGTTCGCGCAGTGCATCCATCAGGTCGGAGCTCATATGAGGTCTCCCGTTCCTCTCAATACACTCTCATCGAACTCGGGCTTCAGCCGCGCACGCTCGATGGCGTCCAGCGGCACGCGGAGTTCCTGTCCGTCGATCACGATGACGACATCGTCGTTCTCCAGGCCGGCAAGCTCACCGGTGAAGCGCGAACGGCCGCCGAGCGGGCGGCTCGTATGGAGCACGGCGCATTGCCCGTTGAAACGCTCGAAGTCCCGCCTGGTCCGCAGGATGCGATCGAGGCCGGGTGAGGAGACCTCAAGGGTGTACGGACCGGAGAGCGACCGCATGCCATCAAGGGCTTCTGCAACCCAGCTGTTGGCCCGGGCGACCGTCTCGATGTCGATGCCGCCCTCACGGTCGAGGTAGACGCGCACCACCATCGAGCGATGACCGCCGACGATCTCTACGGCCACCAGATCGAGTCCGTGTCCTGCGGCGAGAGGCTCGAGGTGAGCGGTCAGTTCATCGGTCAGTGCGGTGCTCATTCGAACCTCCTTCCAGAACAAAAGAAGCGGGGGTAAGCCCACTTCTCACGGGACGTTTGTCGTTCGGGCAGATTGTAGCACAGCGCATGGGGCGGTCAAAGGCGCCCGGGCGGTCGAAACGCTCGTGCGGCAGGCGCCTAGCGGTAGCGTTCCCGCTCGTCGGCGACACGCACCGCGACCAGGGCGACTGCCTCATCCACAGGCACGGTACTCCGCTCCCGGGTCGCACGGTCCTTGAGTTCTACGACCCCGTCTGCGAGCCCTCGCTTTCCGACGATGATCTGGAGCGGCCAGCCGATGAGATCGGCGTCGGCGAACTTGACGCCGGCTCGCTCGTCACGGTCGTCGAGCACGACCTCTACTCCGGCCTCGGCAAGTCCCTCCCAGAGCCGCTCGGCCGTGGGGTACACGAGGTCGTCTGCGACCTGCAGCGGGATGACCGCGACCTCGAGCGGAGCGATGCTCACCGGCCATGCGATGCCGTCGTCGTCGTGATGCTGCTCGATGACGGCGGCGAGCGAGCGGGTGATGCCCACGCCGTAGCAGCCCATGATGAACGGGTGCTCCGCGCCGGACTCGTCGGTGAACGTCGCCCCCATGGCCTCGGAGTACTTGGTGCCGAGTTGGAAGACCTGCGAGACCTCGATGCCGCGTGCCGCGGAGAGCTGGCCACCGCATTCGGGGCAGCCGTCGCCCGGCTCGGCGACGATCAGGTCGGCCCATAGGTCGACCGCAAAGTCGCGCCCGGGCTCGGCGCCGGTGAGATGGTAGCCGTCCTGGTTGGCGCCGACGATCCACGCGTGCGAGCCCTCGAGGGAGCGGTCCGCGAGCACGAGGGTCTCGTCGGGTGCGCCGACCGGGCCGAGCGAGCCCCGCGGGATGCCGAGCGAGCCGAACTCCTCCTCCTGGAGGAGGTTGAGACCGCCGGAAGCGCGGTCGGCCTTCAGGGGGTTGAGCTCGCGATCACCGGGAACGCACAGATAGACGAGACGGCCATCGGCGGATCGGCCGGCCATCGTCTTGACGGTCGCGGCGGGATCGACGCCAAAGAACGCGGCCACCTCGGCGATGGTGTGCGCGTCCGGCGTGGAGACCTTCTCGAGGGCGGCGGGCTCTCCTCCGCCCCGGCGCACGACGGTCTCGGCCACCTCGACGTTGGCTGCCCACCCACACCCGCAGTACACGAGGGCGGCCTCCCCGCTCTCGGCGAGCGCCATGAACTCCGTGGTGACGGATCCGCCGATCTGGCCGGAGTCGGCCACGACCGGGCGCCAGGCCAGACCAAGGCGGTCGCAGATCGGCCGTACGCGCCAGCCATGGCGTCGTAGTGCTCCTGGAGTGATTCCTGGGTGTCGTGGAAAGAGTACGCGTCTTTCATGATGAACTCGCGTCCGCGCAGCAACCCGAAGCGCGGGCGCATCTCGTCGCGGAACTTGGTGTGGATCTGATAGAGCGAAACGGGTAGTTCGCGGTACGAACGGAGCTCATCGCGAACGGTCGCCGTGATGATCTCCTCGTGCGTCGGGCCGAGGCAGAACTCTCGTCCCTGCCGGTCGGTGAGACGCGCGAGCTCGGGCCCGTAAACGTCCCAGCGGCCGGACTCCCGCCACAACTCGGCCGGTTGCACGACAGGCATCAGCACCTCCTGGCTGCCGATGGCGTCCATCTCCTCGCG
>JAXMLJ010000061.1:0-4832 GCA_034368805.1 Coriobacteriia bacterium
CTGACGCGGCATCGGCGCGCGACGTTCGCGACATCCTGCTCGCGTATCATCGCGATCTGGTGGCCACGATCGGCGAAACGACGCTGACTACCGAGCTCGACACACTGCCCGCTCCGTATCTGCCTCCCGACGGCGCGCTGCTGATCGCGCGTGACGAGGCGGGTCGTGCGGCGGGCTGCGTGGGCATCAAGGGTCTCTCGGATACCGAATGTGAGATCAAGCGCCTCTACGTGCTGCATTGGGCCCGCGGTGCGGGGCTGGGGCGCGCACTGGTGCGGGCGGCGATGGATCAGGCTCGCGGCATGGGCTATGCCGAGATGCTGCTCATCGCAGTGGCGGAGATGACCGGGAGTGCACAAAGGATCTACCGCGAGTTCGGATTCGAGCCCACCCCGCAGTTCCGGGAAGCTCCGCTCGGATGGGACCCCGCCCGCTTCCTGTTCATGCGCCGGCCGCTCTAGGAGCTCGCCTCTCCTCGGGTATCATCGGAGGCGCTACGCCGACCCGATGGAGTTTCGATGCCCGAGTACGACAACGCCGCCATAGCCACCACCCTCGACGACTTCGGGGACCTGCTCGAGATCGCGGGCGAGGACCGGTACCGTTTCCTCTCCTACCACAAGGCCGCGCACGCGGTCCGCGCGTGGGACGAGGACATCACTGCCACCGCCCTTGCCGGCCGCCTCACCGAGATCCCGGGCATCGGTGCGAAGATCGCCGCGGTCATCTCGTCGATCATGAAGCGCGGCACCTTCCCCGAGTTCGAGGAGGTCTCGACGCGCGTTCCCGCATCGATAATCGAGCTGATCCAGGTGCCCGGACTCGGCCCCAAGAAGGCCAAAGCGCTCCACGAAGAGCTCGGGATCGCATCGATCGACGACCTCGAGGAGGCGATCGCCGGGGGCCGGCTCGAGGGATTGCCCGGCTTCGGCCAGAAGACGGTGGAGAACATCACCGCCGGAATCGACCGCTACCGGGAGATGGCCGCGCACATCCTGCTCGCAGACGCACTCCCGCTCGCCGAGAAGCTGGTCACCTCCCTCGAGTGGCTGCCCGGTGTCGTCGCGGTGAGTCACGCAGGGAGCATCCGGAGGATGAAGGAGACGGTCGGTGATGTGGACGTTCTCGTCGCTGCCGACGACGGTCCCGCGGTCATGGATGCGGTCCGCGCCCTGCCGATGGTGACTGACGTGATCGCGAGCGGTGACACGAAGACGAGTGTGATGACGACATCGGGCCGCCAGGCCGACGTACGCGTCGTCGCTCCCGAGAGTTGGGGTGCGGCGCTCCAGTACTTCACCGGCTCGGCCGAGCACAACGTCCGGTTGCGCGAGATCGCCAAGGCGCGGGGGCTGAAGATCAGCGAGTATGGCGTGTTCCGGGTGAGCGACGGGCAGCGTGTCGCGGGAGCCACCGAGGAGGACGTCTACGCGTCCTTAGGGATGCCCGTCATGGCACCGGAGGTGCGAGAGAACGCAGGTGAGATAGAGCTCGCCCTCGAAGGCCGTGTGCCGGAGCTCGTGGGGCTCGACGACATCCGCGGCGACCTGCACTCGCACACCCCGCTGACCGACGGCCGCTCGAGTCTCGAGCAGCTGCGGGCCCGCGCCGCGGAGCTCGGCTACGAGTACCTCGGCGTGAGCGACCACGCATATGACCTGCGGATGGTCGGGGGGCTCGATCTCGATCAGCTTGAGGCCCAGTGGGCGCTCATCGACCAGCTGAACGAGCATGCCGATGGCGGACCGGTGCTGCTCAAAGCGATTGAGCTCAACATCGGCGATGACGGCGGTGTTGACTATCCCGACGAGGTGCTCGCGCGCTTCGACTACTGCATCGCGTCACTGCACCACGGATTCGGTCAGTCGCGGGAGCAGGCTACGAGGCGGCTTGTTGCAGCGATGGAGAATCCCTACGTGGACATCATCGGACATCCCACCGGTCGGCTGCTGGGCCGTCGGGATCCCTTCTCACTCGACATGGAGGCGGTGATCGCGAAGGCGGCCGAGACGGGCACGGCCCTCGAACTCAACGCGCACCCCGAGCGCCTCGACCTCAACGACGTGCACCTGCGCCACGCGCGGAAGGCGGGCGTGCGCATCTGCATCGACACCGATGCCCACGAGGCGACGCACTTCAACTTCATGCGCTGGGGGATCGCCACGGCGCGTCGTGGTTGGATGAGCCCCGCCGAGGTGCTGAACACCCTTCTGCTGGCCGAGATGCTCGGCAGCCTGAAGAGGAACCGCGCGTGAGCGGGTTCGATCTGACCGCCGCCCGACTCCTGCCGCGCGCCTTCTTCGAGCGGCCAACGGAGGCAGTGGCGCACGACGTTCTCGGTAAGGTTCTGGTGAGCGTTGTCGGCGACACTACGTGTGCGGGCATCATCGTCGAGGCCGAAGCGTACCTCGGCGCGCACGACGCGGGCTCACACGCCGCCACACGGGGAATCACCGCGCGCAATAGGGTCATGTACGGGCCGGCAGCGCGCGCGTATGTGTACTTCACGTACGGCAATCACCACATGTTCAACCTTGTGACCGAGGAAGAGGGGACGGCCGGGGCCGTGCTGATTCGCGCGATCGAGCCGCTGCTCGGAGTCGAGGCGATGATCGCCCGGCGGGGGCGCGGAGGCCTCGAGGTCACGAACGGTCCCGGGAAGGTGGCCTGTGCGCTCGGGATCGACTTGCGCCACAATGGCGTCGCGCTCGGTGATGAGATCACCGTGTGTGACGCTCCGGGCCTGCCCGCGGCGGCGGTGGGAACGAGCGGTCGCATCGGACTTCGTAACGGTCACGAACTGCCGCTGCGCTTCTACGTGATCGGGAACGGGTACGTCTCGACAGGACGAACGGAGCCCAAGGAGCCCGCCCGCACAAGCAGGCCTCAGATGGAGGAGAAAGCATGAAGCTGCACGACATCTACACGACGGCGGTTGAAGCTGGCATCGAGGCCGATGCGCGTTCGCGCGGCGAGATCGACGCGGTGCTTGCCGCAGCTGCCAAGGAGTTCGAGGGGCTCCCGGACGAGGAGAAGTGCTACTTCGATGCCGAGCGTCTCACGAATCCGTACGACGACACCCGCATCTGTGTGGGTGACGCCGATCTCGAAGTGCGTGGGCTGATCACCGGAATCGACATGGAAGTGGGGGAGGTCCTGCTCGCCGATCGGCTGCGCGAGCAAGGAGCGCCCATCGATCTCATCCTGGCGCACCATCCGGAAGGTCCGGGCTTCGCGAATCTGCACCGTGTGATGCACATGCAGGCCGATCTGTGGGCCGCCCGCGGCGTGGGAATCGGCGTGGCCGACGCGCTGATCGAGCCCCGCGCCGAGGAGATCCGCCGGAAGATTATGCCGGCGAACCACTACCGCGCGATCGACGCGGCACGCCTGCTCGGCTTCGCTTCGATGTCGTGCCACACTCCGGCGGACAACAGCGTGAATCGTTTCGTGCAGAATCTGATCGATGGCGAGGCGCCGCGCACCTTAGACGACCTTGTGAGGCTGCTGCGCACGGTCCCTGAGTACGCCGATGCTGCAATGAAGGGCTACGGTCCGGTTCTCATCCAGGGCAGCGGGCCGAAGCGGTGTGGCGCGTGCCTGGTCGACATGACCGGCGGCACGGAAGGTCCGAAGGAAGCGCTCGACAAGCTCGTCGCATCCGGCGTGGATACGCTCGTGGGCATGCACTACTCCGAGGAGCACAAGAAGCACGCCGAGAAGCTGAAGCTGAATCTGGTGATCGCCGGTCACGTGAGTTCTGACACCCTCGGCATGAACCTGATCCTCGACCGCATCGAGAGCCGCGGCGTGGAAGTCATCTGCACGTCGGGCATGGTGCGCGTGCGGCGTTCGTGAGGCGCGTCCCCGCATGACCCCGAACAAGAAGGCCCCGGACCATGCGGACCGGGGCCTTCTTGTTGCCTGACGACGCTACGGCGTCGGGGAAGTCGGCACCGACGGTGGCGGTGGCGGCGGCGGTGGCGGTGGCGGCGGTGCCACCGTAGTGCTCGGATCACGTCCGAGTGAGATTGCTATCGTGACCACCGACTTCGCCGGGTCGGCCTTGGCGCCGGGCGGCGGGTCTTGCGCGGCCACGAGCCCGGCGGCTATCGAGTCACTGTAGGTGGATGTGATGTGGTAGCTGTCGAATCCTGCAGCCACGAGCGCTTGGATCGCGGCGTCTTGTGACATGCCCACGAGGCCCGGAACCGCCTCGCTGGGGATGTCCCAATCCTTCTTCCAGGTATAGTCCGGTGCGGGGGCGGGATTGAAGTCCAGCGTCGGTAGGTCGGCCATCGCACGGATCATGAAGTCGTGCCAGATCGGCGCGGGGAACGTCCCGCCGAAGACTCGCCGCCCGTGCACGCTGCGCATCGGCCGCTCGGGCGTGTACCCCATCCAGACCGAGCACGACAGCTGCGGTGTGTAGCCCACGAACCAAGCGTCGCGGTAGTCCTGGGTGGTGCCGGTCTTACCCGCGGCGGGGCGACCGATGTTGGCGCGGGTGGCCGTGCCGCCCGAGATGACGCCTCTCAAGATCGAGGTCGCCGCGTAGGCGATGCTATGGCTGATGGCCTGCTCGCCCTGCGGGGATGCCTCAAAGATCGTCGTGCCGGCCGGATCCATGATCTTCGTGATCGCAATGTGCGGGTAGTGCCGCCCGTCCGCCGCGAGGGTGCCGAAAGCCGATGCCATCTCGAGCGGCGTGACCTCCTGGCTGCCGAGCGTGATCGACAGGAACGGCTGGATATCGCTTTCGATGCCCATCCGGCGTGCGGTGCGGACTACCTTGTCGGCGCCGAGTTCGGCGATCAGGCGCGCGAACGCGG
>JAXMLJ010000062.1:0-21844 GCA_034368805.1 Coriobacteriia bacterium
AGCGCGCGGCCAACCGCGCCGGATCGTTCGACGTGACCGGAGAGGTCTCGGGCGGCAGGGTCGTCCTCGTCGATGACGTGTTCACCACAGGCGCAACGCTGGATGCCGCGGCGCGGGCGCTGACCGGCGTCGGCGCGCCCACGATCCGGGCGCTCTCGGTGGCGCGAGCGTGCTCACGGACGACACCCGCGGAGGCGTGCGCGTGATACGCGCCCCGGCACCTGCTACACTTCCATATGCTTTCACCCGGGTCTGTGGTTGCGGGCGCGCAAGCGCCTTAGTCCATGGTAGACGCGGCCGAAAGGACCCACGTAAGCCGGCGGGCAACCGTCGCGCGAGCATGGCGCGTCTTAGGGGTAAGTCGTACCGTCCGGTCCAGCCATCCCGGCTGGCGGGCGAGAGGGCCGGTAGTGAGATAGCATCAAGCGGAAGCCCCCGTACGCGAGTGTGGGGCCAAAGACCAGGTCAGCCGGGTGGAAGCACTTTGGGTCACATCAGAAGGGAGTCACATGCACCTCGAGCGACGACTGATCGCCCTGTCTCTCGCACTCGCACTCGTACTCGCCGGCGCGGTGGCCGGGTGCTCGAAGGAGCCTGAGGCTCCGGTGCTCGACCCCACGGTCGCGCCGCCCGTGATCGGCACCGCAGGCGTGCTGCGCGTCGGTGTCGACCTGGAGTATCCGCCCTTCGGCGGCGCGGACCAGGGCGTTGACGCCGGCATCGACGTCGATGCCGCCGCAGCGATCGCCGAGCGGCTCGGTCTCAAGCTCGAACTCGTGTCGCTCGAGGCCGGACAGGTCGCGTCGGCGGTCAATGACGGCAGGGTGGACATTGCGCTCGGCGCGACGCCGATCACCGAGGCGGTTCTTGCCGATATCTCTACGGCCGGTTCGTACCTGATCGACGGCCCGGCGCTGTTCTCGATCGTCGAGAGCGGCACGCCGGCGCCGACCCATGCGCTCGACACACTCGGCGGGCTGCGCGTGGCCGCGCAGAAGGAGAGCGCCGCGTTCTGGGCGATCGAGGCGGACTACGGCGAGGGTTACGTCACCGGCTTCGACACCCTGCGGGCGGCGTTCGACGCGCTTGTCGCCGGCGAGGTCGACGTCGTGGCCGGCGATGCGGCGGTGGGCGCGTACATCGCCCGCGACTTCGACGACATCCGCATCGTCGGGCAGGTCGGCTCCGCCACGCCGCTCGGCGTGGTCGTCAAGAAGGACGCGACGGAACTCGAGGCCGAGGTGCGCAGCGTACTCGACACACTCTCTGCCGAGGGCGTCTTGGGCACCATCACGCGCAAGTGGCTCGGCGAGTTTCCCACACTCGAGGTAGCCGCCGAGTAGCCGCACGCGTCCCCGTCCGGCTCGCGCCGCGGTGAACGCGCCGTTACACGGCGGCGGTTCCCATGCGGTATAGTGCTTCGGGAGGTACGTTAGGATCGGCACCCCTGGTGCCGCCGACGAAATGATGGAGGGACGCACATGAGTAAGTCCAGCAAGTGGCTCGCACTCATGGTCGTCTTCGCACTCTCGCTGAGCGCACTCGCGCTCGTGGGCTGCGGAGAGACCGAGGAGCCGGCCGAGGAGCCGACCGAGGAACCGGCCGAGGAGCCTGCGGCCGCGGATTGGAAGCTCGTGACCCCCGGCACGCTTACCGCCGGTGGCGAGGCCACGTATCCGCCGTTCGAGCTCATCAACGACGCGGGTGAGTCCGAGGGCTTCGACGTCGATCTCGGCAAGGAGATCGCCAAGGAGCTTGGTCTGAACTACGAGTTCAAGCACTACAACTTCGATGCGCTGATCGTCGGTCTTCAGACCGGCGCCGAGTTCGACATGATCACCTCGGCGATGACGATCAAGCCCGAGCGCGCCCTTGAGATCGACTTCTCCGACCCGTACTTCGACGCCGGTCAGATCCTGGCCGTGCGCGTGGCTGACGCCTACGTGACCCTCGACGACCTCGCGGGCAAGAAGATCGGCGTCCAGTCCGGTACGACCGGCGAGGCCTACACGCGCGAGAACGCGCCGGCCGATGTCACGGTCGTCCCGTTCGAGAACATCCTGCAGGCCTTCCAGGCCCTGCAGAACGGTGACGTGGACGGCGTGGTCAACGACCTGCCGATCTCCGAGGCCATCGCTGCTGATCCGGCCCGTGAAGTGAAGGTCGTCGGTGAGGTCATGAGCTCCGAGCAGTACGGTATCGGCGTCAACAAGGAGAACGCGGCACTCCGCGATGCCATCAACGATGCCCTCGCCAAGATCAAGGCCGACGGTCGCTACGACGCGATGATCGAGAAGTGGTTCGCGGCCGAGTAGGGGACACTGTACTTCGGTGAAGTGAATCACCGTATGCTTTGGTAAACTGAGACCCCACGGCACCGCAACACGCCGTGGGGTCTCGTCCATTCCGGCGGATTGTGGGTGGATGCGTGGAAGGTATCATCGAGTACCTGGAAAGCATCAAGTTCGTTCACCTCTTCATGTCGCCGACGATCATCTGGCAGTCCCTGCCGCTTCTGTGGAAAGGCTTCCAGGCCGCCGCCGCGCTGCTGATCATCGGCTATCTGCTCTCGCTTCCTGCCGGGCTGACCGCCGCGTTCATGAAGATGTCGAAGAACCCGATCGTTCGGATTCCCGCTACGTTCTACATCGACTTCATCCGCGGCACGCCGCTGCTCGTTCAGATCCTGGTCATCTACTTCGGCTTCCCGCTCCTGATGCCCGGATGGCGTGAGTTCGCTACCGGACCGATCGGCCAGCTCTCCGTCGCCGGGATCGACATGAGCCAGTTCGTGAGAGCGGTCGCCGCGCTCGTCATCAACTCCGGCGCGTACCTGGCCGAGATCTTCCGCGCGGGCATCCAGTCCATCAGCAAGGGGCAGCTCGAGGCGGCCCGCTCGCTCGGCATGACGACGATGCAGGCCATGGCGTACGTCATCATCCCGCAGACCGTCCGCCGGATTCTGCCGACGATGATGAGCGAGTTCATCTTGCTGTTCAAAGACACCGCACTGTTCTTCGCGGTCGGCATCTTCGAGCTCACGCTGCAGGCGCGCACCATCCAGGCCCGTACGTTCAACATGTCTCCGTACATCGGTGCCGCAGGCTTCTACCTGATGCTCACGTTGCCGTTGGGCCGGCTCGTGGCCTACCTGGAGGCCAAGCTCGCGGTCTCCGAGACGGGTCGTGAGCCCGAGAACCGCCAGGAGCGCAAGCGACGCAAAGCCGCCCGCGCAAAGGAGGCCAGCGCATGACCGAGCAGGCGATGGTTCGCATCGAGGACCTCCACAAGAGCTTCGGCGCCCTCGAGGTGCTCAAGGGCGTGGATCTCGAGGTCGCCCGCGGCGAGGTGGTCGTGATCCTGGGCCCGTCCGGCTCCGGCAAGTCGACCATGCTCCGCTGCGTGAACCGCCTCGAGGAACCCACGAGCGGTCGCATCTTCATCGAGAACGATGAGGTCACCGACCACAAGACCAACATCAACCACATCCGGGCACGGGTGGGCATGGTGTTTCAGAGCTTCAACCTCTTCCCGCACCTGACCGCCAAGTCCAACGTCATGCTGGCGTTGCGCAAGGTGAAGAAGATATCGAAGGAAGAGGCCGAGCAGATCGCGCTCGAGGGCCTGGCGCGCGTGGGCCTGGACGACAAGGCCGATGTGTACCCGATCATGCTCTCGGGCGGTCAGCAGCAGCGTGTGGCCATCGCGCGCGCGCTTGCGATGGACCCGCACGTTATGCTCTTCGACGAGGTCACCTCGGCGCTCGACCCTGAACTCGTGCGCGAGGTGCTCGACGTCATGAAGGGTCTCGCAAAAGGGGGGATGACGATGCTCGTCGTCACCCACGAGATGGGCTTCGCGCGCGACGTGGCGAGCCGCGCGGTGTTCATGGACGAGGGCGTCATCCAGGAGCAGGGTACGCCGGAGGAAGTCTTCGATAACCCGCAAAACGAGCGGACCAAGGACTTCCTCGGTCACATCAGGTAATCAGACGACGTAAGATGCCCGCCCGGGCGCATGGTCACGGCTCGGGCGGGTATCTTCTTTGTGTCCGGCCCCGACAAAGGAGGATCGCTATGCAGATGATCGTCAAAGGTCGTCGCATGGAAGTCACCCCAGCAATCCGCGACTACGCCGAGGAGAAGGTCGGCCGCGTTGCCAAGATCCTGGATCACATGCTCATGAGCGCCGAGGTGGAGCTCTACACCGAGCGCAACCGCTCGATCGAGAAAGGCCAGGTAGCCGAGGTCACCGTCTACACCAAGGGTCCCGTCATCCGCGCCAAGGAAGCCGCGAGCGACATGTATGCGGCGATCGACCTGGTGAGCGAGAAGCTCGAAAGCCAGGTGCGCAAGTACAAGACGAAGATGGTCGACCGCCACAAGAGCGCGCCCGCGCCGGTGCCGGCGCCTCCGATCGCCGAGGAGTCCACCGAGCCATCGATCGTGAAGACCAAGACGCTCGAGTCCAAGCCGATGAGTACGGACGAGGCGATCTTGCAGATGGAGCTTCTCGGGCACGACTTCTTCGTCTATCGCTCGGAGGACACCGAGGGCACCAACGTGCTCTACCGCCGTCACGACGGCGACTATGGGCTGATCACGTCGATCTAGCCGACAGAGAGATACGCAGCCTCCGCTCGAAGGGCGCGGCCACACCGGCCGCGTCCTTCGCGTCTGGCGCGCTTAGGGCCCGACGGGCGGCTGGGGAACATGTCAACCGTTCATCTGTTGACATCGCGCGCTCGTCGCGGATAGTGTGACCAAAGGACAACCGAGGCGTTCTCTAGTTGCAGCACCTGTCGTAGCACTCATCGAAGCAAGGAGCCCCGGATGGAGCCCGTGGTATCTCCTGCGATCATTAGCGAGATCGAAGAGGCGCTTTCTCAGGTCTCCGAGATTCGCGCCGCCCGCGTGGTGACCTCCCCCAGCGGGACCATCGAAGAGATCCATGTTCTCGCGCTGCCCTCCAAGGCGCCCAAGCAGCTCGTGCGCGACATCGAATCCACACTCATGGCGGCTTTTGGCATCGCGGTGGACCACAAGAAGATCTCCATCGCCCAGCTCGGGCAGGAAAGCGTGCCCCAGGTCGAGGCGGTCAAGCCCTATGCGCGCGCCCAGATCAAGAGCATCAACGCCGAGGCGGTGGGCGTCTACGTCAACCTGTCGGTCTCACTCGAGCTCGAGGGTGAGCTGTTTGTGGGCAAAGCCACCGGTCCGGGCAGCCGCACCGGCCGCGAGCGGTTGGTGGCCGAGGCCACGCTCGACGCCATCGCGCAGTACCTCCAGGGCGCGTTCACGTTTGCCCTAGAAGATGTTGAGATCATCCGATTGGGGAGGGAGAGCGTTGCGGTCTCCTGCGTGGTCCTTGTGACCTCGCTCGGCGAGCAGGCTTTCGCCGGTTCTGCGCTCGTACGGCAGAACGACAAAGACTCCATCGTCCGGGCCACGCTTGATGCGATCAACAGGCGGCTCGGTTTCTTGACAACCTCATAGATCCCAAGTTTGGGCCAACGCCGTGAGCATCGGTTTGAACACTGTCAGCACACGAATGAGCGGAGCGGACAGGGTTCTTCCATCACTAGCGGGGTGGGAGAAGACACCATCTAGACAGGGGGTCTTCTCACATGAAGCGTATCGCTGTTCTCCTCGCATCGCTCGCCGCTCTCGTTATCGGGGGCGGAGCCATCTGGAAGGGCTAGTCAAGGGGTGCGCGGCGTTGGCCCAGCTATTCTTGAGATACGGGATTCGCTCATGATGTCTCGCAGACTGTGGGTCTATGTGGCTGTCCTATTCATCGCGGCGTTGACGTTAGGCCTGCTCATCCTCCCGCATCAGGATGTCGTTGAGCCGCTGCCGCTGGTGGCCCTGGTGTTGTTGACCGTTGCTCTCGGCAACATGGCAATCGAGCTACCCTTTGCTGTCTCCATGTCGCTGGCCTTTGCGTCTGTCTTCGCTGGGATTCTGTATGCAGGTCCGTTAGGCGGCGCCATTCTTGGACTAGCTTCCTCGGTGTCGCTGCAGGAGATCAAAGAGCGCAAGCCGCTTGTGCGGATTCTGTTCAACATGGCTCAGCTCTTCCTAGCAGGGCTGTTGGCGGGATGGGTACTGATCCTTGCCGGTGGGCGCCTCCTGAGTTCAGCCGACTATTCTTCGCAGGGTCCTGTCGTCACGCTGTTGGCCCCGACGCTTGCGGTGTTCGTGTTCTTCGTACTCAATCTGACGTTCGTTGGTTTTTCGCTCATCCTGAGGACTCGCCTCACAGTCCGGCAAACGCTCGATGCGATGAATCCGGGCTCTTACTGGGTGAGTCTGCTTGTGTTGGCCCTGCTGGGATACGCGATGGCGCACCTCATCAGCATCTCCTCCTGGTTCGGCTTGCTCCTTCTGGTCCTGCCCTTCACGATGGCGCGCCAGACGTTCCGCGTGTACGTGGAGCTGACCGAGGCCTACACCGAGACGGTCCGGTCCCTTGTGGCCGCGATCGAGGCGAAGGACCGGTATACGCGAGGCCACTCGGAACGAGTGGCCATCCATGCGCGGCAACTTGCGGCGTCACTCGGCTTCTCGTCCGCCGATGTGGGTCTCGCCGAGCGCGCCGCCCTTCTACATGACGTGGGTAAGATTGGCATCAGCCAGGCGACACTCACCTCCCCGGTGCAGCTGACGGCCGCCGAGGTTCGGCAGGTCCGCCGGCATCCCGTCATCGGTGCAGACCTCACCCAAGACGTCGCGTTCCTTTCCGATGTGGTGCCGATCGTGCGGCACCATCACGAGCGCGTGGACGGCGCTGGCTATCCGGACGGCCTTGTCGGCTCCGAGATCCCGATGCTTGCCCGGGTGCTTGCCGTGGTGGACTCGTACGATGCGATGACGTCGGACCGCGCCTACCGGCCCGGAATGTCCGATGATGACGCGCGCGTAGAGCTCAAGCGCGTCGCGGGCAGCCAACTGGACACCCGCGTGGTAACGGCCTTCACGGCGCTGCTCGACGAGCCGTCGGCGGAGGTGGATGATCAGTGATCGCAGCTCGCGTCCCCCGGCATCGCGAGCGAGGAGTCCTGGCGCAAAGTGTCTTCGTGTTCGTACTGGCCGTTATCGGCGGCGGGGTCGCGCTGGGGTTCGGGGGAGGCCTCGGTCAGCTGCGCTCGTTCGACTACCTGAGCGCTGGCGCGTTTGCCGCTGCCTTCTTCGTGCTTCGGCTGCTCGCACTCAAGCTCCCGCAAGGCGATGAAGTACCGATCAGCGTGATGGCCGGGCTCTGCGCGTTGGGTGTCCTTCACGCTACCGAGGCCCTCGCCGCGGCTGCTGTCGTCGGGTTGCTGGACTCGGCGGTGCGCTTTGCGCAGGCGCCGGGTGGACGCGCCGTCCGCCGGGCGCTCGACACGGTGCGCGGCGTGGCGGTTCTGGGTGTGGTGTCTGCGTTTCAGCCCCTCTTGCAGCTCCCGCTGACGCTCGATCAGCCCGGAGACGAGGTGCTCATACCCATTGTGCTCGTGGGGCTCGGATACGCGCTCCTCGACGTGGCGACGGTGGCGATCCAGGAGTGGCTGGCAGGCGGGGCGAACGTCATGCAGGGCGTGCAGCTCCTGGTTCGTCCGCTCGGGTCGGTCTACCTTGTCCACATAGCGATGGCGGCCGTGGTGCTTCGGGTCTACCCGGCCCTGGGCCTGTGGGCCTTTGGCATCGCGGTACTCATGACGCTCATTTTGCAGAACAGCTTCAACCTCTACTTGCGGATACGCCGCGCGTACGGCGACACCATCGAGGCGCTCGCCCATGCCGCCGAACTCGATCGGCCGCAGGATGCCGGGCACGCACAGCGCGTCGCGGACCTGGCGATAGCCGTTGGTCGCCGGATGGCACTCACGAGCCACGAACTCGAACATGTGCGTTACGCTGCGCTGCTGCACGACCTTGGGCGCATCGGGCATGCCGACGATGAGGACGAGGCAGCGCATGCGGCCCGTGGTGCCGAGATAGTCGAGGGGATCCCGTTCCTCGAGCCGATCTCACCGCTTATCGCGCACCACCACAGCCTTGATGCTCCGGGAACACCGCTCGGTGCCGCTATCGTGGGCGTGTGCTCGCGCTACGACCGTCTACGTATGCAGCATGGAGTATCCGCCGCTCTGGAGACGCTTAAGGCGGGCGAGGTTGGACGCCGTGCAGGCGTCGTGCGCGAGCTCGAGCGTATCGTCACTGCGGGGATCGCCGAGGTGACGATGCCGTGATCCTGTTCGAGGCGATTCTCGCCGCGCTCGTGGTCTCGCTTCTCACAGGCGGCTCGCTCAAGAGGCTCGAAGCCGAGCACCTCACCGGTGAGTGGGTACTCCTGGTGCTCTTACCGCTGCAACTGGCGTGGCCTTCGATCGCGCGCCGGATCGGCCTACCGTGCGGGCTCAGCATCATCATTTGGTTGTTGATGATGGCGGCGCTCGCTGTTGTGCTCTTTCTCAACGCGCCGAGGCGATGGATGCTGGCGTTTGCCGGACTCGGCATTGCGCTCAACGTTCTCGTGATCGGCTTCAACGGCGCGATGCCGGTGAGCCTCAAGGCCACCTCGGAGATAGGAGCGACGAGGAGTGATGCCGGGTCCGCCCTCGAGAGCGAGTGCCTGCATGAGGCGATTGACGAGGACACGTGGCTGGTCATGCTGGCAGACGTTATCGCGGTACCCGGACCTGCGTGGCAGCGCGGTGTCGTGAGTGTGGGGGACTTGCTGCTTTCGTTCGGGCTGGCCGCGTGGGTCTGGGCGGGGAGCAGGGGGTTGCGGGGTTGATCCGCGAGCATCAGCGCGCGTTGTTGCATGTCATGACTTACCCCTTGCGCTTCTTGTGTGGATGCGATGCAATACACTCATCCTCATGAGGTCTCCATCGCTGAGTCGGGGGGCTTACGGCCATGGAGAGAGTCAAGTCTTCTGTTCCGGACTTCGGTCCCGTCATTCGGCGGGAGCGGCTCGTGGCTCTCTTTCGGACCCATGCACCGCTGCTCACGGTCGCGTGCGCTCCATCTGGTTACGGGAAGAGCGTGCTGGCGGCGCAGTTCGCCCTCTGTGGAACATTCGACGATATCGTCTGGGTAGACCTTCATGAGCTGGACGTCAGTGAGGACTCGGCGATCTGCGCACTCGGGGCGGCTCTCCTTGGGAAAGGGACAGGAGCACTCGCGGGTGACGCTGCGCTGTCGGAACTCGGAGTGATCAGCGCGGAGGCTCGCCTCGCCTTCGATCAAGCGATGACTCGTCTGCATGATTTGCAGGTGTGCGTCGTGCTTGACAACGGTGGGGCTGCTGTCGGCCTCCCGGGCCTCGTGCGCCTTGCGGAGTCCATCGTAAGACGCACAGCGGCCGGTAGCCGGCTGCTCATCACATGCCGGTGCGCAGTTGTCGAGGGACTCGACTGTTCCCGGCTGTGGACGATCGATCATGCTGATCTGCGCTTCCGACAGCACGAAGTGGAGGCTCTTCTCGAGGTGTGTGGAGAGGACGCCAGTCCCTGTGCGGACCTGATTCTGTCCCGATCCGGCGGTCAGGCTGCGCTGGTTTCGCTGATGATCCGTCACCCAGCGGCTGCGGTCGAGTGTGCGGAGGCTCAGGACTTGCTCTGGTACACCGATCACCTCCTTTGGCAGATGCCGGACTGGATGTTCGAGCTCATGTACTGCGCTGCGCTTCTCGGTGACGGCGCGACCGACGACCTCGCGGAGAGCGTGGGGCTTCCGGCCGGCGCCCTCGACTGGCCCTCTCTCTGTAGCGCGATGCCGCTGTTCAGCGCATCTTCTGGTTCGGCCTGGTCACCGGCGCGATTCCAGGTGCACGCGGCGCTCGCTCGCGCCGCGTGCACACAATCCTCAAGACGGTTGAGCCCGGATCGAAAGGCGACGCTCCGGGGACGCATGCTCGGCGTCTTGGATTCGCGGGGAGCGTACGAGCGCATAGCGCGTGCACTGATGACGGACGGCAACGCCCAGGAGGCTCTCGAGTGGTGTGAGGCGGCCGGTGAGGGGATGCTCAGAGCGGTCGGTCCCGCTGTCATGCAGCGCTGCCTGTGCCAAGTCCCGCTGAGAGTGTTGGCGGGCCGTCCCCGCGCTCTTCTTCTTAACGCAGCGATTCTTCGACAGCTTGAGCGGACCGATGAGGCGTTGCGGAGTGCCGTAGCAGCCCAGGCTCTCGCTTCTCACGCTGGTGACAGGGCCACTGCTGCTGCGGCGTCGCTCTTGACAGCCAGATTAACGATCGATGCGGGTGAGCTAGCGCGTGCCCGTGACATCCTGCACCATCTGGACTCTGGTGCACTCGGCGCGCTCGCCCCCTCGCAGGAGTCACTCGTGCAGGCGTACTTGGCGGTCGCCGACGCAGTCAAGGGCGACATTGAAATCGCCCGTGTGCGCACTGCCCGGGTCCGCACTCTTCTCCACTGTCTAGACGTCGGGTCCGATGAGGCTGTCAACGCGGCGAACAGCGTGGGCTGCATCGATGGCCTTTGTTGCGGTGACTGGGAGGCTGCAGCTCGCGCCATCGGTGCTGTTGCCGCCAGGGGCGATCTCTCGCCTGTGCAGCGGCTACTTGTTCGGGCAAATCACGCCGCGGCGATTCTCGAGAAGGGGAGCATGGAGGATGCCTGGGCGTTGGCGAGCGACGTGGAGCGTGAGGCTGAGCGCGCCGGACTAAGGCAACTCCAGGCGTACGCGCTGAGCACACAGTTCGGCGTCGAGTACGCACGTGACAGTGCAGAGGCGGGGGCGGCGCTGTTTGGTCGGGCGGCCGAGGTTCTCGCTAACTTCGCAGACACGATGGGGCTGTCGCTGGTGTGCGCGCACGCTGCGGCGGGTGAGCGTGCGGCCGGCAGGACGTCTCGCTCCCTCGCGCTCGGTGAGCGCTCGTTGTCAGCCTTGGGCTCCCGCGGTGATGCCGTCTCGCTGCTGGCCGCTTCGGCGCGTATCGAGATTGCGGCCTCACTCCTGGCATTGGGGGATGTGCGAGGCTCATCGGCACTAATCGAGGATGTGCTGGGCGAGGGACTGAGTGCTCATGCGCTCGCACATCACCTCCGCATCGACCTTCTTCGGGCCGAGATCGACTTGCGCAATGAGCGCCATGCTCAGGCGATCGAGCGGTTGGCACCCCACGCAGGGTACGTCCGGACCGGTTCTCTGAACTATCAAGTAGCGATGCACCTTCGTGCGTTCCCGGCTGCTCTCGGCGCACTTGCCGCGGCGGTGGGGGTCGACATGCTGCCAGCGCGACTTCTCGGCCTGGTTCCAGCTGAGACGTGTCGGAGTGCTCTCTCCTTCGGATCCTCGTGGCTACCCGCGGAGGTGTCGGTGGGTCTTGTGGAGCGCCATTCTGGACTTCTGCCGATGCGCGCGGTGACCGACCAGCCCACCGGGGCCGTGCACGTTCCCGCGGCCGTTGAGCCGCTGTGCTACGTGCGCCTTTTCGGCGGCCTCGAGGTGTCGAGTGAACTCGGTAGGATCGATGAGACGGCTTGGCGGAAGCGCAAGTCCCGGGCCATTCTGGTGATGCTCGTGCTCGAGCGTGGTCGTGACGTCCCACGCGATCTCATCCTCGAGCGCCTGTGGCCCGATATGGACGACGCGCACGCGCGAAACAACTTCTACGTCATGTGGAGCACGCTGAGACGAATGCTGTCCTTCGACGGGCCGTCCCACCTGGCTGGCCGCTGCATTCAGCACGTTGGTGGGCTATGTAGGGTGACCGATCTCGTGCGGAGTGACCTTGACGAGTTCTACGAGCGACTCGAGTTGCTCCGACTGGCCGCTGCGTCGGGCGACTGTGGTCGGACTGCGTTCGCGGCGAGGGAGCTGATCGACCTCTATCGTGGCGATCTCCTGCCCGGCGATGTCTACGATGACTGGGTCGGCGAAGTCAGGGATCACGTGAAGCATGGCTTCTGTGACGGCCTGCTTGCCGCTGCGCGTGTCGCCGAGGCGGCTGGCGACCACTCGCTAGCGGTAGATTTCGCACGCAGAGCTTCAGGCATCGATCCGTGGCGTGAGGACGTGTATCAGGTCATGATGCGCTGTCAAATGAATGCCGGGCAGAGAAGCCGGGCGATTGAGGCCTACCTGGCCTGCCGGACGCGCTTGGTCGACGATCTCGGAATCGATCCGTCTGCAGAGACCACGATGATCTACCAGGCCGTCCTCGCGATGGAGGATGCCGATGCTGAGTACGGTGGATGTCCCACACGTGATTAAGCGACCAACCATACTCAGTTAAGGAGCGCGAGTTACGGTGCCTTCGCGGCGAGTTCGGGAGGCTGCCATACGGCGAGCGCACAGCTCGCAGGCGGAGCGGTGAGGAGACGGGAGACCTCCTGAGGGGCACTGGCTCTGCGAGCGAGCTGGCGCAGGCCTACGGGGCTACGCTGCAGGGGCCGGGGGTTGAATGACCCTCGGCCCTCACACCCCCCACCTCCCCACGCCCGCGTGTCCACCCACCCTCCACTCCCCAGCCTGCGTGCTACAATCTCCTGGCTCTTTCCACGTTCGCTACACTCCCAGAGGAGCGCCTCTTTCATGGCTAACCTGTTCACTAAGATTCTTACGATGGGCGAGGGAAAGCAGTTCCGCGAGTACGACGCCATCGTCCAGCAGATCAACGCCTTCGAGCCCGCAATCGAGCCGCTGTCTGACGCCGAGCTCCGCGGCAAGACTGCCGAGTTCCGCGCCCGTCTCGAGGCGGGCCAGACCGTAGACGATCTGCTCCCCGAGGCGTTCGCCGTGGTCCGTGAGGCCGCCAAGCGCACCCTCGGCATGCGTCACTTCGACGTGCAGATGATCGGCGGCGTCGTGTTGCACCGCGGCACCATCGCGGAGATGAAGACCGGCGAGGGAAAGACGCTCGTGGCAACGCTTCCGGTGTACTTGAACGCGCTTCCCGGTACCGGCGTGCACGTGGTCACCGTCAACGACTACCTCGCCCGGCGCGACAGCGAGTGGATGGGCCAGGTCTACCGCTTCCTCGGCCTTGAGGTTGGCCTCGTGCAGTCGGGCATGGATCCGGCCTCGCGCCAGCCCGCCTACGCCGCGGACGTCACGTACGGCACCAACGCCGAGTTTGGCTTTGACTACCTGCGCGACAACATGGTCAACATCCCCGGGCGCAGGGTGCAGCGCGGCCACCACTACGCGATCGTGGACGAGGTCGACTCGATCCTGATCGACGAGGCGCGCACCCCGCTCATCATCTCGGGCGCCGGCACGCGCTCGGCAGACACCTACAAGTCGTTTGCCAAGATCGTCCCGCGCCTGAAGCCCGACGAAGACTTCGAGCTCGACGAGGCCAAGCGCACCGTGGCTCCCACCGAAGAGGGTATCCGCAGAGTCGAGCAGATGCTCGGCATCGACGACCTCTACGCGGACCCGTCCGGCCAGATGGTCAACCACCTCCAGCAGGCTCTGAAGGCGCAGTTCCTCTTCCACCGCGACGTGGAGTACGTGGTCAAAGACGGCGAGGTGCTCATCGTCGACGAGTTCACCGGCCGCCTGATGGTGGGCCGGCGCTACTCGGAGGGGCTGCACCAGGCCATCGAGGCCAAGGAGCGCGTGCACGTACGCGAGGAGAACCAGACCCTTGCCACCATCACGCTGCAGAACTTCTTCCGCCTCTATAAGAAGCTCGCCGGCATGACCGGTACGGCCGTGACAGAAGACGCCGAGTTTCGTGAGATCTACAAGCTCCCCGTGGTGGTCATCCCGCCCAACCGCCCGATGGTCCGCGACGACCGCAACGATCTGATCTACCGCACCATCGACGCCAAGTTCGCCGCGGTGGCCGAAGAGATCGCCGGTCGCCACGAAGCCGGACAGCCGTGCCTGGTGGGCACCATCTCCATCGAGAACTCCGAGCGGCTCTCGGCCGCGCTCAAGCGCCGCGGCATCCCGCACGCGGTTCTGAACGCCAAGTTCCACGAGCAGGAAGCGCACATCATCGCGCAGGCGGGCCGCAAGGGCGCCGTCACCATCGCCACCAACATGGCCGGCCGCGGCACCGACATCATCTTGGGCGGCAACCCCGACGCGCTTGCCGACGAGCTGCTGCGCGAGCGCGGTATCGCCCCTGAAGAAGCCAGCGACGAGCAGCGCGAGTCCGCCGCTGCCGACGCCAAGCGCATCTGCGCCGCCGAGCACATCGAGGTCGTGGAGGCGGGCGGTCTGGCCGTCATCGGCACCGAGCGCCACGACTCGAGGCGCATCGACAACCAGCTCCGTGGCCGCTCCGGCCGCCAGGGCGACCCCGGTCTCTCGCAGTTCTACCTGTCGCTCGAAGACGACCTCATGCGCCTGTTTGGCGGCGGTCGCATGGACCGCATCAGCGGGTTCATGGCCAAGACCGAGATCCCGGAAGACATGCCGATCCAGGCGGGCATGGTCTCCAAGGCCATCGAGAGCGCGCAGCGACAGGTTGAGGCGCAGAACTTCGCCTCGCGTAAGTACGTGCTCGAGTACGACGACGTCATGAACAAGCAGCGCCAGGTGATCTACGGCGAGCGAAACGACATCCTAGACGGCAAGGACATCCGCAATCGCGTGGAGCAGATGATCACCGACCTCGTCACGGGCCTCACCGGCGAGTTCTGCCCCGAGAAGTCCTACGCCGAAGAGTGGGACTGGGACGCGCTTGCCGAGCAGCTGACCGAGGTGACCGGCCTCGACCTGATCGACGCGGATGCGCGCGCGGTGGAGAATCCGTACGAGCTTGCCGACCTGCTCTCGGAGAAGATCCTCGCGGCCTACGAGGCCAAGGAGACCGCCGTCGGCGGCGAGCAGCTGCGCGCGCTCGAGCGCTACGTCATGCTCCGGGTCATCGACGCGCGGTGGATGAACCACCTCCTCGAGATGGACTATCTGCGCGAGGGTATCGGCCTGCGCGCCATCGGCCAGCGCGACCCGCTCGTGGAGTACAAGGGCGAGGCCTACGAGATGTTCAAGTTCCTCGTAGCCGAGATAGACCGCGACTTCCTGCGCACGATCATGCATATGCAGGTGACCGCCGCGCCCACGCTCGAGCCCGCCGCGCCTGCGGTGAGCAACGTGCAGTACTCGGCACCCTCGGAGTCCACCATCTTCGGCGGCGCGCGCGAGCAGGCGGCGTCTGCCGAGGCATCCATGGCGCAGGTGGGTGGCGCGAGCGACGCGATGGCCAAGGCCGCCGCCGCAGGCGCTGCGCGGTCAGCTACGCCCGGTGGCGCAACGGTGGTCAAGGACAAGAGCGATCCGTACGCCAACGTCGGTCGCAACGAGCCCTGCCCGTGCGGCAGCGGCAAGAAGTACAAGCACTGCCACGGGGCCAACGCATGACCCGGGCGGCCTGAAGCGCCGCAGTAAGGGTCCCTGTCCGTTGGCACGTGAGGTAGTGTGAGATCCATGATCGAAGACCGCACAGCAGACATCCAGGTGCTTCGCGAGCGCGTGGCGCGCATCGCCGAGTACCTGCATCTCGAAGAGAAGCGCGCCGATCTTGCCGTGCTCGAGGAGCGCACCACGGCGCCCGACTTCTGGAACGACCAGAACCAGGCACAACAGGTGATGGCGCAGGCTTCCGGCCTGCGCGACGAGATCGAATCCTACGAATCGATGGTGGCCGACCTCGACGAACTCGAGGTGGCAAACGAACTCGCGCTCGCCGAGGCCGACGAGGGCATGGCCGCCGAGGCCACCGTCGCGCTCAAGGATATCGCGCGACGCGCCAACGATCTCGAGCTCGCATCCTGGTTCACCGGCGAGTTCGACGCGGGCGATGCGCTCGTCACCATCCTGCCGGGCCAGGGTGGCCTCGAGGCGCAGGACTGGGCCGAGATGCTCTTGAAGATGCTCTCCAAGTACGCGGCGAGCCGGAAGTGGAAGGTCGACCTCCACGACGCGCCGGACGGCGTCGAACTCGGTATCGACCGCGCCGTGTTCACCGTGCACGGTCGCAACGCGTACGGCATGCTCACCTCGGAAAACGGTGTGCACCGTCTCGTGCGCATCAGTCCCACCGACGAGAAGAAGCGCCGTCAGACCACGTTCGCGCGCGTCGAGGTCCTTCCGGTCCTTCCCGACGACGTCGAGGTGGAGATTCGGGACGAGGACCTGCGCATCGACGTCTACCGCTCCAGCGGTCCGGGCGGCCAGAGCGTGAACACCACCGACTCGGCGGTGCGCATCACGCACATCCCGAGCGGGCTGGTGGTCACCTGCCAGAACGAGAAGAGCCAGCTCAAGAACAAGGCGACGGCGATGACGATCCTCCGCTCGCGCCTGTACGAGCTCCAGCAGGAGAAGCGCCGGGCCGAGCTCGACGCGCTCAAAGGCGAGCGCCAGGAGATCTCATTCGGCAGCCAGATCCGCAACTACGTGCTGTACCCCTACCAGATGGTCAAGGACGTCCGCACCGGCGTTGAGACCGGAGACGTGAACGGCGTGCTCGACGGGGACCTCGATGAGTTCGTGGTGGGCTATCATCGGTGGCGAGTGTCGGGCGAGCAGGCCGTAGCGGTCGGCGGGGGAGAAGAGTAGTTGATGAAGCGGGTGCTGTCTCGCGCGAATCCGTCGACCGTGCTCAAGAGCCGGCGCGTGCGCGACTATGCGCTCATGACCTTCGGCATCCTCGTCACGGCGTGGGGCCTGAACGCGTTCCTCATCCCCAACAAGCTTGCGGCGGGCGGCGTCTCGGGCCTTGCCACCGTCTTCTACTACCTCTTCCAGGACAAGTTCGGCGTGAACGTGCCGATCGGCATGCAGATGCTCGCGATGAACAGCATCCTGCTCATCATCGGCGTACGGATGAAGGGGTGGCGCTACGGCGCCAAGACCGTCTACGGCATGGTGGCCATGTCGCTTGCCGTCGACCTGCTCGCGCCCTTCACGCCGCACCTGGCCTCGGGCGATCGTCTGCTCGCGGTCCTCTACGGCGGCGCAGTCACCGGCATCGGCATGGGCCTCGTGTTCAAGGCACGTGGCAACACGGGCGGCACCGACATCATCGCGCAGCTGCTGGTGGACAAGGTCAATCTCGGCATCGGCCAGCTGATGCTCGCCGCCGATGCGGTCGTCACCGTGGCCGCCGCCATCGTGCTCGGTCCCGATCTGGCGTTGTACGGCGCGGTGGCCGTCTTCGTCATGGGCACCGTCATCGATGTGGTCCAGGAGGGCCTCTCGGTGGAGAAGGCCGCCTTCATCATCTGTGATGAGCCCGGGCGGGTGGCCGACGCCGTGCTCCACCAGCTTGGACGCGGCGCCACCGGACTCGTAGCGCGCGGCCTGTACTCGGCAGAGCCGAGGGAGATGGTGTTCACGGTCGTCTCCCGCAGGGAGATCGATGCGCTCAAGGCACTCGTGCTCGCGGTGGACCCCGATGCGTTCCTCATCATCGCGGACGTCCGCGAAGTACTTGGCGAAGGCTTCAAGGAGAACGGGGACCAGTCATGACTGATGCGGCACTGGTAGCGGAGATCGATCTGCGCGCCGCGCGGATGCGTCACAGTATCGTCGAGATGATCGCCGAGGCCGGCAGCGGGCATCCCGGCGGGTCGCTTTCCGCGGCTGACATCGTGGCGACGCTCTACTTCGGCGTCATGCAGTACGACCCGAGATGGCCCGTGTGGCCCGGTCGCGACCGGTTCGTGCTCTCCAAAGGCCACGCGGCTCCCGTGCTCTACGCCGCGCTCGCCGACGCGGGCTACTTCGGCCGCGATCACCTGAAGACGCTTCGCAAGCTCGGCAGCATACTGCAGGGGCATCCCGACTGCCTGAAGTGCCCCGGGGTGGAGGTCTCCACCGGCTCACTCGGGCAGGGGCTGGCCATTGCAAACGGCATCGCGCTCGGCCTGCGCATGGATGGCCTTCCGGCGCACGTCTACTGCCTGCTCGGCGACGGCGAGCTGCAGGAAGGCGAGGTGTGGGAGGCCGCGATGTTCGCGCCGCACCACGGCCTCGATAACGTGGTGGCCATCATCGACCACAACGGGCTGCAGATCGACGGCGCGTGTTCCGAGGTGATGTGCCTCGGTGGCGTGGCCGAGAAGTTCCACGCGTTTGGCTGGGAGGTCCGCGAGACCGGCGGGCACGACGTGGCCGAGCTGATCGAGGCCATCTCGGCGCCGCCGGCGACTCCGGGCGTGCCTGTGGTCGTCGTCGCCTACACCGTGAAGGGCAAGGGCGTCTCGTTCATGGAGGGCGATGCCGGCTGGCATGGCAAGGCTCCCAACGCCGAGCAGACCGCAACCGCGCTTGCCGAGCTGAGCGCGGCAGTCGATCGAGCCGTCGAGGCGGCCAAAGGAGGTGCCCGATGAGCACGAAGCGCGCAACGCGTGAGGCGCTCGGCGAGACGCTCATCGAGCTCGCCGGAGAAGGCCTCGATGTCGTGGCGGTTGATGCGGACCTGTCCGGCTCGACCACGACAGCCAAGTTCGCTGCCGCCTACCCCGGGCGATTCTTCAACGTCGGCATCGCCGAGCAGAACATGATCGGCACCGCGGCGGGTCTCGCCGTGGCCGGTAAGATCGCGTTCACCGGCAGCTTCGCCGTGTTCGCCACCGGGCGCGCGTACGACCAGGTTCGCAACACGGTCTGCTACTCGGACCTGGATGTGAAGCTCGCGCCTACGCACTCGGGCATCACCGTCGGCCCCGACGGCGGCAGCCACCAGATGCTCGAAGACATCGCGCTCATGCGCGTACTCCCCGGCATGCGCGTGCTCGTACCGGCCGACTACGTGGCAGCCAAGGCCGCACTTCGCGTGGCGGCGACCACACCGGGGCCGTTTTACGTGCGTCTCGGTCGCGTCGCCGCGCCGGCCATCTACGGTGACGACTACCGCTTCGAGCTCGGCGGGGCGCGCGTGGTGCGCGAGGGTGCGCACGTCACGCTGGCCGCGTGCGGCGTCATGGTCGAGCAGGCGCTCGCTGCCGCTGACGCGCTTGCGGCCGACGGCATCGAAGCCGAGGTGCTCGACGTCTCCACGATCAAGCCGTTCCCGGCCGAGGCGGTGGCCGCCTCGGCACGCAAGACCGGGGCCGTGGTCACCTGCGAGGAGCATTCGATCATCGGCGGACTCGGCTCGGCGGTGGCCGAGGCGCTCGGTGAACTGGCGCCGGTCCCGCTCGCGCGCGTGGGCGTTCGCGACGTCTTCGGCACATCCGGAGAGCCTGCCGAGCTCATGGAGCACTTCGGCCTGAGCGCGGCGCACATCGCCGAGGCGGCACGGGGCGTGCTTCAGAAACGCCCGTGACCTGCCTGTGGAGAACTCGTGGAGAAGGTGACGGGGCGGTGTCGTCGGGGTGTCCCGGGCATCGATTCTGCTAGACTATCGCGGGAATCGCCGCACAGATATGGAGCACCCTATGATCTCAATGCGGAACGTCAGTAAGATCTACGTTCCGAACAAACCGCCTGCTCTTGACGATTGCACGGTCGAGATCGCGCAGGGGGAGTTCGTGTTTCTCGTAGGCCACTCAGGGTCGGGCAAGTCGACCTTCATCCGACTGTTGCTGCGCGAGCTGCTCCCCACCCGGGGACAGATCGTCGTCGCGGGCCAGGACCTCACCAAGATGAAGGCCTGGAAGGTGCCGTACCTGCGCCGCAACATCGGCTGCGTCTTCCAGGACTTCAAGCTGCTGCCCAACAAGACCACGTACGAGAACGTGGCGTTCACGCTCGAGGTCATCGGCCGGTCCAAGCACGTCGTGCGCACTCAGGTGCCCGAGGTGCTGCGCCTGGTGGGCCTGGAGGACAAGATGGCAAGCTACCCCGACGAGCTTTCCGGCGGAGAGCAGCAGCGCGTCTCGATCGCGCGCGCGTTCGTCAACCGCCCGCCGCTCCTGCTGGCCGACGAGCCGACCGGTAACCTCGATCCGGCGACCTCGCTCGGCATCATGAGCCTTCTGAACCGCATCAACAAGACCGGCACGACGGTGCTGGTGGCCACGCATGACCGGGAGATGGTCGACTCCATGCGAAAGCGCGTTATCGCGCTCGAGGGTGGCAAGGTCATCCGTGACCAGGACCGAGGTGTCTACGGCTATGGCGATTAACGTCGGATACTTCGTCAGGGAGTCGTTCGTCAGCTTCAAGCGCAACTGGGTGATGAGCCTGGGTGCGATTATCACCATCTACCTGTCGCTCCTGCTCGTGGGCGTCTCGGTGGGCTCGGGCATGCTTCTCGGCCAGGTCGTGCAGTCCGTTGAAGAGAAGGTCTCGATCCGGGTGTACCTGAAAGACGGCGCCGCGCCCGAAGACGTCGATGCGCTGCAGCAGGTCCTCGTGTCCAATCCCGAGGTGTCCAACGTGACTTACACGTCCAAGGAGCAGGCGCTCGAGGACTTCAAGACCACGATGGTCCAGGACAGCCCGGAGATCGTCGACCAGCTCGAGGGCAACCCGCTCCCGGCTTCACTCGACGTAGACCTCGTGGACCCGCGCAACGTCATGACCGTCGTGAACGCCATCAAGACCGACCCGACGTTTCCCAAGGTCGCCGACCGTCCGGACGACCCCGATCGCTCGCTCAAGTACGGCCAGCAGATCGTCAACCAGCTGTTCGCGGCCACGCGCATCATGCGCATCGTGAGCGGGGCGTTCATCGCCATGCTCGGCGTCATCAGTCTCATCTTCATCAACAACGCCATCCGCCTCGCGATCTACGCGCGGCGCAAGGAGATCGGGATCATGCGCCTCGTGGGGGCCTCCAACTGGTTCATCCGGACGCCATTTTTGATGGAGGGCGTCATCCAGAGTCTCATCGGGGCGTTCCTCGCTATCGGCACCCTGGCGCTCGTGTGGTTCTACGCGATCCCGGCCGCCGTGGAGATCCTGCCGTTCCTGCCCCTCGGGCTTGAGGGTGGGGAGGCCATGCAGGTCTCGCTGATACTCATCTTTGGCGGCATCATCATCGGACTGATCGGCGCCGGTCTCGCACTCAGACGCTACCTCAAGGTCTAGCCGCATGAACTCCTTCATGAAGTTCATCGCCGGCCTCACCGCCGCGCTCGTCATCGCCGTCGGCGCCTTCGCGGGCGGGATGTTCTTCGATCGCGTCTCGCGCGACGGACTGCCGACGCCGGTCGTGGGTTCGGCTTCGCTTAGGAGCGCCGTCTCGGAAGTGGCCGACATCATCGGCGAAGAGGCGCTCGAGCCGGCGAGCGAGACGTCGATGACGGCCGGTGCCATCCGCGGCATGCTCGAGTCGCTCGACGACCCGCACGCCAACTACTTCGACGAGAAGCACTACCAGTACTTCAGCGAGCAGAACTCGGGCGTCTTCTACGGGATCGGCATCACGATCTCCAACCGGGAGAACGACCTCGCGGTGGTCTCGGTCATAGCGGAGACGCCCGCCGAGCGCTCCGGTCTCAAGGCCGACGACGTCATCGTGACCATCGACGGCGAGACACGTCCCAAGTGGGACGTGGACGAGGCGGTGCTCCGCATCCGTGGCGAGGAGGGCACCGACGTCGTCTTAGGGATCCTCCGTGGTGAGGAGACCGAGCTGCGCGAGTTCACCATCACCCGCGCCAGGATCGACGTGCCCAACACGGATGCCGAGATGCTCGAGGGCTCCATCGGCTACATCCGCCTCTACAGCTTCAACCAGATCGCGGCGTCGGAGTTGGCCGAGGAGATCGAGACGCTTGCCAAAGACGGCGCACGCGGCTTCATCCTCGATCTGCGCGACAACCCGGGCGGACTGCTGTCGTCATCGGTGGACGTGAGTTCGCTCTTCGTCTCCGACGGGGTCATCGTGCGTGTCGAGGACCGCACCGGCACGATCGAGGAGCACCGTGCCTCGGGCAAGACCGTCACAGACGCCCCCGTTGTGGTGCTCATCAACGGCA
>JAXMLJ010000063.1:0-2777 GCA_034368805.1 Coriobacteriia bacterium
CGTGGGTCCCGCGTAGAAGAGCGTCTCCCCGGCGAGGTCATGCGGCAGAACGCCCGTCTCGGCGAGCTCGGCCACGAGGCGGACGTGCGTGGCGTCCCGGGCGGCGAAGACGCGACCACTCAGCAGCACCTCGGTGCCGACCTCGAGGAGGCGCAGAGAGGCGGCGTCGCCTGGAAGCGTGACGCATATCGGATCAGACATCCGCCGCCTCCTTCTCGGCCACGCGCCAGTCAAGCGTCCTGTATGCGTAGTATGCCGCACCGAGCACGATGAACGAGGCGAGAAGCAGCGTCAGCCGCGGACCCGTGAACCACGTGGCATCGGCTACCTCGCCTGTGAGACGGCGGACGAGCGAAGCAAGCAGATCGCCGAGGGGGGCGACGACCACCATCGACACGAGAAGCGAGACGCGGATGACCGACTCCATGGCCGTGAACACACGGCCGCGGATCTCGTCTGCGACGGTCCTGACGACATACGTGTTACCGGCAACGGTCAGGCATGCGATGCAGAAGCCCGCGGTGACGCCGAACAGGGCAGTCATCCAGTAGCTGCTCGTGCTCGCGAACAGAAGCATCGACACACCGAACGTGGTCACCGCACCGAGGAAGAGCGCCTGCAGCGGGACGCGGTCGGCCAGTTTCGGGACGATGATCGCTCCGGTCACCATCCCGAGCGCGAGCAGCACGAGCACGAACGTCTGCGGCGCCGCTATGAGAGTCCTCACCGCCTCGAACTGGTCGAGAATCGGCAGGCCACCCGAGAGGTTCTCCTGCACGTAGACGAGGCCGACGGTGATGACCGAGCCGCCGCCCATGAGCGCCAGGCCCACGGTGATCAGCAGCCCCTGCAGTTCCTTGTGCTCGCGGAGGAAGCGGAACGCGTCGAGTGCATCACGGCCGATGAGCGACAGGTCGAAGCGGGACTTCTCGCGGTCAGGCCTGACCCCCATGCGGATCGTCCACAGGAGTGTCGCGGAGAGCAGGAACGTCAGGCAGTTCAGCACGACGCCCGCGCGTGGACCGAGCAGTGCGGGAGCGAGCGGGCCTACGAACACGTCGACGAGCGGGAAGTCGCTCGCGAGCAGCCACCGTACGATGGCTTCGAAACCCGCGAGAATCGCGCCCGACATCGTGAGGCCGATGAGCATGCTCCCTTGCTGCGTGGTGTACGCAAGGCCGTTGGCCACCGTGAGTTCGTCCTCGGAGACCAGGCGTGGGATGAGCGCGTTACGCGCCGGAGAGAAGAACAGGGATGCGATCTCCATGAGCAGCACGACGAGGTATATGAGCGCAAGGCTGTTGGTGAACAGCAGGAAGAGTGTGAGCGCCGCGCGCGCGAGGTCGCAGACGATCATGAGCCGCCTGCGGTCGAACCGGTCGACGAACACGCCGATGAACGATGAGAACAGAAGCGACGGGATGATCTTGGCGATCATGATGCCGGCGACCGCGAACGCAGACCCTCCGGAGAGCGTGGTCACGAGCGGGATCAGCAGTCCGACGACGAGCCAGTCGCCCACTCCGCTGACGAACTGAGACAGCCACAGGGCCCTGAACCGCCGATTCCGCAGTACCCCCGCGTACCGGCTCTTGCGTGCGACTGCCTCGATCGCACCGTCGGGAGCCATACTAAGCCAGCTCCACGGTGACACTGCGCATCGCCGAGCAGCCGAGATTGACGGCAACCGGCATCGCCGCGATGTGACACGGCGCGGTCGTCACGGCTACGGCGAGCGCGGTAGCCGTCCCGCCGAGTCCCGCCGGGCCGATACCGAGCGCGTTGATCTCGGCCAGCAGACGCTCCTCGAGCGCGGCGGTAACAGGCGAGCCGGCAGGCCGGCCCACCGGGCGCAAGAGCGCCTTCTTGGCGAGCTTGCCCACCGTGTCGAATGTCCCGCCCACGCCCACGCCCACGATGAGCGGTGGACATGCACCGGTCGCCTTGGCCGACACGGTCTCGAGCACGAAGCGCCATACCCCGTCGGCACCGGCCGAAGGGTCGAGCATCGCAAGCGCGCTTGCGTTGTCAGAGCCGCCCCCCTTGAGCATGACGTGGACCGTCGCCCCTGATCCGGGGCGCAGCGTCACGTCCACGAAGGCCGGCGTGTTGTCGCCCGTGTTCGTGCGGTCGCCGAGCGCGTCGGCAGCGACACTCATCCGAAGCGCGTGGTCGCGGTACGACGAGCGAACGGCATCGTCCACGGCTGCCTGCAGGTCGCCTCCGAGGCACTCGTCGGCGCCGAGTTCGATCCACACCCACACGGTGCCGGTGTCCTGACACAGCGGGACACTGTCACGGCACGCGATCGACGCATTCTCGAGCAGTTGTCCGATCACCTCACGGCCACGCGGCGAGGGCTCTACCGCCTGCGCGTGCACGAGTGCTGCACGCACGTCGGGCCGAAGCGTCGTCGCGGCCTCGGCGATCGCCGTGTATACGGACCTGGCGATGTCGGCTGACCGGACCACTCAGGCTCCGAGGTCGATCGCCGCGAGCGTCTCGGCCACACCGGCCGCCGAACCGCGTAGCGCTGCGAGCTCTGCGGCATCGAGGTCCCACTCAGGTACCGAACGCACGCCCTCGCGGCCGAGAACAGCCGGCACGTTGAGGTGCAGACCACTCAGGCCGTACTGGCCATCGAGCAGCACGCACGACGGCATGACCGCGCCGGTGTCGCCGAGGATCGCCGCGACCATCGCGGCAACCGACGCGCCGGGCGCGTAGAAAGCACTACCGGTCTTGAGGAGCGACACGACCTCGGCACCGCCGAAGAT
>JAXMLJ010000064.1:0-8100 GCA_034368805.1 Coriobacteriia bacterium
AGGGAGGTGCGGCAGGTGGGCTTTTCCGAGAAGGCCGAGGTCATGGACGCCGAGGCCATCGATCGGGCACTGACGCGGATCGCGCACGAGATCCTCGAGGCGAACAAGGGGTGTGGCGACGTCGCGCTCGCGGGCATCATGACCCGCGGGGTGGACATGGCCAGCAGGCTTGCGGAGCGCATCGAGCGTATCGAGGGCACCGCAGTCCCGGTGGGCAGCCTCGACATCTCGTTTTACCGCGACGACGTCTCGATCCGCCTCTCGCCCGAGGTGCACACGACCGACATCCCCTACCCGGTGGAGGGTCGCACCATCGTGCTCGTCGACGACGTGCTCTACACCGGCCGCACGATCCGCGCCGCCATGGATGCCATCATGGACTACGGCCGCCCCGCCGCCATCCAGCTCGCGGTGCTCGTGGACCGCGGCCACCGCGAACTGCCGATACGCGCCGATTTCGTCGGCAAGAACGTGCCGACGGCGCGCCGCGAGCGGGTGAAGGTGCTCCTGGAAGAACTCGACGGGCGCGAGGCCGTCGTCATCTTGGAAGACGACGGGAAAGGGGAGTAAGCGCCGATGCTCGCAAGCCAGCACCTCATGACGATGGACGACGTTTCCGCCGAGGAGATCGCGCTCATTCTGGACACCGCTGAGTCGTTTTCCGAGGTCAATCAGCGCAGGATCAAGAAGCTCCCGACGCTCCGCGGCCGAACGGTCGTGAACCTCTTCTTCGAACCCTCCACGCGCACGCGCACGTCCTTCGAGATCGCGGCCAAGCGTCTGTCGGCCGATGGCATCAACTTCTCGGCCTCGGCTTCTGCGACCGTCAAGGGCGAGACGCTGCGCGACACCGCCAAGACCCTTGCGGCGATGAGCTGCGACCTCGTGGTGGTGCGCCACAAGTACGCCGGCGCGCCGCAGATGCTCGCCGAGGCGATGGACTGTTCGATCGTCAACGGCGGCGACGGCGTGCACGAGCACCCGACGCAGGCGCTGCTGGACCTCTACACCATGCGCCAGGCGCTCGGCAGGCTCGAAGGGCTGCGCGTGGGCATCGTCGGGGACGTCTGCCACTCGCGTGTGGCCGGCTCGCTCGTGCCTGCGCTTCGAAAGGTCGGCGCGGTACCGATCATCGTCGGCCCGCCGACGCTCATGCCGGCCCGGCCCGACATCTTGGGCGCCGAGGTCGCCTACGATATCGATGAGGTCCTGCCTACCCTCGACGTGGCCTACCTCCTGCGCGTGCAGTTCGAGCGGGCCGCGCGGATGCCGTTCCCGTCCAACCGCGAGTACGCGACGCTGTACGGCATGAACCTCGCGCGGATGGAGAAGCTGCCCGCGCACGCCATCGTGATGCATCCTGGTCCGATGAACCGCGGCGTGGAGATATCGGCCGACGTGGCCGACTCGGCACGAAGCGTCATCCTGGGTCAGGTCGAGTCCGGTGTGGCGGTTCGCATGGCCGTCATGTATCTGCTGCTGGGAGGTGCCGACAGTGGCGCTGCTGCTTAAGGGAGGCCGGGTCGTCGACGAGGCGGCCGGTATCGACGCCGTACTCGACATCGTGGTGAAAGACGGCCTGATCGTCGGCGTCGGCGAGGACCTCACGATCGAACGCGGCGAGACGGTCGAATGCGCCGAGAAGGTGATCCTGCCGGGACTGGCCGACATCCACGTGCATCTGCGCGACCCCGGTCAGGAGTACAAGGAGACGATCGCGAGCGGCACGCGGGCCGCGGCCCACGGCGGCTTCACCGCGGTTGCGTGCATGGCCAATACCGATCCGGTCTGCGACAGCGGCTCCAACGTGCGCTTCGTCGTCGAGCGTGCCGCCGCCACCGGCGTGGTGCGCGTGTACCCGATCGGCGCGGTGACCGCGGGACAGGCGGGCGAGCAGCTCGCCGAGATAGGCGACATGATCGCCGAGGGCGCCGTGGCATTCTCCGACGACGGGCGCGGCATCCAGTCGGCCGGTATGGTGCGGGTCGCGATGGACTACATCAGGCGCTTCGGAGCACCGTACGTGGCCCACTGCGAGGACGCGTCGCTCGCCGCTGGCGGCGTGGTGAACGAGGGTGTGGTCTCTACGCGCATGGGGCTTCCCGGTCAGCCTGCCGAGGCCGAGGAGACGATGGTCGCCCGTGACATCGCGCTTGCGGCGCTCACCGGCTGCAGGCTGCATCTCGCCCATCTGTCGACCGCCGGCTCCATCGAGCTCGTGCGTGCCGCGAAGGCGCGCGGGGTGGACGTGACCTGCGAGGTCACGCCGCACCACCTGTTCCTCGATGAGGATGCGCTCACTACCTACGACACGAACCTCAAGATGAACCCGCCGCTCAGGACGCCTGAGGATCGCGAGGCGCTCGTCGCGGGACTGTTGGACGGCACGATCGACGCGATCGCGACCGATCATGCGCCGCACGCGCCACACGAGAAGGAGCTCGAGTTCGAGTTGGCGTCGCCCGGGACCACCGGACTCGAGACCGCGCTGTCGCTCGTGAACACGCATCTGGTGGCGACGGGCGTGCTCGGCTGGTCCGGGGTTTCGCGCCTGATGTGCCACGGGCCGCGTGCCGCGCTCGGTCTGCCCGAGATGCGCCTCGAGGCGGGGTATCCGGCCGACATAACGATCGTGGACCCGGAGGCGCGCGTCGAGGTCACGCCGGAGTGGTTCGCGAGCAAGAGCCGCAACTCGGCGTTCGTTGGCGCGAGTCTGCTCGGCAAGGCCTCCGACGTGCTCGTCGGCGGCGTGTGGGCGCTTCGCAAGGGGAAGGTGGTCGGGTAGTGTCAGACGCGACGTCGATACGGGTGCGCGCGCTGCTCGCCCTCGAGGACGGCACGTGCTTCGAGGGCTGGGCGTGCGGCGCGATGGGTGAAGCGCACGGTGAGGCGGTCTTCAACACCTCGATGGCTGGCTACCAGGAGATTCTCACCGACCCCTCGTACGCCGGACAGATCGTGACCATGACGTCGCCGCACATCGGCAACTACGGTGTGAACGCCGCAGACATGGAGTCGCGTGGCGTCTTCGCATCCGGCCTCGTGGTCCGCGAGCTTTCCGATGTCGCCTCGAACTGGCGTGCCGAGGAGACGCTCGGCGGTTTCCTTGAGCGGCTCGGCATCGTGGCCATCGAGGGTGTGGACACGCGGCGTCTCACGCGCCACATACGTGAGGCGGGTGCGATGCGTGCGGTGCTCTCGACGGTAGACCTCGACCCGGCGTCGCTTGCGGCCAAGGCCAGTGCGGCCCCCGGGCTCGTCGGTCGCGATCTTGTGGCCGAGGTGGCGGTAAGTGAGCGGTTCACGTGGGGCTCCGAGATGCCGCCCGAGTGCGAGCTTCCGGTGGATACGGGCGTGCTGCCGGCCGCGCCCCGGTACCGCGTGGTGGCGTTCGACTCGGGCATCAAGTACAACATCTTGCGCAGGCTGGCCGAGGTCGGCTGCGAGGTGACGGTCGTGCCGCCGACGACGAGCGCGGCCGAGGCGCTGGCCCTCGGACCCGACGGCGTGTTCTTCGCCAACGGCCCCGGCGACCCGGCGGCGGTGACGTACCTGTACGAGACGCTCCGCGAGATCCTCGGCGTCAAGCCCGTCTTCGGGATCTGCCTCGGGCATCAGATGCTCTCGCTCGCGCTCGGGTGCAGCACCTACAAGCTCAAGTACGGGCATCGCGGCGGCAACCAGCCGGTCAAGAACCTGCTCACCGGGCGTGTCGAGATCACGAGCCAGAACCACGGCTTCTGTGTGGACTTCGGCTCGATCGGGTCGCTCGTGCCGGAGCTCTCGGGCGATCTCGCGCACGATACCGGCGACCTCGGTGCCTGGGTGCGTGCGGGCGTTGCACCGGTCGTCCGCTCGGAGCGTTTCGGTCCCGTGCAGCTGACGCACGTGAACGTCAACGACATGACCGTTGAGGGTCTGCGGGCTCTCGAGATGCCGGCGTACTCGGTGCAGTATCACCCCGAGGCGGCACCCGGTCCGCACGACGCGCGGTACCTGTTCGGAGCGTTCACGCGCATGATGGACGGAGAAGCCGACATCTTCGCCGAGGGGGGCGACGTGCGATGACGATGAGGACGGTGCTGTTGCCGGTCGAGTTCACGGAGGAGACCGGGCTGGTGGCGGCGTTTGCGCGCGGGCTTCCGGCGCTCGGCGTGCGACGGGTCGTGCTCGCGCACGTGGTCGAATCCGGCGGGGATGTCGCCGTCGGAACCCGTGTCGATGAGGCGCGCGCCGCGATGCAGGCGATGTGCGCCACACTCGAGGAGGCGGGGCTCGGGGTCGAGGTGAGGGTGAGCGTCGGCGACCCGGTCGACGAGCTCGGCGCGATCGCGGCCGAGTCGCAGGTGGACGCAGCCGTGTACGGCTCCCACGCGAAGTCCATCGCCGATCAGCTGCTTGTCGGTTCGGTCTCCGAGCGGCTCGTGCGCGACGCGGATGTCCCGCAGCTGGTGGCCCGCTTCGATCTGCTGCGCAACATGGACGACCCGTCGGCGCTCATGCGTACGTTCGGCCAGAAGCTCGTGGTGGCCATCGACTTCTCCCTTTCGGCGGCGCGCGCGTTCATGAGCGTCGTCGGCCTGCCCACAGGAGCGGTGAAGCACGTGTTCCTGCTCCACGCGATCGATCCCGCGCTCGAGGGTGAGAAGCTGCGACGCGCCGAGGAGGGCGCCGAGTTCCACCTGCGCAACCTCCAGGCGATGTGCGCGCAGCAGGGGCTCGCCGCGAGCGTGACGATCCGTCGCGAGGTGCCGGTGAGAGCGGTTCTTGCCGAGATCGACGACCGGCGGGCCACCGGTGTCGTGGTCGGCACGCGCGGCTGCAACGCCGTGCAGGAGATGCTTCTCGGCAGTCTGTCGATGACCCTGCTCAGGCAGGCGAGTTGTCCTGTCATGATCGTCCCGTAAGCCATCCGAAAGGCGACGCGTGCCACGTAGAGACGACATACACAAGATACTGATCATCGGCTCGGGGCCTATCGTGATAGGTCAGGCGTGCGAGTTCGACTACTCGGGCGCCCAGGCGTGCAAGGTGCTGCGGGAGGACGGGTACGAGGTCGTGCTCGTCAACTCCAATCCGGCCACGATCATGACCGATCCGGAGTTCGCGGACCGCACGTACGTCGAGCCGATCACCGTCGAGTTCGTGGAGAAGGTCATCGCGGTCGAGCGGCCCGACGCACTGCTTCCGACCCTCGGCGGGCAGACCGGACTCAACTGCGCGATGGCGCTTGCCGCCGCGGGCGTGCTCGAGCGGTACGGCGTGGAGCTCATCGGTGCGACGCGCGAGGTCATCGCCAAGGGCGAGGACCGGAAGCTGTTCCGCGAGGCGATGGAGCGCATCGGTCTCGACGTGCCGCGCTCGGCCTACGCGTATGCGATCGCCGATGCCGAGGAGTTCGTCGCCCAGGTGGGCTGGCCGCTCGTCATCCGGCCGAGCTTCACGATGGGCGGCGCAGGCGGCGGCATCGCCTACAACGTAGACGAGCTTCGCGAGATCACCGCGGGCGGCATCGCGCTCTCGCCAGTGGGCGAGGTGCTCGTGGAGGAGAGTGTGATCGGGTGGAAAGAGTACGAGATGGAGGTCATGCGCGATGTCAACGACAACGCGGTGATCGTGTGCTCCATCGAGAACTTCGACGCCATGGGCGTGCATACCGGGGATTCGATCACGGTGGCGCCCGCGCAGACGCTCACCGACCGTGAGTACCAGGTCCTGCGTGACGCGTCGCTCGCGATCATGCGGGAGATCGGGGTGACGACCGGCGGTTCCAACGTGCAGTTCGCGGTCAACCCCGCCGACGGACGGCTCGTGGTCATCGAGATGAACCCGCGCGTCTCACGGTCATCGGCACTGGCGAGCAAGGCCACCGGCTTCCCCATCGCCAAGATCGCGGCCAAGCTCGCGGTGGGCTACACGCTCGACGAGATCCCCAACGACATCACCCGGGAGACACCAGCGTGCTTCGAGCCCTCCATCGACTACACCGTCGTGAAGGTGCCCCGCTGGGCGTTCGAGAAGTTCCCGGGCACGGACACCACACTCACGACGCGTATGAAGAGCGTGGGCGAGGTCATGGCGATAGGGCGTACCTTTGCCGAGGCGTTCGGCAAGGCGATGCGCTCGCTTGAAAACGGGCGCGGCGGGCTCGGCGCGGACGGGAAGGACCGGTTCGACGAGGACCACTTCGACCGCTATCTTGCCGTACCCAACGAGCAGCGTCCGTTCTACATCGCCGAGGCGCTCCGGCGCGGGCGAGCGGTCGCCGACCTGGCCGAGATGACCGGCGTGGACCCATGGTTCGTCGAGCAGGTACGACGTATGGTCGAGGTCGAGACCGGCCTGCGCGACAGGCCGCTTGACGGAATCGATGCCGCTGAGCTGCGCGAAGCCAAGCAGCACGGGCTCTCGGACGTGCAGATCGCATACCTTACATCATCGGTTGAGGGTGATGTAAGGCGTAGAAGGCTCGACCTCGGGGTGACGGCTACCTTCAAGGCGGTCGACACCTGTGCGGCCGAGTTCGCGGCGAACACGCCCTACTACTACAAGACGTACGAGGAGGAGAACGAGGCGGTGCGCTCCGACCGCCCCAAGGCGATGATCCTCGGCGCCGGTCCCAACCGCATCGGACAGGGTATCGAGTTCGACTATTGCTGCGTGCATGCGGCCTACGCGCTTTCCGACGCCGGCCTCGAGACGATCATGGTCAACTGCAACCCCGAGACCGTCTCCACCGACTACGACACGAGCGACAAGCTCTACTTCGAGCCGCTGACCTTCGAGGACGTCATGGACATCGTCGATCTCGAGCAGCCAGACGGCGTGCTCGTGACCTTCGGCGGCCAGACGCCGCTCAAGCTCGCGCACGCACTCGAGGAGGCGGGCGTTCCGATCCTCGGCACCAAGCCCGAGGCCATCGACCTGGCCGAGGACCGGCAGCGCTTCTCGGAGGTGCTCGACTCCCTCGGGATCGCGTACCCGGCGGCGGGCACCGCCCGCACGCTCGCCGAGGCGGTCGAGGTCGCCGCGCGCATCGGTTACCCGCTGCTCGTCCGGCCGAGTTACGTGCTCGGCGGGGCCGGGATGGTCATCGCCTACAACGAGGAGTACCTGCTCAAGTACGTCCAGAAGGCCACCGAGGTCTCGCCAGACCACCCGGTGCTGCTCGACCGGTTCCTGGAAGGCGCGATCGAGGTGGATGTGGACGCGGTCTGCGACGGCGAGACGGTCTACATCGGCGGCGTGATGGAGCACATCGAGGAGGCGGGCATCCACTCGGGCGACTCGGCGTGCTGCATCCCGCCATTCTCGCTCGGCGAGGAGACGACCGGGCGCATCGCGGAGCACACGCGAGCGCTTGCGCTCGCACTCGGCGTACGCGGTCTCATGAACGTGCAGTTCGCGGTGAAGGACGAGGCCGTCTACGTGCTCGAGGTCAACCCACGAGCCAGCCGCACGGTGCCGTACGTGAGCAAGGCGACCGGCGTGCCGCTGGCCAAGGTGGCCGCGCGCGTGATGACGGGGGAGAAGCTCGCCGAGATGGGCCTGCCGCCCGAGGGGCGCGATCTGGGCCGCTACCACGTGAAAGAGGCGGTCATGCCCTTCGGCCGCTTCCCCGGGACCGACAGCATTCTCGGACCCGAGATGAAGTCGACCGGCGAGGTCATGGGCGTGGCGCACGACTTCCCGTCGGCGTATGCGAAGTCGCAGCTCGCGATCGACTACTCGCTGCCTGCCGAGGGCACGGCGTTCATCTCCGTGTGCGACCGCGACAAGCGTTCCATCGTGCCGGTGGCGCGCCACCTGCACAGTCTCGGCTTCCGCATCCTGTCCACGCGCGGCACCGCCAAGCTGCTCCGCGCGTCCGGCGTGCCGGTCGAGGAGGTCCGCAAGGTGCACGAGGGGCGGCCGAACATCGCCGACGCGATCGTCAACGGCGACGTGCAGCTCGTGATCAACACCCCGTTCGGCCGCGAGACGCGCTCGGATGGCTACCACATCCGAACCGCCGCCGTGCAGCATGGCGTGAGCAACATCACCACGCTCGCGGCGGCGCAGGCGAGCGTTCAGGCGATCGAGGCGATCAAGCGCGGGGAC
>JAXMLJ010000065.1:0-5960 GCA_034368805.1 Coriobacteriia bacterium
ATTCTCGTGCTCGTCAGTGGCGGTGCCGACTCGGTGGCCCTCCTGCGGCTGCTCGCCGCCGGCGACCTCGGCGACCGCTGTGGACGTCTGAGCGTCCTGCACGTCAACCACCTGCTGCGCGGTGAGGATGCGGACGGCGACGAGTCGTTCGTCTCAGCGCTGTGCGCCACACTCGGCGTGCCGTGTCGCGCGGTTAGTTACGACGTCGCCGCCTACGCGTGCGCCGAGGGGCTCAACCTCGAGGACGCCGGCCGACGGATACGGTACCGCTTTGCCGACGACGAACTCGACGCATGGTGCGCCTCTCTCGGCATGCCGGGCGAGGCGGGTCGCATCGCGGTGGCGCACACGGCCGACGACCGCCTTGAGACGTTCCTGGCGCGCGTGATCACCGGCGCCGGCACCGGCGGGCTCTCGTCGATCGCTCCGGTACGCGGACGGATCGCGCGTCCGCTCATAGACGCCCGACGCGTAGCGGTGACCGGATACCTGACCGAACTCGGACAGCCGTGGCGCGAGGACGCGATGAACGCGGACACCACCCAGCAGCGTGCATGGCTCCGGCACGAGCTCCTGCCTATGATCGAGAGCCGCAATCCGTCGTTTGCCGGGACGTCCGAGCGGACGATGAGGATCCTGGCCGGGGATGAGGCAGTGCTCTCACAGCTGGGTGCCGATGCCGCGCGGGGCGTGGTCTCGGCTGATGGCGGCGCGCTCGTCTTCGAACGAAGCGCGCTTGCGGCTCTCCCGCGCGCGCTTGCTCGCAGGGTGGTCCGCGACGCCATCGTCGGAATGTTCGGTGAAGCGTCGCGGCTGCCGTTCGAGCACGTGGAGGCCATTGCGACGAGCGCGGTCGAGGACGGCTTCGCTCGCGACCTGCCGCTCGGTCTGCGGGCGCAGGCGGAGTACGATACAATCAGAATTTCCCGGAGGGGAGACTCGGACTCGTCGGTGGCACCCGGCTTGCTCGAACTCCCGGGCGTGCTGGATCTTGGTGCATCGGGTACGATCGTCGCCCGTGAACTGCCCGCCGGGGGCGTGTTGCCCGGTCCTGACACGGTTTCGATCGATGCAGGTGCGGTGCGTTGGCCGCTCGTCGTCGACGCTGTTCGGGCCGGTGACCGGATGCGTCCGCTGGGGCTCGGGGGCAGCAAGAAGCTCTCCGACATCCTCATCGACGCAAAGGTTCCTGCGCGCATGCGGCACGTCACGCCGATCGTACGTGACGGTGAGCGCATCGTGTGGCTGGCGGGCGTCACGCTCGCCGAGGAGTGCCGGGTCACCCCGGCGACAGAGCGGGTGGCGGAACTGACGTGGCGGCGCCCCTGACGGGGTGAGCGGCTGGTGGCCCCGACGGAGGCCGGACCGAGGAAGGTGCGATGAGCATCCATGCCGACATCGACCGAGTGATCCTGAGTGAGGCCGAGATCGCGGAGCGTATCCGCGAGCTTGGTGAGGAGATCGCCCGCGAGTATGCCGCTGTCGCCAGACCGGTCCTGCTGATCGCTGTGCTCCGCGGCGCCGCACTGTTCGTCGCAGACCTTGCCCGGGCGATCGACGACAAGGTCGAGATCGACTTCATGGCTGTCTCGAGCTACGGCTCGTCGACCAAGTCCTCTGGCGTGGTTCGGATCATCAAGGACCTCGATGAGGACATAGAAGGCCGGGACGTTCTCGTCATCGAGGACATCCTCGACACGGGCCTCACGCTCAAGTACCTGCTCCGCAACCTTGCCTCCCGCAAGCCCGCAAGCCTCGAGGTCGTGACGCTCCTGCAGAAAGAGGGTAAGCAGCAGGTGCCGATCGACTGCAAGTACGTTGGATTCTCCGTCCCCGATGAGTTCGTCGTCGGGTACGGACTTGACTACGCCGAGCGCTACCGGAACCTCCCGTACATCGGCGTCCTCAAGCCTGCGATCTACGCCGACTGATGGCGGACAAGGAGTCGAAACGAGTGAACCGCAATCTGAGGACCGCGCTCCTCTACCTGCTCTTCATCGTGCTGGGCCTGCTGTTCCTGGCCAATACACTGCAGCCCGAAGGCGCCGTCACCGAGCTTGACAGTTCGGCGTTCACGCAGGCGCTGGCCGACGAGCGCGTCGTGACCGTGGAGGTCTATCCGCGTACGCAGGAGGTCCAGGGCACCTACTACCCTGATGACGCAGCGGCCGAAGCCGACGAGCCCCTGGAGTTCACCACGACGTACCTCGACAACGCGGCGCTCGATGCCCTGCTTGCCGAGCATCCGGTTTCCGGCGGCGTGAAGGTCGACATGCGGGACAGCGGCGCGTGGCTCAGCCTGCTTGCCTCGTTCGTGCCGGTCGTGATCATCGTGGTTGTGATGTTCTGGCTCATCAATCAGATGCAGGGCGGCAACTCCAAGGTGATGTCGTTCGGTAAGAGCCGGGCGAAGCGCATCACGCGCGACCAGCCGCGGATCACGTTCAAGGACGTCGCCGGCGCCGACGAGGCAGTCGAGGAGCTTGAAGAGATCAAGGAGTTCCTCGCCAACCCCGGCAAGTTCCAGGCGCTCGGCGCCAAGATTCCCACGGGCGTACTGCTCGTCGGCCCTCCGGGCACCGGCAAGACCCTGCTCGCGCGTGCCGTGGCCGGCGAGGCGGGCGTGCCGTTCTTCACCATCTCGGGCTCCGATTTCGTCGAGATGTTCGTCGGCGTCGGCGCGAGTCGCGTGCGCGACCTGTTCGAGCAAGCCAAGGCCGCAAGTCCCTGCATCGTCTTCATAGACGAGCTCGACGCCGTCGGCCGCATGCGTGGCGCCGGCCTCGGGGGCGGGCACGACGAGCGCGAGCAGACGCTGAACCAACTGCTCGTCGAGATGGACGGCTTCGATATCAAGGACAACGTCATCATCATGGCCGCCACCAACCGGCCGGATGTGCTGGACGCCGCGTTGCTGCGCCCCGGCAGGTTCGACCGTCAGATCCTCGTCGATCGCCCGGATCTCAAGGGGCGCGCCGAGATACTGAAGATCCACACGCGTGGCAAGCCGCTCGGCGAAGATATCGAGCTCGAGGTGCTTGCGCGGCGAACGCCGGGCTTCACCGGCGCCGACCTTGCCAACCTCGTCAACGAGGCTGCGCTGCTCTCGGCTCGGCACGGCAAAAAGGAGGTCGAGATGGTCGAACTCGAAGAGGCTATCGAGCGCGTCATCGCAGGCCCTGAGAAGCGGAGTCGCATCATCTCCGAGAAGGAGAAGCGCATCATCGCGTACCACGAATCCGGTCACGCGCTCGTGGGGCACGTGCTTCCCAACACCGACCCGATCCACAAGATCAGCATCATCAGCCGCGGCAGGGCGCTCGGCTATACGCTGGCCCTTCCCGTAGAGGACAAGTTCCTCTCTGCACGTGGAGAGATGCTCGACGAGATCGCGATGATGCTCGGCGGTCGGGTGGCCGAAGCGATCACGCTCGGCGACATCACCACCGGCGCGAGCAACGACATCGAGCGGGCGACCAAGCTTGCCCGTCAGATGGTCACGCAGTACGGGATGTCCGACAAGCTCGGCCCGATGACGCTCGGAGACGGGCAGCACGAGGTCTTCCTCGGCCGTGACTTCTCGGCAACGCCCAACTACAGCCAGGAGATCGCCTTCGAGATCGACAAGGAGATCCGCCGGTTGATCGACGAGGCATACGAGACCGCGTATCGCATCCTCACCGAGCGCCGCGAGCTGCTCGATCTGATGGCATCGGTTCTCGTCGAGCGCGAGACGATCGACAAGGAAGAGCTGGCGGCGCTGCTCGACGGCCGGTGGGCCGAGCACCTCGAGGTGGAGAAGCAGCGCGAGGCCGAGGCCGCCGAGGAGACGCCGGTGGAGGAGCTGGTTGCCGCCGAGGCGACGCCGGCCGAACCGGTCGACGATCGTCCGATCGTGGACGTCAAGCCCGCCGATGTCGGCGATTCGGCGGCGCCCGCGTAACAGAGCGCCCATCGAGCATGACGAGAGGCGCCATCCGACCCGGGTGGCGCCTCTCGCGGTGGTGCCGCTTGCGCTAGTCACATATATGTCTTATACATATAGTGTCCGGCGAAGGTGAGGTCACGTGTACGAGTCAGATCCCGGAGACATCTCGCGGCCGCGACGACGCTGCTGCCAGGCGGCGGACGGTACGCAGCGGCAGCTCGGCAGGGGGCGCGGCGCTCTCCTCGAGCCGGCGCTGCTCATAGCGCTCGCCCGCTCGGAAGCACACGGATACGATCTCGTGCGGGCGATAGAGGAGATGACGGGTGGAGACGTCGTGCCGGACACGGGCGGCCTGTACCGGCTGCTCCGTCGACTGGAAGTCGAGGGTGTCGTCACCTCCAGCTGGCAGGAGAGCGGGGCCGGGCCGCAGCGCCGGGAGTATCGCCTCACCGACGAGGGACGCGCGCTTCTGGCGCACTGGATGGAGCATCTCGCCGTTCGTCGCGACGCGCTCGACCGGCTGATCCGGGCCGGCATGGAGCAGGTTCCGCATGCGTGAGACGTACTCGAGTAGGGAGGTCATATCGATGCCAGGACATGATGGGACGGGACCGGAAGGACGCGGCCCACTCACGGGTGGAGGACGTGGCGAGTGTGCCGAGGACGTCACTGCTCTCGGTGAGCCCGGCCGTGGGCTGCTGCGCAGTCGGGGTATTCGCGGAGGTGGTCCGGGATTCGGGCGCAGCATCCGCAGGCTGGGTCTTGGGAAGAGTCGGGGGTGGCGCCGATGAAAGTCGCCGTATCATCACTCGGCCCGACGCTCGACGACCCGGTTGACGAGCACTTCGGCAGGGCGATGTGGTTCGTCGTCGCCGACACCGATCTGGACGGTTTCGAGGCGATCGACAACGCCGCAAACCGCAACGCGCTCCAGGGTGCGGGTATCGCATCGGCCGAACTCATCTCCGGTCAGGGCGTGGCGGCGGTCATCACCGGACACCTTGGTCCGAAAGCATTCTCCGCACTCGGAGCGGCCAGGATTTCCGGGTATGACGGCGCCGGCATGACGGTGCGCGCGGCGCTCGCCGCGTTCGCCGAGGGAGATCTCGGCGCGCTGGACGAGGCGGGAGAAGCGCACAGTGGCTGATGTGACGCCGTGGCGGCGCGGATCGCGCGCTGCCGGCGCTCGTACGTACGGTCAGGTAAGTGGGTTTCGGAGGGAAGGGCAAGAACGTGGCTGAGAACGGACGGATCGTACTGGCGGTACCCTCGATCGGCGAGGGTGGGATGGACACCGAGCGCTCCGGGCACTTCGGTCGGTGTGACTGCTTCACGATCGTGGAGATCGCCGATGGGGCGATCGTCGGCACGCGCGTGGTCGACAATCCGCCGCACGAAGAGGGCGGCTGCTTGCGCCCGGTGAACCTGCTGGCGTCCCACGGTGTCAACGCACTCATCGTCGCAGGGATCGGCGCGCGACCACTCGCGGGTTTCGATGCCGCCGGCATCACCGTGTACTTCGACGATGCGATCCCGAACGTCGGTGATGCGGTTGCCGCGCTCGTGGCAGGTGAGGTCGAGATCATCGATCCGGCGTACGTCTGCGGCGGTCACTGATCCGTGTCGACGCCGCTCGCGCCGCCACGGCCCGGGCGTCTGACGGTGGCCATCGCATCGGGCAAGGGCGGGACGGGCAAGACGCTCGTTGCGACAAGCCTGGCGCTTGCAGCCTCGCGGGGCGGCACGCCGGCCGCCCTCGTCGACTGCGACGCGGATGCGCCCAACGACGCCCTGTTCCTGGCGCCGGCCTCGTCGGATACCGCGCCGGTCGAGGTGATGCTGCCGGTCATCGACGCGTCGTCGTGCGTGCTGTGCGGCGCGTGCCGGGACGCGTGCGCCTACGGCGCGGTGCGCGTCCTCGGCGGACAGGTCATGGTCTTCCCCGTGCCGCCCTTCCCCGAGGCGAAGACGACCTGCCTCATCGTGCACCAGCCTCGGCGACCAGAGCGAGCACGGAGCACCACAGCTCGCC
>JAXMLJ010000066.1:0-6387 GCA_034368805.1 Coriobacteriia bacterium
GCTCGAGCAGCCACGCGGCCGGATCGTCGCCGAGCTCGCACGCACGGAAGTCGAGCCACGCCAGGTAGGTCGCCTGTGGCGGCGCCCAGCGCACGTCCGGCAGCTCGGCGGCGAGCCGTGCGGCCAGGTGGTTCCGCTGACTCTCCAGGAACGCCACCGTCTCGGCCAGCCACTCTCCGCCCTCGGTCCACGCGGCGAGCGTTGCTACCGCGCCTGGCGTGCTCACGGCGCCGAGCAGGTGATCGGGCAGCCCGGCCATCTTCGCCCGCAGCCGCTCATCGCCGATGTGCGCCACCGCGCAACGCAGGCCGGCGAGGTTGAAGGCCTTGCTTGCCGCCGCCACCGTGACGGTGCGGTCGGCAACGAACGGGAAGCCCGCGGCGATGGGGACGTGCCGGAAGTACCCGTCGGAGAACACCATGTCGGCCCAGATCTCGTCGCTGATCACGAGCAGGTCGCGCTCGCGGGCCACCTCGGCGACCGCCGCGAGCTCGTGGGGGCCGAACACGCGCCCGGTGGGGTTATGCGGACTGCATAAGAGCACCGCGCGGGTACGGATGCCCTCGGCGGCCGCCCGCTCGATTGCCTCGTCCAGCGCGTCGCGCTCGAGACGCCACCCGGCCGGGTGGAGCGGGCAGTCCACGATGCGCCGGCCGATGCGCTCGATGCAGCGGAAGAACGGCGGGTAGACCGGGGTGAACAGCACCACGCCGTCACCGGGCTCGGTACCGAGCCACAGCGCGAGGTCCACGGCCTGGAGCACGTCGCAGAACACGCGCACCTGCACCGGAGCGGGCCGCCAGCGGTGATGCGCGTCTGTCCAGTCTGCAAAGCACTCGGGCAGTGCAGCGTGCGTCGCGAAGTTGTAGCCGAAGTCGCCGCGCTCGATCAGGTCCCGCAGCGCGTCGGTCACCGGTGGCGCCGTGGGAAGGTCCATATCGGCCACCCAGCACGGCAGGACGTCGGCCGGATAGCGCGTCCACTTCACGCCGGAAAGCGCACGCAGGCGGGCGAGATCGGCAGAAAGGTCGTCGTGCTCGGACATGGACGGCTCCTGTCGTGGGGCTCTTCACGAGCGTGCGATACGGACTCTCACCTCACACCTTCGGCGGCATCGGTGTGCCACTGCCGCCCTTGCTGCTCGCCAGGCGCGTCACGTCCACGGCGGCGATCTCCCCGGTCAACTCCTCGAGCACCGCCAGGCGCGCCCACACCAGTGCGGTAGCCAGCGCCGACGGCTCCTTCTTCTGCCCGATCGACAGCCACTCCCAGCCCTTGAAGGCCGAGAGCGCGGTCACCCGACCGTCGGCGGCCACGTTGTACGCGAGCAGACACGCGGCGATCTCGGCGAGCGATGCACGGTCCTCGGCCGAGTGCCGCCACGTTTCGGGCAGCCGGGCGAGCGTGTCGACGATCTCGTAGGCGCCGTACCAGGTGGGCGGCCACTTCACCTGCTTGAACTGCCTGCCGTGTCCCATCATGTACGGCTTGCGCGCGCCGCGCTGCCGCCAGATCTCGAGTGAGGTGTGCGCCACGTCCGCGAGCCACGCAGGGCGCTCGGTAGGCGCACGCCACGAGAACGCCCGCAGCGCTTCGAGCGTGGTCTGAGGGCACGGGTCGCTCGCACGCCCGGGGCCACGGAAGCCGGTTGCAGGGTCGGGACGACACCCCCACGCCAGGCCGAGGTCGGTCTGAATCAGATCCCCCTCGGCAGCGGCGAGCGCCCGGAGCACTCGCGGATCGCGCGCACGGTCGAGGCGACCGGCGACGTCGGCGATCGCGTGCGTGTCGCAGGGCAGGCACCCCCACACGGGCGAGCCGCCGCGCTGCACGGCGTACGCCATGAAGCGTCCGTCTGCGTCTGTGTGCGAGAGCATCTGCTCGAGCAGGAGCCCGATGCGCGGGTCATCGTCGGCACTCAGGCCGAACTCGACCAGCAGGTCGAGCACGTTGGTGGCAAGCAGCGGTTTGTCGTGGCCGCTCACATCAGCCGGCTCGTCCCACGAGGTCGGCAGCAGATCGAGCAGCCGCCGTGTACGCTCGTCGGCACGCACCTCGGCGTGCGCGGCGGCGAGGGCGGCGGCACCGCTGTCTGACAGCCACCGCAGCGCGATCCAGCGTGCCTGCGGTTCGTCGGATGCGAGCAGCCATGACGTCGGATCGTCCCTGCCGAGCAACGCGTAGAGCGACATGCGGATCACTCCCTGTGTAGAGGATAGCGCGGAGGAGCCGCGCGTGATGAGGCCCCCGACTCGCGGGGGCCTCATCACGCGCACGATGCATGCCACGCACAACGCCAACGCAGCAGGTTCACAACCCCGGCGCCGTCACACGCACGCCCATGTACGCACCACCGTCACCCGACAGAGCCGTGTCGAGCACCTCGATCTTCGTCCCGGTCGACGGCGTCTTCACGCTGCCGGTCGGGTTGGCCGCGTCCCAGTACGAGAGCGCGTCGTCGAAGACGGGCACGGCCGGCAGACTCGGGATCGGCCAGAGCTTCGAGTTGATGTGCAGCCCGAGCGCGTCGGTAGGCTCGAGCCCAAAGGTCGCGTCGTAGGCCTGCACCCGATTGCGCCACACGGTCTTGCCGTTGCGCATCAGCGGCACGGGGTGCGCATCGACCGGCAGCGCGAAGCCGCTACCCGGGTGCACGCTCGTGTTGTTATCGGCCTGCGACTCGTCGCAGTACCACACGAGCAGCCCCTGCTGATACCCGAAGCGCTCTACCCAGTTGACGGCCGCGTCCTTGCCCTTGAGGAAGCCGAAGTTGTAGCACTTCGCCAGTGCGGCATCGTAGCCCCAGTACTGCCGATACTCGGCCAGGTAGTAGTTCCAGAACTCGCCGCTCTCGTGCCCGGTGGTCACCTTGAAGCCATCGAACACCCAACCGGCGTCGCCCTCGGCGCCGTCGAGCGACTGCGCGGTGATCGCGATGTCGTCGACCATGAACCCGATCTCGGCCACGCCACCATCGGTGACGTAGCGGAAGCCGAGCAACACGTCACCGGTGTATGCCGAGAGGTCGGCTGTGAGCCTGACCCATCCCTTGGAGAACCCATCGATGCCGTTGACCTCCACCGTCGACTTCGACAGGTTCGTGGGCACCGTCGCCCAGGTCGCGCCGTCGTCTGACGAAACGATCAGGTTCGCGTAGTCGTAGCCCTTCTCGATGCCGTAGTTCACCTGCGCGGTGAGCGTCGCACCTGCGGGAAGTGTGAACGCCCTGGTCATCTCATTGCGGAGGTTGTCGCCCTTGCCGCTGTAGTAGAAGTACTCGCCGGCGTACGGCTCGGCGATGTCCCACGCCACGAACTTGTCGGGCAGGTTCACCAGTAGCGCCTGCGGTTCGGTCGAGTTGTACTCCGCCGGTCCCAGCGTGAGTCCGGTCATCGCGCCCGCCTCGGCCGTCTCATAGTCGAGCCAGCCGAGCATGAGCTTCTCCCAGGGTCCCTCGTGCCCGGGTGCCGAACCGATGTCGTAGTCCACGTCGGACAGCCACGATCCGCTGCTCATGAGCGTCCAGAACCCCGTGCCGTTCTCTCCGGCGTTGGTGTCGTAGAGGTCCGGCAGGCCGAGGTCGTGCGTGAACTCGTGGACGAACACCCCCACGCCGCCGTTCTCGGGCTGGATCGTGTAGTCGCCGATCCAGAAGTCGCTCTGGCCGATGCGGATGCCGCCGAGCAGGAACTCGTCCGACGGGCCGGTCGTGCCGATCTGGTCGTAGAACGCGTACCAGCTGTGGCTCCAGATAGCCTCGTCGCCGAGCTCACCGCCGCCGGCCTCTTCGCCCTCGCCCGAGTGGACAGACTGGAAGTGGTCGATGTAGCCGTCCGGCTCGTCGAAGTCGCCGTCACCGTCCCAGTCGTATCGATCCCACGTGTCGTACCGGGCGAGGTACTCGTCGATCTCCGCGGACGTCTTGCCCGCCGCAAGCTGCATCTCGTACCAGCCGTTCAGCGAATCGGCGAGGAAGAGCCACACGTTCTCCGACGTGTCCCGGGTCGCGGTCCCGTCGTCGTAGTACGCATGGTCCTCGGGAAGCGGGACCCACTCCGTACAGTCGCCGTCGACCGTGAACCTGCCGCTCGACTGCTCGAGGAAGTACTCGGCCATCGAGTTCACGCCCTCGCCTTGCGCGTAGAGCAGCTCGTCGAAGTACGCCTCGCCGAAGTCCTCGACCCAGATCGTGGCGTTGTCCACACTGCGATCGGGCTCGGGGATCGAGTTGTGCGGATAGTCCGAGAACTCGCCGGGGACAGTCCACACCTGGCCGGCACCCTCAAAGGCCAACTCCACGAACTGGCCGGGAGATACCTCGTACGTCTCGCCGGTGGCACCGCCCTCGGCCCTGGCTCTGACCGCGTTGGCCCTCAGAGCCGCGCGCTTGTCGCCGAGCGGGTGCGGGCGCTTGTCCGGCCGGGCCTGCCAGCCCGGCGCATCCACAGTCTCGCGCATCACCGCCGCCGAGGCCGCTGCCGGGATGAGCAGTGCGATGATGCCCACCGCCGAGACGAACCGCACCCACTTCGCGTTCATAGCCCCTCCTTCTGACAGCGCGCGAATCCTGACCCCGCACATCGGGGTCCCGCGGAATGCGCAACCGCACCACAGCGCCCCCCGGCGCGCGCGGTGTGATCCCCTAAGAACCGATACTCCCACTCGACACGCTGCTGACCACGGCAGGAGCGGTGGAGTTTGCTGAACGAAGAGGAGTGGGCGGCCGTGTGGGCGGCGGTGGTGCGCGCTACGTCCGACGAGTGGCGGCCGCATTTCTGAGTATCAGACATTCCGCTATACTGATCCCTGAGGCTGAAGGAGGCGATGCCTGTGGGCGACTACCTCAGGATCGGAAAGCGCGGCACGGTGGTCATCCCCGCCGAGACGCGGCGCAGGCTCGGGCTGGATGAGGGCGAGATGCTTGTGATGGAGGAGTCAGCGGCAGGACTGCTGCTCAAGCCCGTGCGCGCCTACGAGGTGGAGCTCTACACGCCGGAACGCTCGGCCGAGTTCGTGCTCAACAATGCGGTCACGGCCGCCGAGTACGACAGTGCCGTCGACGAGGTCCGCGCCATGGGTCTCGATCCGGATGCCATCCCGCACCAGCCCCGTCCGGAGCGCTAGGTGGACCGGGTCTTCCTCGACGCGAACGTGCTCGTCTCGGCGGCGCTCAAGCCAGGCTCGGCGATCACCACGCTCTGGACGCTTCCCGACACCCGATTGCTGGCCTCCCCATACGTTCTTGCCGAGGCGCGCCGCAATGTGAAAGCGGCCGAAGCCGCACAGCGACTCGAGTCACTCATCGGTGCGCTTGCGGTGCTGCCCACCGAGCCGGCTGACTTTGCCATCGAGGACGATCCCGGGCTGCCACCCAAGGACCGGCCGATTCTGCTCGCCGCGATCGTCAGCGGGGCCGCCGTGCTGTTGACCAGCGACATCACTCACTTCGGCGCATGCCTGGGCAGCGTGGTGAACGGCGTCCGGATACTGATGCCGGGCCAGTACCTGAGGAGCCGGGAGTAGCCCTCACGGCTAACGTTTGCGCCCTGCGCCCTCGAGCAGCAGCCCGGTCACGTCTGCCGCCACCGCTGTCGGCACGTGCCGCGCGACGAGCGCGTAGACCTCGCTGCTCCGCCCGGGCAACTGATGGAAGAAACGTGAGCCGACACGCTTCAGCCCGCCGGCCAGTTGTGGCATGTCCCGCGCGGTCACCTTCTCGCGGCCGAGGACGTCGAGCGCGTCTTCAAGAGAGTCGGCGAGCGGCAGGCCCGCCTCGGCCCGGCTCACCGGCGACTCGTCGAGGGTGAACCCGCGCCCGTGCGGCCGCATGCGCCACGCCCGCATTCCGACGAGCAGCCCGGCGACCACGAGCGTGAGCCACACCGCACGATACGCCCCGGGCCCGAACCCCGCAGGCCACGCGTCACCGGCGAATCCGGCAAGCGTCGGCGGCAGGCCGAGTGCTCCGAGGACCGCGGCGGCGAGCACGACGCCGCCGGTGACCGAGCGCAGAACCGACTCGCGCGGCGCGACGAACGCGTACCCGACAACGTACGCGCACCCGCCTGCGAGAACTGCCACCACGATGAGCGCTCCGAGCATGGGCACCTCCGCAACACACGCTACGGAAGCGCGGGTGCGCGCGCAAGCGGCGCGGCATGTCTTGGAAGCGCGGGTGCGCGCGGCTCTACCGGTACGCCACACCGACGTAGGTGTGCCCTGCGAAGTACGAGAACCAGAGATTGCCGTGCTCGTCGACGACTGCGCTGGTGAAGCCGGGGGTCAGGAACGGGGCGATGGGTGTTGCATCCCGATCCCCTCCGGTCGAGAGCCGGGGGTTCTCGATCCTCGGAAGCGGGTAGACGACCTCTTCCCCGGTCTCCAGGT
>JAXMLJ010000067.1:0-37476 GCA_034368805.1 Coriobacteriia bacterium
ATCCCCGAGCTTCTCGCGTATGTGCCTGATGTGGACGTCGACGCCGCGAGCGTCCACATACTCGGTGAAGCCCCATGCGGCGTCGAGGAGCGTCTCCCGGGTCATGACGATCCCGGGGTTGCGCAGGAGGGCGTGCAGCAAGTCAAACTCCTTGGCGGTGAGCGAGGCATGGCGACCGTCCACGGTCACCTCGCGGGTCCCGGGGTCCAGACTCAGCCCGCCGACCATCAGTGGCCCGACGGGCCGGCCGGCCCCGGCCCGGCGCAGCAGCGCCCGGACGCGCGCAACGAGCTCTGGAGCGCTGAACGGTTTGGTCACGTAGTCGTCTGCACCGATCTCAAGGGCCGCGACCTTCTCCAGATCGCTCTCACGCGCGGTGAGCATGATGATGGGGACTGACGAGTGCTCCCTGATTCGCCGACAGACCTCCACGCCGTCGATCCCGGGGAGCATGATATCGAGAATCACCACATCGTAGGATCCGTGGCGGGCCTTCGTAAGCGCCTCGGCGCCGTCCGTCGCGTGCTCGACGGAGAATCCGGCGGTCTGCAGGTACACCGCCACGAGTTCGCGGATGTTGGCTTCGTCGTCGACCACCAGTGCGCGCTGCATGTGGGCCCCCTTGGTCGCGCCTACCGGCCAAATGTACCCGCTCCGGACGTGCCGTGTCTCGCGAGACCGTGTGGTGACTATGTTGAGAGATCCTTGCGAACCTCGCGCAGGACCCTGCGAAGCCTCACGTACTGTGTCCCCAGACCGGCGCCGAGACGAGCGGCGATCGCCTCCACGCGAGAGGGCCCTCCGTCGTCCGTACTCTGACCGAGTGAGTGGTCGTATGCACGCCGGGCTGCCGAATCAGAGAGGGTCTCATAGGCGACATTGAGTCTCCGGGCCCGCTCCGCGTCACCGCCCCGGTCAGGGTGCGCGTCGCGCATGAGTCGCCGGTAGGCTGCCGAGATCACCTCGGCCGAGGCATCGCGCCGAACCTGCAGGAGTCTGTAGTGGTCGGTCACACGCGCCCTCTCGATGCACGGCATAGTCCGACCCAAGAGTACCATCGGGACGTGTCTGCTAGCCGGCCAGATCCTCGTGGTACTTGAACGACACGTTCATCCTCACGCGGTACTCGACGATCTTGTTATCCTCCAGCCGAACGTCCAATTTCGCCACTTCGGCCACGCGGAGGTCCTGAAGGTTCTTTGCGGCGGCTTCGAGTGCCTCCCGCGCAGCAGCCTCCCATGACTCCGCGCTCGTTCCCACAAGTTCGATGACTTTGTAGACACTGCCGGGCATCGGATGTCCCCCTCGCACTGGTCTGTACTGTACAAGTGCTTACCCGGTGCCCACCGGTTCAACCTCTCCCGTGCCGGACAACGGAAACGACCGGCCGCAATGGCCGGTCGTCGGAGGTTGTGTGGTGGCCAGAGACGGACTTGAACCGCCGACACGGGGATTTTCAGTCCCCTGCTCTACCATCTGAGCTACCTGGCCGTGGGTGCTGAAAGAGAGTAACCAACGCCCCGCCCGAAATCAAGCGGACGTGACGCACGAAGGGCGACCCGTGTGGGTCGCCCTTCGCTGCAAACCTTGAAGCGCTCTGGAAACTAGAGAGCGCGAACGTTGGTCGCCTGCTGCTTGCCATTGTTGCCGGTGGCCTCGTCGAACGAGACGCGCTGGCCCTCGTCGAGGGTCTTGAAGCCCTCGGTCTGGATCTCAGAGAAGTGGACGAACAGATCGTCGCCGCCCTCACGTGAGATGAAGCCATAGCCCTTGTCCGCGTTGAACCACTTGACGGTACCTTCAGCCATTTTCGAACCCTTCTTCCTCGCCCCATCGGGGCAAAACAAACGACGTGACTGCCGCTTGGAAATGCGGTGTGTCACGTCGCAATCCTTCGGACCCCATCGGCCCGCCCGCGCAGTATAGCAGGTTGTCGGCCAGAATGCACCAGCCAGGTCGCTCTCTATACGCGCCAGAGTTCGCACACCCACTCGCGACAGATGTCCGCGCGATAGGCGCGAGGCAGCAGGCACCCCGTGTCCGGATGGCAGAACTGGCACTTGCGGACGTCCACCCATGCGGGGAACGTGGCCCGGTACGCCTCGCCTTCCCGCGTGGGCAGATGGCTCAGCCGCGGGTCGTGGAGCGGCTCGATGCTGGCCCGACCCGCGCGGTACTCGGAGTCGGTTACCACCAGTGCTCCGCTCGCCTGCAGGCGCTCAAGCCAGAGATCGATGTACTCGGGCAGCCAGCCGTCGCCGATATACACGCCGTTCTCGTCGTGAGCCAGATAGAGACAACAGCACAGACCGCCGCACTCGTTGCACAGGTCGAAGTCCTCGGCATCGGACATCGTGGTGACCTTCACGGCGATGCGGTTCTCAGGCGTCATGGAGTGCCCCTTCCCGGGGAGGTGGATGCGTGCGGCAGCCCCCGGGTGACGGGTCGCATGATAGCGAACGAGACAACGAGGCCTCAGGACACCTCTGGCACGTAGGTCTGCGAGTCGATCGGCGGGCGCATGTAGCCCGTACTCGGCGCCGTGCGGGGTGGAAGCACGAAGGGGTCGGGCAGGATGTCCTCGTAAGGAATCTGTGCGAGCAGGTGAGTGATGCAGTTCAGACGTGCCCGCTTCTTCTCGTCGCCCTCGACGACCCACCAGGGTGACTCCTTCGTGTCCGTGTACTTGAACATCTCGTCCTTCGCACGGGAGAACTCCTCCCAGCGGTCACGCCCGTCGAGGTCCGTTGGGGAGAACTTCCAGCGCTTAAGCGGGTTGTCGATGCGGTCCTGGAAGCGGCGATCCTGCTCCTCGTCGGAGACCGAGAACCAGTACTTGATGAGGATGATGCCCGAGCGCTTCAACATGCGCTCGAAGTCGGGGCAGTCGCGGAAGAACTCCTGGACCTGCTCCTCGCTCGCCCAGCCCATCACCCGCTCGACGACGGCGCGGTTGTACCAGGAGCGGTCGAACAGCACGATCTCGCCGGCGGCGGGTAGCTGCGCCGAGTAGCGCTGGAAGTACCACTGGCTCTCCTCGCGCTCGGTCGGCGCCGGCAGCGCGACGACACGACAGACGCGGGGGTTGAGCGCCTCGGTGATCCGCTTGATCGCCCCGCCCTTGCCTGCCGCGTCGCGGCCCTCGAAGACCACGACGATCCGCAGACCCTCGCGCCTCACCCACTCCTGTAGTTTCACGAGTTCGATCTGGAGCTTCTCGAGCTCGGTCTCGTAGTACGCGCGATCAAGCTTGGCCGGTCGAGAGCCGTTACCGTCGCCCTTCTGCTTCTTTGCCGATTCGTGCTTTCCCATCATCTACCCCTTGCTCCGGGAGCCCTTCTTGCGCACGACCGTCCCCGTCTTGGCCTTCTTGCGTCTCTTTGGCTCCACCGCCCGGCGGATGGCCAGAAGCGTCGCCTGCGAGTCGACGGCATCCTCGCCCTCGGCAGGCACAAGGCGTTCGTACGTGCCGTCGGGCAACATGCGCCGGGTGCGCACGTTGTCGGCTAGATAGGTGCCGAGGATCTCGTCGCGCAGGCGTGCGACGAGATTCGGATCCTCGACCGGCGCGAGCACCTCAACCCGTCGGTCCAGGTTCCGCGGCATGAGGTCGGCGCTGCCGATGTAGACGCACGGCTCACCACCGTTTGCGAAGTAGAACACGCGGCTGTGCTCGAGGAACCGGCCGACGATGCTTCTGACCGTGATGTTCTCGCTCACGCCCGGCACTCCGGGCCGCAGGCAACAGATGCCACGCACGACCAGGTCGATCTTCACGCCTGTGTTCGAGGCCTCGTACAGGAGCGTGATGAGCTGCCGGTCCACGAGCGAGTTCATCTTGAGGATGACGTGCGCCGCGACCCCATCGGCGGCATGCTGCATCTCCCGGCGGATGAGTTCGGCCAGCCGGTGACGCATCTCCACCGGCGCCACGAGGAACCTGCGGTAGCTGCTCTTGGCCGCATAACCGGTGATCAGGTTGAACAGCTCCGAGGCGTCGGCACCGACCTTGGCGTTGCCGGTGAGCAGCCCAAGATCGGTGTAGAGCGTCGCAGTGACCGGATTGTAGTTGCCCGTGCCGATATGCACGTACCGCCTGATCTTCGATCCCTCGCGTCGCACCACAAGCGCGACCTTGCTGTGCGTCTTCAGGCCGACCAGCCCGTAGACCACGTGCACGCCCGCACGTTCGAGGGCCCTCGCCCACTCGATGTTGCTCTCCTCGTCAAAACGCGCCTTGAGCTCCAGCAGGCAGGCGACCTCCTTGCCCGCCAGAGCAGCATCCATGAGCGCCTCGACGATCGGAGAGTCCCTGCCCACGCGATAGAGGGTCATCTTGATCGCAAGCACGTCGGGGTCGTGCGCGGCCTGGCGTATGAACGAGATCACAGGCTGGAACGACTCGAACGGATGATGCAGCATGATGTCCCGCTCGCGGATCGCCGTGAAGATGTCGATATCGTCGCCATCGCCGAGGTCCACGGTGAGCTCCGGCACGAACGTGGGGTACTTCAGGTCGGGACGATCGAGACCCGCCAACCCGAACAGCTCGCTCATGCCGAGCGGCGGGTCGATGGTGATGACATCTGCGGCATCCATCTTCAGGTTCTCCACGAGGATGTCGCGGATGAGCGAAGGCATGATGGGGTCCACCGTCATGCGGACCACCGAGCCAAACCGCCGCTGACGTACTCCCGCCTCGATCGTCTCGAGCAGGTCATCGGCCTCGAGTTCCTGGATCACCATCTCGGCGTCACGCGTGATGCGGAACGGATGAGCCTCGGTCACCTCGAAGCCCGGAAACAGCGTGTCGATGTGCGCGACCACAAGTTGCTCGAGCCACACGAACGCATGCGTTCGCGTGCCGCGGGTCGCCTGGGTCTCGATGGGCACGAACCTCGGAAGGGCCTTCGGGATCTTGACGCGCGCGAACCGCTCCTGCCCGTCCGGGCCCTTGACCACGACCGCAAGGTTCATGCTCAGGTTCGAGATGTGCGGGAACGGTCGTCCGGGGTCGAACGCAAGCGGTGTGAGAACCGGGAACACGTCGATCGCGAAGTACTCGTAGGCAGCGGCGCGCTGATCCTCGTCAAGATCGGCATGGTCGAGCAGGTGGACACCGACATCGGCGAGATCGGCGCGGAGGGCGCTGAACGCCTCCCGTGCACGGTGCAGCATGTCCGGCACGCGCTCACGCACCGCGGCGAGCTGCTCGGCGGCGGTCAGCCCATCGTCAGAGACCCCGGTCACGCCCGCGGCTATCTGCTGACGCAGACCGGCCACGCGGACCATGTAGAACTCGGAGACGTTCGAACTGAAGATCGCGAGGTACTTGGCGCGCTCGAGTAGCGGGTTTCGGGTGTCCACCGCCTCCTCTAAGACGCGCTCCTGGAACGCGAGCAGTGCGAGCTCGCGATTGACGAACAGCGTCGGGTCGTCGAATTCCAGCTCGCGCTCCGTCGTCATCGCTCCCCCATGCCTGTGGTCGAGTGGCCAGCGCACGTTGTGATGGACAGTGTAGCGCGCCATGACCACCCGACGCCTGCCTGTGGCGACATCACCGGTTGCGGCCGACCCGCCCCGGGTCGCCATGGTGCTGCACGGCCGGCGCCCGCCAGACTACGGAAGCGGGACGTACTCGGCCGACTCCCAGATGCTGCCCACCACGCGCACGCCCTCGTCGGTGACCTCGAGCGAGTCGACCCCGAAGCCGGGGATCCGCGCTAACCGTGAGTTCACCACGCCTTCCAAGAACCGCGCACCGAGCGGCAGGTACTCAGGCGGCGCCTCGATCCCTGCGACAGTCGCCGACGCGATGTCCACGTCGAGCCGCGAGTCGCTCATCCCGCCGCTTCCCGCGGCGGACACGGCCCAGTCGCGACCGGCGTAGGTGACCACGCCCGACGCGCGCGCGGTGTCACCACCGGTCAGATCGACCTGCATGCTCTTGATCGGCCAGTACGAGGCATCGTGCCGGTACGACATCAGCGCCGAGAGCTCGGCCTCGGTGAGCGTGGCGTCGAGCGGCTGGCTGCCGGTGTAGACCCGCTCGTAGTCGGCCGGATCGGCCCCCTCGGGCAACTCGGGCCACTCGACCCCCACTTTGGCGAGCGCGCTGTCAAAGTCCGCCTCGGTGTACACGACACCGTTGTCCTCCGGTTTGCTCATCTGCCCGAGGAAGACCGCGACGCCGATGATGCCGAGCAGCACGAGGACGACCACGACAGCGAGGCCGATCAGACAGCCCTTGCGCTTCTTCCGTGGACCGGCCGCGCCTGACGAGACACCGGATCCGGGTGGTCCCGCGGGCGGGCCGGCGGCTGGCGGAGCGTCGGCGACCGCCGTGGATCCCGATGCGACCTGATCTCTCTCGTCACCCAACGCGGGCCTCCCTCGATCCCAGGACCTTCCGCCAACGACTGTAGAGCGGCAGGCGGCATGACCGCAAGGAGAACGGGGTGCATGCGGGTATAGAGTCACTAGTTCATGCGCGGTGGGGGCCGCGCCTGCCGAAGGGGGGCGTCATGTTCGCGCGTCTTGACGCGCGCGCACGTGAGTCGCGTTTTCTCGCACTCATCGTCGCGATCGCGCTCATCGCACCGTTCGCCGGACCGGTTCGGGCTGTTGCGGTCCGCGAGGGTGTGACGCAGTGGATACCGCAGGATGCCGACGGGGACGGCAAGATCGACACCTGGGCGGTCGATCTCGACGGCGACGGGAACACCGACGAGGTGTGGCACGACTGGGACGAGGATGGCACCGTGGATGAGGTCGTCCTGCTGCCAAGCCACCCGACGCACTCGGCCAGGGGTGTGCCGGGCAAGACACGGGTCACACCGATGCCGCTGCCAGCCGGCGGCGAGGTGGCCGGCATCGACTGGGACGGCGACGGCAAGTACGACGAGTACTGGTGGGACACCGACTACGACGGCGTCATCGACGACGTGGACATCAAGCACACCGAGTCGAAGGTGATCGACAACACGAAGTCCACGCGCTTCAGGGGCGTCTTCGTGGGCGTCAAGAACGGCCTCGACTACCCCGAGAAGGACGTGGACGATCTGACCGGAGCGCTTCAGGCACATCCGGAGTCGTGGAATGCGGCCGACATGACCTCGCTCAAGGGAGCCGCGGCAACACCTGCGGCGATCCAGGGAGCGATCGACGCCGCGAAGGCGCAGTCGAAACCCGGCGACGAGTTCATCTTCTACTTCTCAGGACATGGCGGCGGCTACCACAAGGACAAGGGCTATAAGGGCGGCATCATCGATGCCGACGGCGATGAGACCGCCATCGTCATCAAGGAGAGGGACTTCCGCGCCGATGGCAGCAAACTCGCCACACCGGCGGCCGGCTGGTACAACTGCACCTTCTGGGACACCGACGGCGACGGCAAGTCCGACCGCGCGGTCACCAAAGACGAGAACGGCCTCGTGGAGGTTCGCGTTATCAACCCCGGGCCGCCGCCTACGGTCGGCGACTCGCTCGGCAAGGACACCAACGGTGACGGCATCGTGGATGCCGCTGACGGCGGCGTCGATATCAACAACGACGGTGACAAGGACGACTCGTTCGCCGTCGACGACACGATCCAGGTCGCTGGAAACAAGCCGGTGACCGACGACCAGCTGACAACGTGGCTCTCGGGATTCCCGGAGTCGTGCACCATCGTGGTGATCCTCGACAGCTGTTTCTCGGGCAGCTTCGTGCCCGACTTGAAGCGCGTGAAGGACAAGGACGGGAAGCCCCTGAGGCCGGGGCATCTGGAGGCGGTCACCGCCTCGGCGGCCGATGACTTCGCGTACGAGGAGCCGATCTCCAACGGCGTGCTCACACAGGGGATACTGAACGCGCTCAAGCCCGTGGACAGCGGCGCAGGTACCGGACACATCACCACGGTCGCCGACAAGGCGAGCGGCGCGCCCGACGACATCACCACCACCCACGAGCTCTTCTCGTTCGCGGGCCCGCAAGCTGTCATGTTCCACATCGGCGACGAGGATGGCGACGGGCTGATCGACGAGGACAGCTTCACGCACGAGTACGAGTCGTTCGAGGTCGAGGTGGGCGGCGAGGCGCCCGATGTCGTCTCCGGCATCGTCCACGGCGTGGACGACCCGGATGGCGACGGACCTGACAACATCGATCTGGACCCGCCGGTGGTGAGCTTCTTCGACGAGCACTTCGGCCCGCCGATGGAGCTGCGGGACATGCCACGCTTCATCCAGACCTTCGGTGGCGACACGAGCCTGTCCCTCACCGGCATGCAGCCGGGGTTCGGCGCGTACTCAGAGGCGCCGTTCATGCCCGGCACCTCACCCGCCATCCAGATCGAGGTGGAACGCCTGCCGTGGTCGAGCGTCCCTGCGCCGCCGCCCGGGATGGCGTACGCAAGCGAATGCTACGACGTCAACGTGTGGTTCATGAACGTCATGCCGCCGCTCGACGCCGAGGATCACTCGGGCGCCATGCTCGACCGGCTGCCGATCCCCGGCGGCTGGAGCCCGGACACGCGGGCGAAGATCGGCCTCGGCGAGTGGGTGCCACCCGCCGTGCCTGACGTGCGGCCCTACTGGTACGAGCCCGGCGCAGGCGAATGGGTCGAGATTGCGGACTACCACTACGACCCGATCACCGACCGCGTCGTGGATTACCCGTGGCTGCACACGTCGCTCTTCGCGCTCTTCTACATCGGGCCACCGCCGACAGACGCACACGCGCCGCTCGCGCCCCTGCGCCTGACGGCACACCGCGAGGGCCTGGGTGGGCAGCTCGTGTGGTCGAACCCCACCGACCCCGACTTCGCCGCGACCAGGATCTACCGCTCGGCCTCCGGCTTCACGTCGAACCCCGCCGGAGGCGCCGGCCAGACGCTCATCTACGAAGACGCGGGGTGGAACACCCTGGACACCGGCGTCGGCTCGGGCGTCTACTACTACACCGCATTCTCGCGCGACGTGGCCGGCAACTGGAGCGAACGCGCAACGACGTCGCTTGACATGGGGAGCATCGAGACGCCGATCCAGGGCGACGACCGCTTCAAGACGGCCATCGCCGCGTCTCAGGCCGCGTTCCCCGGCGGGCTCGCGTTCAAGGACGCCGAAGGCCACCTGAGCGCCATCGTCGCGACCGGCCGCAACTGGCCCGACGCGCTCGGCGCCTCGGCACTCGCCGGTACGGTGCGAGGCCCCATCCTGCTGACCGAACCCGGCGCGCTCCCGGCCGACGTCGCCGCCGAACTCGACCGCCTGGGTGCCGACAGGGTGTTCATCGTCGGCGGACATATGGCCGTCGGACCCGCGGTCCAGACCGCGATCCTGGCCCGTCCGGGGGTAACCACCGTCGAGCGGCTTGCCGGAACCGACCGGTACCTGACCGCCGAGGCGATCGCGCGGCGAACCGCCGGGCTTCTCGGCGACCGCTACGACGGTACGGTGTTCGTAGCCACCGGCGCCAACTTCCCCGATGCGCTGGCGGCCTCCCCGCTCGCCTACCGCAAAGGGTGGCCGCTCCTGCTCTCGGGCGCCGCAGGTTTGAGCGCCTCGACCAAGGCGGCACTCGGCGACATCGGCGCGTCTGACGCACTCGTGCTCGGCGGCGAACAGGCCGTCCCGCCTTCGGTAATGACCTATCTCGGCGGCGCACTGGCGTCCGCCGAGCGCGTATCCGGCGACGACCGTTACCAGACGGCTGCGGCTGTGGCCACGTACGGCACCGGCAGCGCGGGCCTGCGCTGGGAGGGTGCCGGCCTTGCCACCGGTGAGAACTACCCGGACGCGCTCTCGGGCGGCGTGTTGATCGGCCAGCGAGGCTCCGTGATGCTGCTGACACCGTCGGCCGCGCTCAGCCCCACCACGCGTGCGGCGATCCTCGCGCATCGCGACGACATCGCCGAGGTCATCTACTTCGGCGGGCCGGTCGCGCTGAGTCATGACGTACGAGCCGAGGTGTCCACGCTGCTGCGCTGAGACGCCTCTGCCCGCCACCGCGTCAGAGCCGGAAATCCTGGGAAGGGGTACGAACTGTACGTGAAGCGCGGTTGGGTCTGACGGAGGGTCGACTATGACGTGTTACATGCGGCACATGGGGTGGCTGTTCGGGGTGCTCGAACTCGAGAACGACGCCGGCAACCAGCACCGTCTCGACCGCGCGATCAAGAACGCGCTCGGCCTTCCCGCCGATGCGCCGTGCCCGGAGGTGGAGGCATACTTGAAGGCCCTTTCGGGCGAGGAGCGCTTCGAACTCATCGACACGCTCGAGCACGAACTGGCCGAGTGACGAACACGCCCGCACGTGGCGTGAAGAAGAAGGGGCCGCCTCGAGGCGGCCCCTTCTTCTTGCGCCAGGTCCTGCATCAGTGCTAGGCGGACGTCCAGCCGGCGTCCGCCGGGATGCACGCGCCGTTGATCATCGCGGACTCGTCCGAGGCCAGGAACAACGCAAGGTTCGCGATATCGAGCGCCTTGAGCTGGCCGGGGATCGCCGCGTACCACGTCTGCGATCGCGCCAGACCTCCCTGGTCCATCCTGGTCGGGTCGATGCTCTGCATGATGTTGGTCTCCACCGCGCCGGCCACGATGGCGTTACAGCGGATGCCTTCCTGCGCGTAGCGGAACGCCGTGTTCTTCGTGAGCCCGATGACCCCGTGCTTCGAGACGGTGTACGCGCAGCCCGCGGCGCCGCCGCCGACACCCGCCACCGAAGCGGTGTTGATGATCGAACCGCCACCTGACGCCTTCATAGCCGGGATGGCCTTGCGCGTCAGGTAGAACGGACCGGTGGTGTTAATGCCGAGAACGCGCTCCCACATCTCGTCGTCGGTCTCGGCGGCGCCGGCGTTCACGTCCATCACACCCGCGTTGTTGCACAGCACATCGAGCCTGCCGAACGCCTCGACGGCCTTGTCCACGATGGCCTCGCAGTCTGCCCTGAGCGCCACGTTGCCCTGAACACCGACGATCTCGCCGCCCGCCGCCTTGACCTCGTCGACCACCTCGGCGAGCGTCGTCTCGTTCCACTCGGCCGCCACGATCTTGGCACCCTCCGCAGCAAAGAGATTCGCCATGGCGCGGCCCATTCCCGAGCCCGCACCCGTGATTATTGCCACCTTGCCCTCGAGACGCATGGACAACCCCCCTCTCGTAGAGCGCGGGTCACCAGACCTCGCGCTACTTGTAACAAACGTTACGTTACCCGTTCCGGAGAGGTGCCAACCGCGCGCGCCGCGCGGAGCCGCCCGGGGTACGTAGGCCATGTACGTCCATCGCGCAACGAGGAGGTCACATGGACTGGACGCTCGCTCCAGCACTCGCGGCCGCAGCTGCCATGACGCTCTTTGGTCTCGGCGCGCTCATGCGACCGGCAACGCTCGCCTGGGTCGGTGTCTCCGCCGACACACCGCTCGGCACCTCCGAGATCCGCGCCGTGTTCGGCGGCATGTTCGTGGCACTCGGAGTCGCCTGCATCGTCACGAGGGAGCCCGTGGTCTTCGCCGTCGTGGGTGCGGCGTGGCTCGCGGACTTCGCGGTGCGGTTCGTGTCCGTCTTCATCGACCGTGTGCCTATCGGACAGGCCCTCACCGTGCTCGGCATCGCTCTGGTGATGGGGGTGCTGCTCGCGAGCGGCTACGTCCTGTCTTAGACGCTCCGGCCGAGGAGCCGCTCGAGTTGTTCGGTGAAGTTCTCTCGGTCTTCGTCGGTGAACTTCGGGGGGCCACCGTGGCGGCCGCCAGCGCGCCGCAAGCGCGCCTCGGCATGACGCACAGCCAGCTCGGCATCGATCGTGGCCATGTGGAAGATCCGCCCGCGCGGGCTGATGGCGCCGGCACCCTTGCCAAGCGCCATCGCGGCAAGACCGATGTCCTGGGTCACCACCACATCCCCTGCGGCCAGGCGCTCTACGACGGCGAAGTCCGCGGCGTCGCGTCCGCCACTCACCTGAACGGCCTCGACACCGCTGCGCCCGAGGTGGCGGTCGAGGTTCTGGGTGCCGTTGGCGACCAGCACGACGGACCAGCCCCGCGCCCTACTGGCCGAGATGGCCTCGCGCGTCACGGGACACGCATCGGCGTCTATGAACAGCGTGCTCATGGACGGAGCGTACCCGAAGGGGCGACAGCGCGAAGCGCGACCGCACTACCGCTCATCGAGCGGTAGGTACTCGCGACGTGACGCGACGCTCTTGTACGCCGGCCGGATGATCTTGCCGCCGTTGGACAGCTCCTCGATGCGATGCGCGCACCAGCCGACGACGCGGGAGACCGCGAACAGCGGCGTGTACAGCTCCTCGGGGATATCGAGCATCCGGTAGATGTAGCCCGAGTAGAAGTCCACGTTGGCGGACACGCCCTTGTATACCTTGCGCGCCTTGCCTATGGCACCCGGCGCGAGTTCCTCGACCTTGGTGAGCAGCCGGTACTCATCGGTGAGTCCCTTCATCTCGGCCAGGTCTCGCGCGTACTCGCGCAAGATGATCGTGCGCGGATCGGAGACCGAGTAGACGGGGTGGCCCATACCGTAGATGAGACCGGAACCGTCGAACGCTTCTCGTGCAAGCACGCGCAACAGGTACGCCTCTATCGCCTCGTCATCGTCCCAATCGGAGACGGTGGTGCGCAGATCGTCGAACATGCGGACCATCTTGATGTTGGCGCCGCCGTGCTTGGGACCCTTGAGTGAGCCGAGCGAGGCCGCGATCGTCGCGTAGGTGTCGGTACCGCTCGAGGAGACCACGTGAGCGGTGAACGACGAGTTGTTACCGCCGCCGTGCTCTGCGTGCAGCACGAGCGACAGATCGAGCACCCTGGCCTCGAGCTCGGTGAAGTGGCTGTCGGGGCGCAGCATGTGCAGGATGTTCTCGGCGGTGGAGAGGTCCGGCCGCGGATCGTGGATCACAAGGCTCCGGCCGAGGAACTGGTTCGCGTGCGCCTGGAAGGCGTAGACCGCAAGCACCGGGAACGTGGCGATAAGCTTCAAGCTCTGGCGCAGGACCTCGGGAATCGAGGTATTGTCGGGATCGGGATCGCGCGTGTAAAGCGCGAGCACTGCGCGGGACATCGCGTTCATGACGTCGCGGCTCGGCATCCGCAGGACGGAGTCGTTGATGAAGTGACGCGGGAGGATCCGGTCGGTCGCGAGGTAGCGCTCGAACACCGCGAGCTCCTCGGCGTTGGGGAGCTCGCCGAACAGGATCAGATAGCACGTCTCCTCGAAGCCGAAACGGCCGGCGGCCTGGAACCCTTCGACGAGTGTGTTGATCTCGATGCCGCGGTAGACGAGTTCGCCGGGGATCGGGACGTAGGTGTCGCCTTCGGCTGCCGAGCCGACCACATCACCGATCTGCGTGAGGCCCGCGAGGACACCCTTGCCCGAGACATCGCGCAGGCCGCGCTTGACCTCGTAGCGGGAGTAGAGCTCCCCGTCGACGATGCTGCTCGAATGGGCCAGCTCTGCCCAGCGCTCGAGCGGCGGAGCCGTGATCTCATCCGCGGGCGGCGTACCCGCGCAGTCGCTTGCTGCTGTCATATCGTGTCCTTTCGCCGGTGAGTCTGGCGTTCAAGCGGCTGAGCCGCTCGGGATTCTGAATCGGTGGCTTCCCGGCTGCAGGCGGTCCGCCTGACGGCTGCCGCCGTGCCGTACAGTGCTCGAGCAGCCTGAGAAGTCGCAGGGACATTCTACCCGAACCGCAGGAACGCACGAGGACCACACATACTCGGAAGTCAGCAGCCGTGCACTCGGGGAGGATTTCGTGCCGCTCATCGCGCGGATGCACTGGCCGTCAGGTTCTTTCCGTCGATGCCTCGCTACCGGCCCCTCGGCTGCCGATAGGGCCGGTGTGCGACTCCCTCTGAACTCATACCAGCAGACGCACCGGCTGCACACCTGTGGGCGCGGAAAGGAGGCATCGATGGGGAGGTTGCGAGACATGGTCTGGGACATCGAGGCACTGATCGTTCGCAAGGGACTGGACGAGTTCGGCACAAAGGGCCGGATATCGGCTAACGCCGGCTTCGTACTGAGTCTTGTCAATGACAGGACACCAGACGACCCGACGAAGATCGAACGGCTTCGGCAAGCCGTGTACGACGTCACTGGTGAACGCATCTAGTCAGCCTTCCCGGAAGGAGAAGACGAGTGAAATCAATCAAGGCACGCATCGTCGCCATTGTTGTCATCGTCAACCTCATCGGTGGCGGCATCGTCATGGCCGGCATGAACATGGCCTACACGCGCAACGTCGAGCTCGTCAAGCAGGCCTCGGGCGAGGTCGCCGAACAGGAAGCGATCCAGCAGCAACTGTTCGAGGACATGGCAGGCAACCGCAATCGCGCGATCGCTATGGCCGCAGTTCTGGCGATCGTCATGTCGGTGGCACTCCTCGTCGCGCTCAACGGCTTGCTGTTCAAGCGCATCAAGAAGGTCATCCACGACGCCATGGGGGCCATCGGCGGCAGCTACGACTCCCCGATCATCGTGGTGCGCGATGACGAGATGGGGGAGATCGAGACGGCGCTCGAGCAGTTCAGGATACTGTTCATCGACGCGGTGAGTCAGGCCAAGGAGACTGGCGGAGAGTAGGCGTTCGAATCAGTCCGCACGCACATACAAACGCTTTGGCAGACCGATACGAGCCGGACGCCACTGAGAATCGGAACATCGGGGAAATGGACAGGTCGCGGCATCGTGCCGCGACCTGTTGTGCGTTCTATGGCGGGAGTGACGGGGCTCGAACCCGCGACCTCTGGCTTGACAGGCCAGCGCTCTAACCAAACTGAGCTACACCCCCGGATGGGGCATCCGCCTCGGCGGACAGCATACGGATTCTAACGAGCACGGCGCGCGTTGTCTACTGACGGTGCCGTACCCGCCCGCAGCTGCGGCACGACGCGCCCGGGTTCGGTCTCCTTCCCGAGATCCGGTGTCACCCGCTCCTCGATCTCATTCATCGTCGCTACACCCCTCTACCGATCACCCGCGGCCACGGCTTGACCTTCGACCACGCCGTCACGCATGCGGATCGTGCGGTCACACGCCGTCGCGACCTCCGGGTTGTGAGTGACGATCACGAACGTCGTACCCCGCTCACGATTGACTGCACGCATCACGTCGACGATCTCGGCCGACATTGCCGTGTCCAGATCGCCGGTGGGCTCGTCGCCCATCACGATCGCCGGCGCGTTGACGAGCGCTCGCGCGATCGCCACCCGCTGCTGCTGGCCACCCGAAAGCTCGGTCGGCACGTGCCTGACCCGGTCGGCCAGTCCGACGATCTCGAGCAGTGCCGCGGCCTTGCGGGCGGCCTCGGTGCGGGACGAGCCCGCGTACTCGGCGGCCAGTGCAACGTTCTCCAGCGCGCTCATCGTCGGAATCAGATTAAACCCCTGGAAGATGAAACCGATCTCGTGGGCGCGCAGCTGCGTGAGTGCGCGACCGCGCAGGCCGTCGACGCGCTCGCCCGCGAGCCACACCTCGCCTGAGTCCGGGACGTCCAGGCATCCCGCGATGTGCATGAGCGTTGACTTCCCCGACCCCGAGGGGCCCATGATCGCGGCCATCTCGCCCTCCTCGATCTCGAGGGTGGCGCCCCGCAGCGCGTCAACGAAGTTGTTCTTGCCGAGGCGGTAGCGCTTGGTGAGCTCCGCCACTCGTACGATCGATGCCATGGTGTTGTCCTTTCGGGTGCGTGAACCGGCTACTCGTAGCGGAGCGCCATGACGGGATCGAGACGCGCCGCGTGCCAGGCCGGATAGAGTCCGGAGAGCACGCCGAGAACGAGTGCGAAGGCGACCGAACCGATGGCGAGCCGCGGCGTGACGAGGAACAGTTCCGTGGCCGAGGCCGCACCGGCCTGATTGCCGCCGGCCGCGATCATCACGCCAAGGCCGAGTCCCAGCAGTCCGCCGATGAGCCCCATGACCGCCGACTCTGCGATGAACTGGCGCATGATGGCCCCATCCGACGCCCCGATGGCCTTGCGCACGCCGATCTCACGGGTGCGCTCGGCAACCGACATCGTCATGGTGTTGATGACCGACAGGCCACCGACGAGCAGCGAGACGACCGCGATCGCGTAGATGATCTGGTTGAAGATCTTGAGCGGCTCCTTGACCGACGTCTCGAAGCCCAGGGGTCCCATCGCCTTGATGCTGTCGACCTCATGCCCGATGACCTCGGCCATCTCGTCAGGGTCCTCGCTCGGTTCAAGGTAGACCGCTATCGACGTGATGAGCGTCCGGGGCTCGATGCTATCGCGGATGGCGGCCGGCAGGTCGGCCACGAGCAGGTCCTGTGCGTCTTCGAGCGACATCTGCACGGCCTCGTCCGGCGCGGTGAGCGTCTTGCCGAGGATGCCGATGACCTCGAACTCCTCCCCGCGGACGTCGATGGTGCCACCGACCTCGGCCTCGAGGCTGGAGACGAGATCCGAGCCGATGACGACCACGCCCCGATCGTCAGGCTCGAGCGCACGGCCCGACACGACGTCGGACTCGAACGTCTCGTAGCCCTGCTCGCGGAAGTCACTCGCCTGGATGTTGGCGGGCACACCGATGTTCACGGACGACTGTTCGGTATCGAGCATCATCATGATGGATCCCGCAGCGCGCGTTACGCCGTCTACCGCCTCGATCTCCGCGATCAGATCGGTGGAGATCGGCTCGGTGGAGAACCCCGCCATCCCGCTCATGCCGCTGACGATCACCTTGTCGGCGTAGTAGTCGCTACCGCCATCGACCAGCAGACTCAGCTTCTCGGCGATCGATCCCATCACGACGAGCGCGAGCACGCCGATGGTGATGCCGAAGATGGTGAGGAATGCCCGGAGCTTCCTCCGGAAGATCGTACGCAACACTCTCATGGTGAACCCCCGTGAATGACACTCAGACTTAACGATGTTTACTGACACACGGTAACCCAAGTGTCCGCCTGCGCGCTGCTCACTCATCGAGGAGTCCGGGCGTGGCTGAGCGGTTGGGCCCCGCCGCACCTGAACTGAGCCCGGCCCCTACACGCCGAGTCCCAGCTGCTCATCGCCGGGCGGCGGCGTCACCGGCTCCACCAGTTCGGGGCCGAGGATGTCAGCAAGCTCGAGTGCGTTTCTCGGCGCATAGTCGTACTTGCAGTTGTTGAACATCACGTAGGTGACGTCCGTCTCCCCGGCGAGTTCGCGCACCTTCGGCGCCCACTCTTCGAGTTCGTCGCGACGGTAGAGGTAGTCGAACCTGTCGGCCGCCGAGACGTTGCGCGCGAAGTACGTGTCGCGATTACGCCCGTGCAGGCGCACGTAGCCCACCCCACTCGTGGCTGCCACAAGCGGGGGCATCGTCGTGCGCGTGGGGAACTGCGGCGCGTCAACGCTCACATAGGTCATGTCGCGGTCGCCCAGGAACTTCAGCGTCTCGCGCACGTGACGTTCGTCCACCCACGACGGATGCCGGAACTCCACAAGCATCCGGTGCGAGCCGAGCTTACCGCGCGCGTAGTCGAGGTATGCAAGGTTGTCGTCGAGCAGTGCGGCATCGAGCGCGGTGAAGAACGGAGGGAACTGCATCAGGATCCCGCCGAGCTTGCCTGCCTCCGCGAGCGGCTCCATCGCTTCGAGGAACAGGTCGAACGCCAGATCGACCATCTCCGGCGAGGGCCGCTTCACGCGGCCGCGTTCCACCGCGTGAGGATACTCGCGCAGCTCGGGATGGAGCGCGCGTTCATCGACCGCATGCTGCGTCATCATGCCGAAGGCCTTCACGTGGAACAGGAACCCCGGCGGCGTACGCTTGGCCCAGTTCTCCACGACACGGCGGTCAGGGATGGCGTAGAACGGCGCGTCGGCCTCGACGGTGTCGAAGCGTCCCGCGTAGTAGCGTAGCCGCGCAGCGGGCGTGGCGATATCCGACGGATACCAGGCCTCGATCATGGTCCGGTCCGCCCACGAGCAGGTGCCGACGTGCACCCGTCCCACGTGCCCGCCCTCCCCGACCTACTGGAGGGACAGGTACTCGGCGATGGCCGCAGCCTCATCGTCGGAGACCTGCGCCCCCTTGGCGATCATCTCATCGATGATCGCGGCCCAACCGACGGCGTCCGCGTCCTCCGCGAGCACGCGTTCGAGGTCATGACAGACCGTACACTTGGTCTGCAGCAGCGCCCCGCCGTCCAGCCCGGTCGCCTCACCAGGCGTAGGCTCCGGAGCGGGAGCGGGCTCGTCGGCCGCGCAGGCCGCGCCGGCGGCGAGCACCACAACCAGAAGCAGCGTCATCACGAGTCGGTTCGGCATCGATGTTCCCTTCACTCTCGAGCGACCGCCAGAACGTGCGGCCGACACCCGTTAGATACCCCTGCCGGAATCGGCCGACACGCGCACGGCGTCGGCATCGAGCAGTCCACCGTAGTCACGCACGTAGTCGTCGAAGGTGAGCGGCACGGGCGGCGCGTGGTATGGCCAGTCGAACCGTGCTGAGATCAGATCGGCGAAGTTGTCGCGCACGAATCGTTCGGTTACCACGTAGTCGAGCAGCGGGTCATGCTCGGACATGCCGAAGAAGCACGGTTGCGGGTATGGACCGACGAGATCCTCCTCGGTCACTGTGAGGATCTCACGCACCTGCGCCACGAGGACCGCAAGCGTGGATGCCGAGTAGGACATGAGGCGGCCGCGAAGGTCGGTGGGGGTCTCGAAGCCGCCGATGTCGCACATGAACCACACGACGAGCCGTACCGCGCGCTCGTTGCCGAGCAGCCACGCGAGTGCGCGCCGTGGAAGACGATGTTCGAGCGCTGATACCACGGCCGAGATGAGCGCGCGGTCGATCGGCGGCCGCATAAGCGCACGGCTGCTCACACACGGCGACAGCAGCCCGACCTTGTCCACACGCTCCCCGAGCTGCTGCAACGCGCGCAGCGCCAGGATCCCGCCGAAGGAGAAGCCCATGAGCGCGAACCGCTCGGCACCGATGTGGTCGGCGAGATCGCCGATCACCTGTGCCAGACGGGTGCTCGAGTAGCCCCCGGCAAGCGGCGTACTGCCGCCGTGGCCGGGCATCTCGAAGAAGTGGGTGTGGTAGCGCTGGCCCATGAACTGGATCATGGGCGCCCAGTCCTCGGCGAGCGAGACCGTTGCGGGCACGATGATGAGCGGCGGACCGTCGCCACACTCGGCATAACGCAGTCGCGTACCGGGAAGCTCGACTTCGCGCAGGATGACGTCGCAGGGGTGGGGCACGAGACTCCTCGTTTGGACAGCGGACGGACGTATCATCGCGCCTTCGGCTGCGCGCGGCAACAGCCGGTCCGTGACTGAGCGACCGCGCGTGCGCTATAGTGAGGCCGATGGGGCACACGTCTACACGACATCCCCGCCCGGCACGCCGGCAGCGCCCACGAGCCACCGGCCAGGTGCCCTTCTCACCCCTCTGGCAGCCTACGTGCGCATCTCGCGCGCACGTATCCGCGCTCGTCCACGTCCGCGGACGTGGAGACCCGACCGGAGAACAGGCAGGTGAGCGCATGCGCAGGCTGGCATCGACGCATCCGAGGAAGCGCCGCCGGAGATACGCGATGGCGGTGGTCCTCCAGCGTCAGATGTGCGCCATGGGGACCGTCGTGCACATCAGGCCGGTCAAGCGGATCTTCAGCTCGGCCACCCCGTTCCACTTCTAGATAGCGGCACCATCGCACCAGGCCCGCCGGTCTGCGAGAATCACGGCATGACCGAAGGGATAACCATCACCCGCGCCGCCGTGAGCGACGCTCACGAGATACTCGGTCTCATCAGGCGTGCGTTCGCCTCCGCGGCCAGACTCTACGACGAACCCGATCTGCCGCCGCTCGCCGAGTCGATCGACGAACACGAAGCGCGATACGCCACGCACGTGGTTCTCAAGGCGGTCGATCCGGACGGCAGGATCGTCGGTAGCGTCCAGGGTGAGCGTCGCGCCGATGGCACGTGCTACGTCGCCCGGCTGGCAGTCGAGCCCTCACGACAGAGGCAGGGCATCGGGCTGGCGCTGACGGCGGCCATCGAGGCCGAGTTCCCGGAGGCGCAGCGCTTCGAGCTGTTCACGGGACACCTGAACGAGTCGTCGCTGCGCCTGTATGCGTCACTCGGCTACCGGGAGACGCGAAGAAGGCGCGAGAGCGACCGTCTCACGCTCGTGTGGCTCGAGAAGGTTCGGTAGCCGCGCTTCTACCACACGTCTACTCCGGCGGCACGAACTCGCTGCCCACGCCGATTCCAAGCCCGGCAGCCCAGCCCTGCGGGAGTTCCACGACATACGCACTCGGACCGGGGCTGATCGCCAGGCGGGACTCGCCGGGGGAGAGCGGCTCGATCGCGCTTACCGTGAGGTCCTGGCCGATGAAGACGACGTCGATGGGGAACGTGACCTCCTTCATCGCGAAAGTCCGCACCCCGGCGTCCTCGAAGACGAAGAGCATGCCCTCGCCCGGCGCGAGCGGCTCATGGCCCTGCAAGCCGCGCGAACGGTCCCCGGGCTTCTCGGCGATCTCGACGCGGATCTCGATACCGTCCAGCGCCACGACCGCACGCTCGGCAGGCGCGGCGCACCCGGTCGTGACCAGCGAAAGAGCGAGCACTGCGGACACCCGCGCGGGCCACCGAAGCGCTACCATCGTCCGTATGAGGATCGCATTCATCACGGATACCTATCTGCCCGAGACGAACGGCATCGTCACAGCCGTCGTTCGATGCGCGCACTGGCTGGTCGAGAGCCGGCACCACTGACGAAGGAGCACGATGGCGACGCACGGAGGTTCGAAGGCAGCAGTGGTGGTGGCGGTTGTGGCCAACCTCGCCATCGCCATCATCAAGTTCATCGCGGCGGCGATCACCGGCTCGTCGGCGATGATCTCCGAAGGCATCCACTCACTCGTGGATACGGGCAACGGCGGGCTGCTGCTCCTCGGCATGGACAGGTCTCGACGGCCCGCCGATGAGGGACACCCCTTCGGGCACGGCAAAGCGATCTATTTCTGGAGCCTTGTGGTGGCCGTTTCGATCTTTGGCATCGGCGGCGGCATGTCACTGTACGAGGGCATCGCACACATCCGGCACGTCGCGCCGAGCGCCGGGCTCTCCAATCCCACCGTGAACTACATCGTGCTCGGAGTCGCGTTCATCGTCGAAGGTTTCTCGTTCTCGGTGGCGATGAAGGAGTTCCAAAAGGCCAAGGGTTCGCGTGGCGCCTGGGAGTTCATCCGCGAGTCGAAGGACCCGAGTCTGTACACCGTGGTACTCGAGGACTCGGCAGCCATGACCGGTCTCGTCTTCGCGTTCCTCGGCGTATTCTTCGGCCACCTGCTTCACAACCCGTACCTGGACGGCGTGGCATCGATCGCAATCGGCCTGCTGCTGATGGCCGTGGCGTTCGTGCTTGCCGCCGAGACGAAGGGGCTGCTCCTGGGCGAAGGTATGAGCGACACGGATCTCGCCGAACTCAGAGTGCTGGTCGAGGCTGATGCGGACGTATCGCACGCAGGCGACATCCTCACGATGTACATGGGCCCGCAGGACCTGCTCGTGAACCTGGGCGTGACGTTCACGCCGGGTCTGCGCGCCGAGGCTATGCACGAATCGATCCGACGCATCGAGACCGCGATCACCGCGCGACACCCGGAGTGCACGCGCGTCTATATCGAAGCGGAGTCGCTGCCGGTCACTCCGTGATATGACTCGGCCCGCCAACGGAGAACCCGTGACGGGCCGAGTGCGGGGGCATCGCGGTCGAGCGGGAGCTCAGTACGCGAGAGAGGCCCCGTCGAGAGCCTGGCCCGTGCCGGCGGCCTGCCCTCGGACATCCATCACTATCGCGCGCACCGCATCGATGGTCGCCATGCGCTGCGTACCGTGCCGACGCAGACGGTCTCCCAGACTCACTATCTGGCGGGTGTGCTCGAAGCCGAGCTTGCTGAAGTGCAACTCGTCCCACTCGGCACGCGTGCTCACGGCCCACAGTTCGCCGAGAAGCCAGCGGAGGCTCACCAGATCCTCCTGCGTGAGGTAGTGCCAGTCGGCCCGAAGACCGTGCCGGAGACGCTCGAGCGCCCGCTCGACGGCGCGCTGCCGGTTGACCTCGTACAGACGCATGCCGAGATCCTCGTCGGTCAGATCCGGGCGGATGACGGTACCCATGCGATTCATCCCTTCACGTGGGGCATACGTGACCTATTCGGCGCGAAGAGTAATCATCCCTGCCACAATGAAGAAACCCGCATCGACATGAGCATCGGTTAACGGGTAGGACGACTTCGCTCAGCCACCGTTGCCCATCAGCCGCGCCGCCATCGAGTCGGCCTCGTGCCGCAGCATGGCGACCTCGGGATCGAGATCGAGCGCGTGCTCGAGACGCTCAAGCAGCCGGTCGCCGCCGCGGAGCGCGGTCCATCGCAGACGACGGGCGAGGGGCTCCCACGGACTCAGCCGGTTCCGGAACCACAGCCAGGACATCACGAGTGCCAGCGCGCCGAGCGGGATGCCAACCACCCACTCGTGCTCCGGGAACAGCGCCGCAGCACTCACACCAAGCGCGATCGCGGTGATGGGCCACACGAGCGGCGTCGGCTGGTTCATCACGAGGAACATGAGCTTGGGCACCTCGATGACGCCGCCCTTGGGCTCGAAGTTGATCTCCGCCCGCCTGAGTCGGATGTAGACCGCAAGCGCACCCCTCCGGCGGCGCATGTCCCACATGGTCGCGAGCAGGAAGGTCGCGAACGACACGCCCACGGCCCACCGTACGACCGTCCGTCCCTCGGGAACACCGAGCACAAGCCCCACTCCGGCAAGCAGCGCCGCGAGGATGTAGAGCATCGGCAGACCGAATGCGGGCTCTTCCAAACGCGCGTCGGCCACATCGGCGACATCGGTGGAGAGCAGGTAGCCCCAGCCGATCGGATCGCGCGCGGACGCCACCGCGACTACAAGCGCGAATCCCATGAGCCCGAGCGCGATAGGCAGCATCCGGAGTGTTCCTTCTTAGCGTTTCGTGAGGTGGAAGTAGCGTACGTGTGGAGTACGCCACGGCGGCGCATATCCCTGCCGGGCTCGCCTGCTGAACGTCGGAACTGCAGTGCCCCGCTCCCAAGTGAGGGCGGGGCACGGGTGTCTGATGGTGGGCGATGAGGGATTTGAACCCCCGACTTCCTCCTTGTAAGGGAGGCACTCTCCCGCTGAGTTAATCGCCCGAACGACGTGCGAGGCACATTCTAGCAGCATCACGACTCGGAGAACCCCCGGCGGCTAGAGCACCGCCGCCGAGTCCCCCTCCGCGACGAGTACGGCAGCCTCCGGCGGCTCCGACGGGAGAACGAGCGTGAAGACGGAGCCGACGCCGACCTCGCTGGTCACGGAGATCGTCCCACCGATAGCCTGGGCCAGGCGTCGCGAGATCGCCAACCCAAGACCGGTCCCGGCGTAGATCTTCGAGGTGTCGGGCCTTGCCTGGTGGAAGTGGTCGAAAACCGCCTCGATCTCGGATGCCGGTATACCGATCCCGGTGTCACGGACCTCGAATGCCACGGATCCGTCAGGGCCGTCGCTGACCATGACCTCGACAGCGCCTTCATGTGTGAACTTCACCGCGTTGGACAGCAGGTTGAGCATGATCTGCTCCAGCTTGCCGCGGTCGGTGCTGATGGTCGCCGGCGCATCATCTGCGACGATCCAGTTCAGGGCCACCCGCTGGCCAGCCGCGATCGGCGACATCATATCCATAAGCATCCCGATCGCCTCGGCGACAGGAAACGACGTCACGTCGATCCGCGCCCGCCCGGCCTCCAACCGCGCAAGGTCGAGAACGTCGTCGATGAGCGACAGCAACTGCTGTCCAGAATGGAGCACCATCGTCAGCTGCCGCTCCTGCTCGTCGGTCAGGTCACCCGCCATCCGTTTGAGCATGATGTCCGTGAAACCGATGATCGAGTTGAGCGGCGTTCGCAACTCGTGACTCATCGACGCCATGAAGTCGTCCTTGGCGCGTGTCGCCTGCCGCAGATTGTCGTTGAGCGCAAGCAACTCGGCCGTGCGCGCCTCCACCAGCTGCTCGAGGTGATCGCGATACTCGCTCAGCTCGCGCTCGGCACGACGCCGGTCGGTTACCTCGCGCTCGAGCATCGTGTGTGACTGCTGCAGCTCGGCTACCATGCCGTCGAAGGCGGTCGCCAGTTCGCCGACCTCGTCCGAGCTCCTGATCCCGCTCCGTGTGGAGAGTCTGCCGCGTCCGACCTCTTGGGCGCTGTCGCGCAGCGCCCGGATCGGCGTCACGATCGTGCGGTTCGTCGACACCCCGATGAAGACCATCACCGACACGCCCGAAAGCGCGATTGCAAGCACGAGGGCGAACGTGCGCTGCTGTGTGGTGATCGCGTCCAGACTCGAACGCTCACCGAGCGTGACCGAGTCCGACACCATCGACTGCATGACGACAAGCAGGCGTGCGGCGAGCCGGGACTGGTACTCCCGGGAGATCACGGGGTCGACTTCACCGAGCGCGCCCTGCTCGTGGGCGACCGTGATCTCGTCGAACAGTAGGTACGCCTCGGCACTGTTCTCTCGCACATGGTCGAGGAGGGGCTCGTCGGCACCGGAGACGAGCGCAAGTCCGTTGAGCACGTGCTCGAGTTCGGCGTGCATCGCACGCCACTGCCGCTCGGCACGAGGTTCGTAGTGGACGAGATAATCGGTGGTGAGCATCGAGAGCTCGAAGATCTGGTTGAGCGACTCGGCCACCTTGTCGTTGCGGTCTATCGCGCGCTCCACGGCACGCATGCCCAGAATCAGCACGAACGCCACGCTGAGTGCGATCAGGACTGCCAGGAGAGCGCTCAGTTGTATGCGGGTCCGGATCCTCATCTGATGACCGTCACACGCTCGGGAGCCACCGCGTCGAGCGACCGGGAGTCGAGCAGGCGCAGGAAGTCGAAGCGCACGGCGGGATCTGCGATACCTGCCCCGGCCGCCCAGCGTGCCTGATCCTCGAGGTTCATGACGAGCGACTGCCGGAGCCCCACGGCGCCTTCGGAGATGATGCAGTCGCACAACTGATCCGGGCTGATGCCGAGGGCGTCCGCAAGCTCCTCCCGCGTCCGGCCGGTGGTGTCTGCGACACCCACACGCTCCGCTTCCAGCAAGGCCTCGATAAGCCGCTGGAGCGTCTCGGCATCAGGGGATGCTTCATCGGGACGCACACACAGGTTCATGGTCTTCTCGTACAGGCCGTGCTCCTCGAACAGGACGAAATCGTCGCCGAGGGCATCCTCAAGCTCCGAGACGAACGGCTGACGGAGCGAGACGGCATCGAGCTGGCCGTCGATCAGCGCAGCTGTGACCGCCTCAAAGGAGTCGAAACTGATCTCGACGTCGCCCTCTGACATCCCATGCTTGATGAGGAACCCGTGCAGGAAGAAGTGGGCCGCCGTACCCTGCCGCGTGCCGACGCGCTTGCCGCGCAGGTCCGCCGGTTCGCTGATGCCTGCATCCGAGCGCGCGACGACCTTGATGTCGCTCTGATCGGACGCAGCGGTCGCTACGATGCGTACCGGCTTGCCGCCGAGCGACGCGAGAACGATCGGGGTGTCCGCGCACAGAGCCGCGTCGACCTCGCCGGCAAGCAGCGCCTCAAGCGCGAGCTGGCTGCTCGAGTACTCCTTGAAGTCCACCTCGAGACCCGCGTCGGCGAAGATACCTTCGGCGCGCGCGATGTAGGCGAGGGCAGAGAGCTCCTCGCGGCTCACACCCAGCGACACGGAAACCGGCGCGACGTCCGGCTCGGGAGACAGACGGTCGCACCCGCCGAGCGTGGGCATGACGGCGCACGCCAGCGACAAGACGATCAGTGCCGTAGTCGCACGATCGCGTTTCCATCGCCGCAGTCGGCTCACATGAGCTCCTCTGGCCGCTCGGCTTCGAGCAGGGTCTTCAACCGGCCCAGGTCCTCATCCACGACGTTCTCGAGCGCCTGCCTGAGATACCGCTCGAGCATCCGCTGGTCACCCTTGAGTTCGAGCGTCACGGAGACTTCGAGCAGGGTGCCGGGCCCATCCGGCCTCGCGTCATAACAACCGTGCGCCCGCACACCGCCGTGCGCGCGGTAGCAGATCCGCTCCCCCGGCGTGACGTCCGTGACCTCGAGGTTGAGCTCGGCGCTCCTGCCCTGATACGAAACCGCCTGACGCATGCGCAGTCCCACGCCCTCCCGTACGTCGCCCACGAACTCGTGCGTATCCAGTTCATGCCTCCACCGGCGATCGTTGGCATGATCGCCGACGAACGCCAGGACGACGTCGGGGGGCTGGCCGATATAGACCGTCCGCCGCACGCGCATCGGATGCACCCTCCTCTGCCCTACGGAGGATTATCCCACGGATTCCATGACTCGTCTGAGCCGCTCGAGATCGGTCCGAGCAAGCTTGACCACCTCGGCCTCGACACGATCCTCGACGAGGGTGGCCACGCCGCTCACATCTGCCGAGAGGGACATGCTGACGCGCGTGCCGCCGTCCTCGGGCCGGCATTGGAGGGACAGCCGCGCCCGGACGGGACCCTGCATGCGGTAGGAGAGCCGCTCGGGAGGCCGGTACTCGGTGACCTCGAGTTCCACGGTCTTGGTCTTGCCTTGCGCCGAGTAGACCTGCATGACGCGGTCTCCGACACCGGTGACCTGTCCGCGCGACGAGGTGAGGTGGCTGCGCCACAGGCGGTCGTTAGCCGGGTCCGCGACGAGCGCGAACACCTCGGCGGGCTCCCGTTTGATGAGGATGCTCGCGCGCGCGTTCATGAGGCGTCACCACGGGGGCCACGCAGTCCGAGGCCCACGGCGATCATGCCGAGCCCGGCGGCGATCGATGCGACTCCCGGCCCCGGGCACACGAGCATGGGGATTCCGATGATCACGAGTACGACGCCGAGCCCGACGCTCACGCAGCCGCGTCGGGAGCCTCCCGTGACTCGGGTGTCAGGCACGCTGCTCATGGTCACCCCTTTCGCAGACTGCGGACGCCGGCGGAACGACGGTAGCCCCGCAGGCCACCCGCAGTCAACGCAGCTGACGTTCGGCCGAACCCCGCCGCCTCATGCGCTCAGCAGCGCGGAAGCTACGGTGCCGGTGCCACGAAGCCGTCGCTGAGCCCGAGGTCACCCATGTTCACGGTGTCGATGTTGCTCGCTACCTCCGGCTCGGGCCAACCCGCGTCAGGCACGTCCCTCGTGTTGTAGAAGTGGACGATGTCCTTCAGCGTCTTGAAGTGGCCGTTGTGCCCATACGGTGCCGAGAGCGCGACGTTGCGCAGACTCGGCGTCTTGAACAGGCCGTCGAGCTCTGGATTGGGTTCTCGGCACGCTGATGGAAGCCGGCTTCTCGGTGGGCGGCGCAAGCAGGCGTCGGCTCTCGGATGCCCTTGGTGGACGGCTCTCGGTCGCTCATCCCCGGGCTAGGCACAGCCAGGTCTCACTGGATTGCGGATTGCCCGAGGTCGGTGTCCCACGGTATCTGCACCCAGGGGCTATCGGGACGTGTCAACAACTCACGTTCGGCATCTCGCCAGGTCGCGCTTTGCTGAGACTGCTGCAGCGACCAGAACATCCGCCCGGTCAAGTAGTTGTCACCGAGATCATCCCATGATGAGAACGAATCCTGCATGAGCCGGGCTGCAGGCATGATCCTCTCCCACGCCTCCTGCTCACTCAGATATCCGACCAGGAAGCCGCGTCGACAGAGGAAGACGTACCGGGAGAAGTCCCAGCCTGCGATACTCTTCGCACCCAGGCGCGTGCCGTACTGCTGCGCGATCTCCACCTTGTTTGCGGCCTCGGGGTCGTTGCCTGTCTCGGCACTGATCGCAGAGAGCTCGTCCGGTGTGGCTACCGACAACACGTATACGATGCTGTCGAAGTCCCGGCGGTGGCCACCCTGTTCGATCCACGAGAGGGAGCCGAGGAGATCTTCCCGACTCTCGATGCCCCACCACTGCGCCAGTACCTGTTTCGCGGTCGCCACATTCGACGCGTTCATATCGCATCCGCCCAGAAGGTCGTGACGCTCGCCATTGACTTCCATGAGCAGCGCGCTCGTGGCGAGCGCCCACAGCTTCTGCTGTTGGGAGGGGGCGGTGTATGACGCATCCGGCATGAGCTTTGGCGGGTACGATCCATCGGGATTCGCAACGATTCGCGCGGGCAACGCCGCCACGGGCGTGGCAGTGGTGACTGTGGAGACCGCGACTTCGGGCGCGCTTGGCTTGGTGCCCAGATTGCGCGCAACCATCACTCCGCCGACGACCAGGAAGGCGACCACAACCAGGGAAATCGATCCGAGGATCAACCAGAGTCTCATATTGGTTGCCGGCGCCGCGATCGCAGGCGACCCCGGGAGAGTCGATGAAGCCATGGTCGGGTTGGTCGACGGGCCTGTGCTGTCTCGGACATCGCGGTAGCAGGGCTTGGGATGATTGAGTGGACACGCACCACTCTCATCCAACGGTACGTAGGAGCCGCACTCACTGCAGAATGCCTGCTTCATTCTTGCCCCCCATGCATTCGGATTCTCCATCGATGTGCCTGGCGTCTTGGGCGTAACCGCTACGCCAACGCCCGTCCCCCGCCCGAGTCTAGCGCACACGGGCGCGCTTTCTGCCCGACGCCAGGGTTCGCTAGTCCACCCCGAGACGCTCGCGCCACGTCTCAACAGACTCGTCCTCTACGCTGAAGGTCTGGTAGCTGGCAAGACCCAGGTCATAGGCGGACGTCACGCTGACGATGATTCCCTCGAAGTTGTCTATCTCGTCCATGGCTAGTGCTGCCCTCACGATGTCGTTGACGGCAGAACGACGCTCGGCATCTGTGGGCTTCCCCTTGTGCCAGACGCTCACCACGAGCACGTGGCTGGTCTCTTCCCCACCCTGGAAGTACGTCCGGTCCATGATGCTTGCCGAGAAGAACCGGTCGTCCGCCAACAGCTGCTGCTGGACATCTCGCATGTACTCGAACTGCCCGCCCGGGTTGAGCATCGTGATGAGCACGCCGGAGATCAGTGTCACCAGGAGAACTGCCCCCGAGAGTATCCAGGGAAGTCTCGTCGCGCTTGGCAGGGACTCGACAGGCTGACCATTCAGGCGCACTACATACGTGCGCGTCAACAGGTCGTGGATGCCCTGGCGGCTCCTGCGATTGAACACGAGCGTGACGACGACGGCGCCGCCGACGCCGAAGATCAGGAAGCTCGCGACCCACGCTGCGACCGGGTGGTGCATGAGCGGTATCGCCCACCCGTTGATGGAGGCCGGCACAAGCCAGATGAGCGTACGCACGACCGACACGCCCTCATCGATCGGCTGGCCGTCCGCCCCGCGGACAGCGATCTTCATGAGCCGCTTGCCGAGTGTCTGGCCGCCTCCCGCACGTGAATCGAGCACGCCGAAGTAGCCGAGTGCGATCAAGAAACCAACGATTCGCCCGTACGGTCCGAATTCGAACCACACGAACGACAGCGGGAGGGCGATGATCTGCAAGAAGATGCCGAGTGCAAGTCCGTCGATCAAGAAGGCGGCGAACCGACGCCAGAATCCCGATACGGGAGGCATGGTGTACACCGGCTGAGGCGGAACCTCGAGTGCTGACTGACCCGGCACCGCCTCAACCGAAGGCGGGCCTACTACCTCAGCTTCCGAATCCGACATCCAGCGTCCCCCCAACGTCTCCGGGCGCGAACTGAAGCGCGCGCCCGTCCTCCCCCGCCCGAGTGTAACTCAGACGTCGTTGTCGAGTTCACGCCCGGCTACGTGCGGGACTACAGCTTCTTCTTGAACCCCGTCCAACGAGCTTCGAAGCCGTTTGCGCAGTACAGGGCGACCGCATCGGACCTGAGTGACTCCGTGAGCAGGATCACCTGGTTGGAGCCTCGCTCCCGGGCGACCGACTCGAGCTCGGCGAGCAGGGCACTCGCGATGCCTCTGCGCCGATGCGCCGCGTCGACCACCATGTCCTCAACGACCATGTACGTGTCGAACCCGCCATAGAGTCCATGGCAGATCACGCCCGTCGCCGTGCCGACACACTCACCGTCGACCCGCGCGGCGAGGACCACATGGTGGGGGTCGTCAGCCAGCGCGGCAAGCGTCTTGGCCATCGCATCCACATCCGAGCGCTCACCCCAGAAGTGCTCGTGCAGTCTGCTGATGGCCGGCAAGTCGGACTGCTCGGCCCTGGCGATCTCCACTGGCCCCCCTGTGCGTCTCACGTCACACCGGCTCATCCGGAATCTGGGCATCGTGCCAGACACCCACCACCCAGATCACGTCGCCTTGGAGCCGATAGAAGAACCGGTACCGACCTACAAGGACCTCGCGGAAGCCGAGCTGCGACAGCTCGGGGATCGTACGGCCCGCCTCCGGAAAGCGGATGAGATGCTTGAGGACTTCGTTCGAGCGTTCCCTGAACGCACGCGCAGCCGAGGGGTGCTCAGCGCGGATGTAGTCCACCGCGGCGAGGAACTGGGCTCGCGCTCGCGGCGTGAAGTCGATCGTGCAGGTCACCGCTGCTCCAGCAGCGCATCCGCTTCGGCCATCACGACATCGATGTCGTAACCGACCCCCGCCTGGATGTCCGCCTCGCCCTGGGCGAGGATGCGCAGGATCTCGAGTTCGCGCTGTGTTCGCTCATAGGCACCGGCACTCAGCAGGACCGCCGACGCTCGACCGTGCTGGGTGATGAAGACCGGGTCGCCTGTGGCTGCCGCCTCCCGCACGATTGAAGACGCATCCTGCCGAAGCTCGCTGATGGGAACGATGTTGGGCATTGCACTCATCTGAGGTACCTCCTTTGGTAGCAAAGATACTACCACCTGCGGCTCTACATTACGCGCGTCTGGCGTCTCAGCGCCCCGGCTGCCGCGCCTCGCTTTGTAGCGTAACGCCTGTGCCGTCGGCTGAAAGCACTTGTGACGTCGCGTCATATGTTGATTACAATCGTCGTGGGGTTGCGTAGAGTCGTCATGCGAGCACGAGGGAGGACACTGTGAAGAAGATTCTGATTGCACTGTCAGCAGTCGCGATCCTCACGCTACTCATGGCTTGCGGCGATGCGGAGGTCTCATCGAGTGGCTCGACCGGCGAGTCAGACGCTGCGCCGGCAGCCGAGTCCGTCGAGTCGCCCGCGGAGTCCGAGCCGGTGGCGGAGCCCGTCGTCGAGGAGCCCGCGGAACCCGCCATGACGATGGGCCAGCAGCAGGCCGTCTCCAAGGGCCAGGACTACCTCGACTACGCCTCGTTCTCGCGTAAGGGGCTCATCGACCAGTTGGTATTCGAGGGCTTCAGCGCAGATGACGCCACCTTCGCCGTCGACCACCTCGATCCCGATTGGAACGCGCAGGCCGCGCAGAAGGCGCAGGAATACCTGGACTACACGTCCTTCTCGCGCCAGGGGCTTATCGACCAGCTGGTCTTCGAGGGGTTCACCCAGGAACAGGCCGAGAACGGTGTGACGGCCGTCGGCTACTGAGCTCGAGCAAAGCTCGAGGCCGGCAAAATCATGAACGCGAGTCCCCTTGGCCCCGCCTAACGTCCCGGCGCGGCTAGAGACCGGTGCCGCGAGTATCGTCTACGGACTCGCCACAAGACAGACAGGCTGCCCTGTGCACGGAAACAAGCGCCCCGCAGTGCGGGCAGGCCCATCGAGTGCGCTCGAGTTCGACGAACGCCTTCGCACCGATTCTCTGTAGCTCGCCCAAGTTCTCAATCATGCTCATGCGGTACTTCGAGCGGTAGCGCTTGTCCAGCTGCCGCAGGCGCGCGCAAGGATAGTGGGCGCAGTCCACGCATAGCGCTTCCGAGCCTTGAGCAAGGTGCTCGCACCGCTTGATTCTGCACGCGGAACAGTGATAGGCCTTCGTGGAGTCATCTGGGGCGTTGCAGCCAGGACACGTCTTGCGGTCGCGAAGATGACCGATGCAGATGCCGCAGTTCATCCCACAGGGAGCGATCAACTCGGCCGACAGTGAGCCGGGAAGTGCTGGTGCTACATCTCCCACTGGGGTCCCCCGCTCCGGCAACTCGGTCCAACGTGTTTCAGCCCTCGATACAAGCATAGCTCTCATTGCCGAGGATCGTCTGTGCCGAAGCCGGTGAGTTCATGCTCGCCGGGCGGCCCAGCATTCGCTCAAGCAGCGGCACCGCCATGCGGAGTCGACGAGCGCGGATGAGTGCATCCCACACGGGTTCGGCCTTCTTCCACCCCACCTGATACGCGAGGTGACGGATACGCTCGGAGGGAGTCTCGCGCGCCAGCGTGCCTCGAGCGATCGAGCTCCACGAGTAGAAGTCGCGGTACGCCCGCCAGTAGCCGCTCTCCAGCTCACTCGCGCTCATCCCGCGCGGTTGGAACACCACATGACGCGTGTCGTACTTCTCCCAGTCCGCGGTGAGGATCCGCTCCTCGGAAGTAATGACTGCATCCGGCACCTCTCGGCGACCTTCCGGTACGCCGACGTCGAGCGAGCCTGTCCGGGAGTGAGCCGTCCCACAATCGTGCGCGTGCTCGGCGAGCTTCGAGACAATGGTGAGATCAGGTGCACAAAGGGCGGGCGCGACGCGACGTGGGAGAGAACGACTCAGTGAGTCATTAACGATATCATCTGTTAGTTATCTGATATCGTTTAAGGGACTGCGGGCGCTGCGCCTTCACCCCCACTCCCGCTCTCAGCCACATTGGGACTCGCTGGCACGGCGCAGCTGCGGTCAGTCCTGATAGCCACCAACGAGTACCAACAGCCACTATGTACTTGGGCCAAATCGGAGCTTTCCCCAGTGCTGATGGCCAGTGCTTTGCCCGAGTGGATCCCGAGCGATACTAAAGTCGTACTTGCATACTAAAGTAAGTGAGTTTAGTATTCGTCTATCGCTTTAGCATTAAAGGGAGGAGCCGCCATGGAGCACAGCGTCAAGAGTCTCGAGGCATACCTTCGCGACACACTGCACACGCTTGTCCGACTGGAGCGTTGGCGCCAGGCTGCCACACTGCCCGCCTACCTGACAGGGCAGTATGACTTCTTCGACGGCACGGTCGGCGGCGTCCACATCCTGTTCCTGCAAAGCGCCGAAGAGCCCGTGCCCAGCGCGGCCAAGAAGCACGAACGCGCTCTGCAGACGAGCTGGACGGGGCCTGTGGCGTTCGCTTTCGAGCGCATCACGCCGCGTACCCGCCAGCGCATGGTCAGCGAAGGGCTGTCCTTCGTAGTGCCCGGCAATCAGGTCTACCTCCCCGCTCTCGGCGTGAACCTTCGAGAGCGGTACCAGACCCGGGTGCAGACCACAGATCGGCTGCGGCCATCGGCGCAGGTGCTGTTCTTGCACGTGCTCGCGAACCGCTCCCCCGCCTCCGGCACTCCGAGTGGCCTAGCACGGCGGCTGGGCTACACGGCGATGGCGATGGGGCAGGCTCTGAACCAGCTCGAGGATGCGAAGCTGGTCACTGTGCACAAGGAGGGTCGCGAGCGCCAATTCGAGCTCGCAGGTGAGCCTGCCGATTTGTGGCTGCAAGCCCAACCGCTGCTCGCAAGCCCCATCAGCCGCAGGCGCTACCTAGTCGGCGACGCACCGTCGGGGCGCAAGGGACTGGCAGCTGGCCTCAGTGCACTGGCCGCCTACTCCGCCTTAGCGGAACCGACCGTCCCGGTGGTGGCACTCGACAGAGTCAAGGCCAAGAGCCTGCTGGACGCTCGCGGCGTCCAGGAACTGCCCACCGCCGATGAGGCCGAACTCGAGGTGGAGCTCTGGTCCTACAAGCCGGGCATGCTCTCTGGGGGACCGGCGGTCGACCGGCTCTCGCTCTACCTCTCTCTTCGAGACGACACCGACGAGAGGGTCCAGTCCGCGCTCGACGAGATGATGCGGGGTGTCACGTGGTAAGGGGTCTGAACGTCTTCCGCGGGCGCTTCGCCGGGTTCGAGGACCGCTACGTTCTCATCGGCGGAGCTGCCGTGAAAGTGGCGATGGACGCGGCGGGCTTGCAGTTCCGGGTGACCAAGGACCTCGACATCGTCTTGCATGTCGAGGCGCTCGACGCGGAGTTCGCGACAGCCTTCTGGGCGTTCGTCGCCGACGGAGGCTATGAGTTCAGAGAGAAGAGCACCGGCAAGGCGACTCTCTATCGGTTCAGCAAGCCGACAGACGAGAGCTTCCCCTACATGCTCGAGCTGTTCTCCCGCAGGCCAGAGCTGATCGAGCCGCCGGCCGACTGTCACCTCACGCCTCTGCCCATCGCCGAGGAGGTCTCGAGCCTCTCGGCAATCCTGCTCGATGACGCTTACTACGACTTCGTCCAGGAGGGCACCCGGGTGGATGGCGGATTGTCGGTGCTCGCGCCTGAGTACATCGTGCCGCTCAAGGCGCGCGCGTGGATCGACCTGACCGACCGACACGAGCGCGACGAGGCCGTCTCTCGTGACGACATCAAGAAGCACCGCAACGACATCATCCGTCTGAGCCAGCTCATATCGCCGGGAGCGCGGATCGCACTTCCAGATGCTATCGGCGGCGACCTGAAGGAATTCGTGGCGCGAGCGTTGCACGACGGTGCCGAGCCCAAAGTCTTCGGGGTCATCGGGATGACGCTGCAAGACGTGCGGTTGTTGCTGAGAGCCGTGTACGACCTCCCCGGAATGGCCTCCGAGTAGAAGGCGTTTGCGCTCCGGTGTGCCAACTCACTTCGGGCACCAAATCGGGCACCAAAATCGAGGGTCCCCGGCGCGCCCGCGCTCATCAACCGACCGTCACACTCAAGCTCAGGTGAGACCCTTCCACGGCTCGCCGGGAAGACGAGCGATGAGGCGGTCGTGCACGAGCAACGCCGCGACGTCGACGTCATATCCCTCGGGGTCGCGAAGCAGCGGGACCACGTCGGCGCGGAAATCAGAAGACGCGAGCTTGCCCACCATGTTCGCCTCGAACTCCGCGCGCGAGATCGCGGTCTCGGTTCGCGCTAGGTACTCGCCAAGACACTCAATGATATGCGCCTCATCGGGGTCGAGCATGGTGAGCCCAAGCCACAGGTCGTAGAGGTCGCGGCCCTTCCGCCGCTGGAACAGCGCTCGCATCTTGGTGGCGAGCAGCTCTTCGAGCGTGAATGTCGTGACCAGCTCAGCGGCTGAGTGCCACGGGCTCTCTACGTTGAATGGCACGTGCTGGAGCCCGTCGACGCTGAAGTGCTCCCGGGTGTTAATCTCCACCTTCACCCGCATGCGTTGCACCGGCAGCGTGGTGGTCTCGAATCGGTAGAGCAACTTGGCGCTGGCGGGACCCTGTTTCCGGGCCGGCTCGCCCAACCACGGGTCGAGCGCCTCGCGCAACTCCGCGAGCACCGGACCGATCGGACCGGCCTCGACCTGCACGAGATCAAGGTCCTCCGAGTAGCGCCCCGGAGGATCGAAGTGGAGCTTGTGCAGTGCGGTCCCGCTGCGGAACGCGAGCGCCTCTCGCAAGGAAGGACGGCTGAAGATCGCGGTGAGGGCTCTGGACAGGACCAGGTCCTGCTCGACCTGCTCGTCTTGGGGCCACGGCGCAGATGCTCTCCAAGCCGTGATTTGGGCCCGAGGAATCACAGATCGATCTCCACGTCCAGATTCGGGATCACGCGCCAGGGACTGACGGCATCGGCGCCGCCCCGAGGCGCGTCGGGAGCGAGCGCAACGGGCCGATACCGTTTGGAGCCAAGGACACGGAGCAACGGGTCGGCGAGCCGGGGCTGGCCCGTTCGGTCCAGCAGGTAGCCGAGGCGCTGGATCTCGGGGGTCTTGCGCAGTTGCGCGACCGCGCCGAGAGCTTCGGGTTCGAAGCGCTCAGCGAGCTCGAGCAGCACCGTGGCGACATTGCTCCAGCCACCGCAGGCCGCCGAGAAGCGCACAAGATCGAATGCCGTCGATTCAGGCGTGGACACGAGCATGGTGCCCGTCTCCGTCTGAACCTGGGTGGCGGGAGTATCCCCGACCTGACGACTCATGTGGAAGGTGATGCGCGCGCGTCCGGCCACGCCCTCGCGGGTGGGACGGTCGGTGACGACCTGAAACGTCATCGGCTGCTGATGAGAGGCGCCGTGGATGGCCGCTTCGGATAGCAAGCCCACGTAGTAGGGCTGGCCGAGAAAGCCCATCAGGTCGTCGATGAACCACGAGGGCGGCGGAGAGCCAGCCGTGCGGTACTCGGTAGGCACGATGACGTAGAACCCGCGACGCGGACTCACGATGCGGCCACGCTTCTTGAGCCGGCGCAGGGCGTTGTCGACCGCTATCTCAGACGTCGGCAGCCCCGCTTGCGCGTCCGCGTGAGAGAACGTGTACGTCCCCGTTGCCTGAAGCTGGTCGACGAACGCCGAGACGTCTTCAGGGGCTGTCACTTCTTTAATCGCCATTTCACTTTCATAAGGTAGCGCTCAACGCTGCTTTACGCAAGTAGATTGGCGCTTTTAGAAGGAAGTTGAGAGCAACGGGGCGGCGAGTGCGATCGGGCACCAAATCGGGCACCAAGGCGATGTCGAGGGCCGACTCGCAGCAACAGGGATTTTTGGGCACCAAAATGGAGCGAAATGGCCCCTGAGCTGCGGCTTTGTCCTCTGCCTGCCTCTCAGGATGGCATGATTTGGTGCCCGATTTCACGCACGCAACAGGGAATTGCAGGCCTGTGGCCTGCGGAAATGTGGTGCCCCCAAGGGAATTCGAATCCTGATTGTGCTTGTGACTATTGGGACTCGTTGGGACTCGTTGGTACAGCGGAGCTGCGGTGAGTCCCAATAGGTACCAACGAGTACCAACAGTCACCATGTATTTGGGCGACAAATCGGGCGACAAATCCTATGGGTATCAAACAGACCGCGAGATACTCGGTCCTCCGAACCGTCAGCTCTCCTGCACCCACCCGGAAATCGGCGCCCACGTCTTGCCGAAGACGGCGCCGCTGGCCGCCGCGACGGAAGCGGGCATCACGAATGCGGCGATAGCGTCAGCCACGTCCTGAAGATCCTCAGGTAGGCCGCTCGCCGATGCCGAGAACCCCTTCCGATAGGTGTCCCACATCTGTGACGTCTCCGGCTGCCCGGTGTATTCGCGCGTAAGCTCCGCGGGCGTCTCGGCGGGCAGCTCCGTGCCGCGGCGCTGAAACGTCGCGCTCATGGCGTCGGCGAGATCTTGACCATCGAACTCCAGGGTGCGCAAGAGCATCCAGATGTCGTGATAGTCCTTCATCCGGCTGTTGGCCAGACCGATCTCGATCATCGCCTGGAACTTCTCGGCGATGGCGGTGGCGGGTTGGTAGGCGAGGATCCTCGGAGACTCGTCCTGCAGCAGAACGGGGTAGTCGACCCAACCAGGATCGGGCACCACCGCGTCGTCGATCCCGACGTCGAGCCGAAGCACGAATCGCGCCCCGCCCAAGTCACCGGCGACCTTCACACGGACGCCGGGGTATCGGTCTTCGACAGTGATGGGAA
>JAXMLJ010000068.1:0-15622 GCA_034368805.1 Coriobacteriia bacterium
TGCATGTGCGAGTACACCTCGCACGGGGAGTGCGGCGCGCTGGACGAGCAGGGGTGCGTCATGAACGACGTGACGCTCGAGATGCTTGCCTCGACCGCCGTGAGCCACGCCGAGGCCGGCGCCGACATGGTGGCGCCCTCGGACATGATGGACGGCCGGGTGGCCGCCATCCGCGCGGCGCTCGATGCCGAGGGCCACAGCGACATCCCGATCATGGCGTACTCGGCCAAGTACGCGAGCGCGTACTACGGCCCGTTCCGCGACGCCGCCGACAGCGCTCCGGCCTTTGGCGACCGCCGCGCCTACCAGATGGATGCGGCCAACACCGAGGAGGCGCTTCGGGAGACCGCGCTCGACATCGCCGAGGGCGCCGACATCGTGATGGTCAAGCCGGCGCTGGCGTACATGGACATCATCCGCCGGGTGAAGGACGAGTTTGGGTACCCGACCGCCGCCTACAACGTGAGCGGCGAGTACGCGATGGTCAAGGCGGCCGCCGCCAACGGCTGGATCGACGAGCGTCGCGTGGTGCTCGAGACGCTCACCGGCTTCAAACGCGCGGGCGCCGACCTCATCCTCACGTACCACGCAAAGGACGCTGCGCGTTGGCTCGAGGAAGGCTAGACGGATGTGCGCATTCTACGGCGAGAAGAAGCCCGAGCCCATCGGTGCGCCCGGGACTGAGCACGGAGACGCGCCCCGCCGCATCCCCGTGTACACGACCATGGACGCTCCGGCGGGGTACCGCATCGAGCGCACGATCGGGCTATGCTGGGGTGTCGCTGTCCGCAGCAAGGACGTCGTCAACCAGGCCGTAGCCGGTCTGCGTACGATCGTCGGCGGTGAGATCACCGAGTTCGTGCATCTGGCCGAGGCCACGCGCTCTGAGGCGCTGGAGCGCCTGCAGCTGAGCGCCGCGAGCCTCGGTGCGAACGCGGTGATCGGCGCGCGCTTCGACTCCACCTCCATCCAGCCGGCGAACGAGATCTTCGCCTATGGCACGGCGGTCGTCGTTGTGCCCATCTCCGAATGACCTGATGCCCGAGAAAGACAGGACACATGGCTGACAACGTAGGGAACTCAGACGCCCGGCCCGACCTTGAACTCGAAGAGGAGTTTGGAGACGACCGGCCGACGATCGACGAGCAGGAGATGGCCGACGCGCTGGCCGGCTGCGGGCAGGCCGCGATCGGCATCGCGCTCGATGAGCCCGGCTCGCCGGTGGCCCCTGTCTCGGACGCCGGTGACCCCTCGCTCGCTGTCCTCGGCGCGAAGAACGCGCCTGCGGAGGCTTCGCTCGAGGTCCCGCCGCCCTCGTCCGGCCACCCCGGCGGCCACCCCGCGGGCATCCCGACGGACCGCCAGCGCCATGGCGGGGCGCGCTCGGTGGGCTTCCGCCCCGGCGGCGGGCCTGAGGCGCTCGCGTATGAGGCGCGCACCGGCATCAAGGCGCCGCGCATCATCGCGTGGGAGATAACGCGCTCCTGCAACCTCTCGTGCGCGCACTGTCGCGCGGCGGCCGAGTTCGGCCACTACGAGGGCGAGTTGTCGCTCGACAAGATCAAGGAGGTCATCGACGACATCGTCACGATCTCCAACCCGATCATCATCCTCACCGGCGGCGAGCCGCTCATGCGGCCCGATATCTGGGAGATCGTGGACTACGCCCACGAGAAGGGCGCGATGCCGGTCATCGGCACCAACGCCACGCTCATCACCGAGGACATCGCAGCGAAGATGGCCGCGCACAAGATCCCGCGCATCTCGGTCTCGATCGACTTCCCCACAGCCGATGAGCACGACGCGTTCCGGGGCCAGGAGGGCTGCTTCGACGCTTCGATCGAAGGCATCAAGATCGCCAAGCGTCACGGCATCGGCGTGCAGATCAACATGACGGTCACCACGCTCAACCACACCAAGGTCGAGGCCGTGCACGATCTGGCCGAGTCCCTCGGCATCGACGCGTTCCACATCTTCATGCTCGTGCCTACGGGCCGCGGGAGCGACCTGCTCGACAAGGAACTGCCGCCCGAGGAGTACGAGAAGGTGCTGACCTGGGCGTACCACCGGCAGAAGACGAGCCCGCTGCACTTCAAGCCGACCGACTCGCCCCACTACTACCGGATCATCCGGCAGCTCGCCAAGGCCGAGGGCAAGAAGGTCACACGCGAGGAGTACGGTCTGGACGCGATGACGCGCGGGTGCCTCGGCGGCATCACGTTCTGCTTCATCAGCCACACCGGCGACCTGCAGCCGTGCGGGTACTTCGACATGCAGCTCGGCAACGTCAAGGACCGGCCGTTCTCGCAGATCTGGACCGACTCGCAGGTCTTCAACGACCTGCGCGACTACTCGCTACTCAAGGGCAAGTGCGGCGCGTGCGAGTACAAGGCCGTCTGCGGCGGGTGCCGCGCGCGTGCGCTCGAGATCACTGGCGACTACCTCGAGGCCGAGCCGTACTGCATCTACGAGCCGCCCGGCTGGACCGGCGCGTGCGACGAGACCGACGCCTGACCGACACTTAGGGGCCGCTCCCGGCCCTGGAGGACATGATGCGCCACCAGCTCGACGAGACCGTCTCTCGGCTTGTCACCGCGCTCGCCGAGGGCCTACCGCTTTCGCTGCGCCCGTACGCCGATCTCGGCGCGCGGGTGGGCATGTCCGAGGACGACGTCATCTCGGCGCTCCGCGACCTCCGCGCACAGCGCGTGATCGTGCGCATCGGCGCGGTCTTCGCGCCCGGCGCGTTCGGCTACGAGGCGGCGCTCGGCGCGGTCGCGGTTCCCGAGGATCGGATCGAGGCGGCCGCGGCGCATCTCGGCACGCTGCCGGGCGTGACACACGCCTTCGAGATGGAGGACCGCTACCCGCTGTGGTATGCGATCCTCGCGCCGTCACGCGTGCGCCTCGAGGTCGCCGAGGCCGAGATCGCCGGCCGGGTGTCGGCGGCCGACCGCTACCGCGTCTTGCCGGACGAGGCGTTCAAGGTGACGGGGACGTTTGACGCCGAGGGTGCGCCCGAGTCGCCCGGATCCGCATCCGAAGGGCAGGCGGTCGCGCTCTCCCGCGACGAGAAGGCACTCGTTCGGCTGCTTCAAGGCGAGTTCCCGCTCGTGCAGCGTCCGTACTCGGACCTGGCGATCACACTGGGCGAGTGCGGGTACGACGTCGACGAGCGCGGTGCGCTCGGCCAGGTGCAGTCGCTGGTCTCGGCCGGCGACGTGCGGGGCATCGAGGCCACGCTTCGCACGCGCGAGGATCCGCTTCGGCTGGCGCTCACCGTGTGGCTGTGTCCGGACGAACACGCGTCGCACGGGCAGGTCATCGGTTCGTTTTCCGAGGTGCTGCACTGTTTCACGCGCCGCGTACCCGGCGCGGGCACCGCGGTACTTGCGCTTGTCGAGGTGGCCGATCGGACTGCGCTCGACCGGACGGTGGACCGTATCCGGGTGGCGGCCGACCTCGAGCCGCCGCGCGTTCTCTACCCGGTGCAGGAGTTCAAGCGCGCGCCCATGCGGTACTTCGCGGATGGGGAGTAGTCGGCCAAGGTGGGCTGATATACTCGGCTTTCGGCCGTTCCCGACTCCCTAGGGGGTTCTCCGGACATGCAGCATGTACACTCCTCGGACCTGTTCGCCCGCGCGCAGCGCGTGATCCCCGGTGGCGTGAACTCGCCGGTCCGGGCGTTTCGAAGCGTGGGCACCGATCCGATCTTCTACGAGCGCGCCAAGGGCTCCCGCGTCTGGGACGCGGACGGTAACGAGTACATCGACTTCGTGGCCTCCTGGGGGCCGATGATCCTCGGTCACGCGCCCGACGTGGTGCTCGATGCCGTGCGTGAGCAGCTGGACCGGGGCACGAGCTACGGCGCTCCTACCGAGATCGAGGTGCGTGCCGCCGAGGCGGTCATCGCAGCGGTGCCGTCCATCGAGATGGTGCGCATGGTCTCGAGCGGCACAGAGGCCACCATGAGCGCCATCCGTCTGGCCCGCGGCTACACCGGCCGGGACAAGTTCATCAAGTTCGACGGCAACTACCACGGTCACTCGGACGCGCTACTCGTGGCCGCCGGCAGTGGCCTGCTGACACTCGGCATTCCCGGGACGCCCGGTGTCACCGCCGGCGCCACGGCCGACACGATCGTGCTGCCGTACAACGACCTCGAGGCGGTCCGTGAGGCGCTCGCGGCTTACCCGGAGCAGGTGGCGGCCATCATCGTGGAGCCGGTCGCCGGCAACATGGGCGTCGTGCCGCCTGCCGAGGGCTACCTCGAGGGCCTGCGCGCGCTCTGCGACACGCACGGCGCCGTGCTCATCTTCGACGAGGTCATCACTGGATTCCGCGTGGCGCTCGGCGGCGCGCAGGAGCGCTACGGCGTCATGCCCGACCTCACCACACTCGGCAAGATCATCGGCGGCGGCTTCCCGGTCGGCGCCTTTGGCGGCAAGCGCGAGATCATGGAGCACCTCGCACCGATCGGCCCTGTCTACCAGGCGGGCACGCTCTCCGGCAACCCGATCGCGATGGTGGCCGGTCTCGCGCTGATCGCCGAGCTCTCCCGGCCCGGCGTCTACGCCGAGCTCGAGCGCAAGGGCGCGCGCCTCGAGGCGGGGCTGCGCACCGCCCTCGTCGCTTCGGGCGTGGAGGCGTGTCTCACCCGCGTGGGAGCGATGGCGTGCATGTTCTTCACATCGGCCGAGGTCGTCGACTGGCCCACTGCTTCCACGAGCGACACCGATCGCTATGGCGCCTACTTCCGCGGAATGCTCGACCGGGGCGTCGTACTCGCGCCGAGTCAGTTCGAGGCGACGTTCGTCGGCATGGCTCACACGGATGCCGACATCGACGCGATGACCACCGCTGCTGCCGAGGTGCTCAGTGGGGTCTCGTAGCGCCGTCGGCCTCAGCGTCTCGCGGGTCGTGCTCGCGTCTCTCGCGGGTATCGTGACGTTCATCCTGCTGCTCGGCTACTGGGCGATCGCTCCGATCCTACTGGTGCCGGTGATCGCCGGTGCGATCGTCTGGCTGATCGCGCGCGACGATACGACCGGACTCGTCGCCGGAGTCGCGGCGGGATTCCTCGGCTCGGCGGCGGCAAGCACGCTGTTCTCGGTGCGGTCCCTCACGAGCGCGCTGCAGGCGATGCCGCCGTACGCCAACGTAGACGTCACGGGCAGCCTTTACACAGGCACGATCATCCCGATGCTCCAGGCGAACCCGGTCGTGTCGGGGGGCAGCACCGGCTGGGTGCTCGTGGTGCTTGCCGGCACGCTCGTGACGCCGCTTGTGGTCCTCGGCCTGAACCGGTTGCCGCACATCGTGCCCGCGGGTCGGGACGTGCGTCGCCTGGTGGGCTGGGCGACGATCGGCGTTGTGGCACTCGGATTCGTCGCCACGGCGTGGCCGGCCACGGAGCCGTTGCGCGACCTGGTCAGAGCCGAGCCGGCCGACGGTGAGTACGCGATCGACTACATGATCAACGTGCGGACGGTCCACCGAATGGCCGACGGAGATCCGTACTACGAGGCGTACTTCTATTCGGCGAGCCATGATATGCGGCTCATCAATGAAGACGCCTTCGATGAGACCGGGTTCACGACGAACTGGGGCAGTCCGTTCCTCATCCGGCAGCCGTGGATGTTCTGGATCTGGCGGGTGATGGCCTTCTTCGGCGGCGTGGGGTCTGTCGTGACGTTCTCGATGATCGCCGCCGCGTCGGTCCTGGTCCTCGCATACCGGGCGTTTCGTGAGCACGTGGGTGAAGGCGCGGTCTTCCTGGGGGTGGTGCTGTATCCCGTCATGCTGCTGTCCACCGTGTGGCTGAACGTGTTCCAGCATGACTGGTGGACGGCGCTCGCGGTGTTGGCGAGCGTGTTCGCTCTGTCCCGGAAGCATCTCGTCGTGGCTATGTGCTTCGCGCTTCTCGCCACACTCCTGCGCGAGGTGATGGTGGTCTGGCTCGTCATCCTGACTGTGGGCGCTCTCGTGGCCGCCCGGAAGGATGCGTCCGCGCGGAAGGCCGTCGTAGCGGGCGTGATGTTGCTGGCGATCTTCGGCGTCGCCCTTTTCGTGCATTACGGTGCGGCGCAGAGCATCATCTCGGATGCGGCCACCGGCACGGACGGGGGAGCGTTCCTTGTGAAGAACATAGGCCGCCCACTCGAGGTGAAGCTGCTGCCCGCCACGAGCTACATGATGTTCCCGTACGGCATGTTCTCGTTCCCGGCGGCGGTCTTCCTGCCGCTTGGCATCGCCGGCCTCTGGTACGCGCTACGACGAGACAGGTGGCTGGCGTGGTTGGCGGCTTCGCTGCCGGCGTTCTGGCTGCTCTTCTACCTCGTGGTGGGGCCGAGCAGCAGTTACTGGGGTCAGCACGTGATGCCGCTGGCGCTCATCGGCACCGCTCTGCTGCTCGTGTCACCTGCCCACGATTGACGTTCCGTGACCGTGGTGTAGGGTGGTGGGGTGGCGCGGGTGATCCCGCGCCCCGAATTCGTTATCGGGGGCGTACACCCGGAGTGCGGGACACGTCCATGTCGATTCTCTTGGAAGTAGGCGAGTCATGAAGGCGATCATCCCGGCGGCGGGGCTTGGGACGCGGTTTCTACCGGCCACCAAGGAGCAGCCGAAGGAGATGCTGCCGGTTGTGGGCAAACCGGTCATCCAGTACGTCGTGGAAGAGGCGGTCGCGGCCGGCGTCGACGACATCCTCATGATCACGGGTCGCGGCAAGCGCGCCATCGAGGACCATTTCGACCGCTCGGTGGAGCTCGAGGACCTGCTCGAGCGCTCGGGCAGTACCGACAAGCTGCGTCAGATCCGCAAGATCCCCGAGCTCGCCAACGTCTTCTACGTGCGCCAGGGCCGCCCGCGCGGTCTCGGCCACGCCGTGTTGTGTGGCGCCCCGCACACGCTCGACGAGCCGTTCTTCGTGCTCCTCGGCGATGTCATCGTGCCCGGGCATGGCTGTCTGTCACGGCTCAAGGAGGTCCACGAGAAGTACGGCGCCTCCGTTCTCGCGGTCGAGTCGGTGGAACAGCAGTACGTGAGCCGCTACGGCGTTATCGCCGGCCACGAGGTGGAGCCCGGCGTGTGGAAGCTCACCGATCTGGTCGAGAAGCCGCCCGTCAACGAGGCGCCGAGCAACATGGCGATCTTCGGCCGGTACTTGCTCACGCCCAAGGTCATGGAGATCCTCCCGCACATCGAAGCAGGACGAGGCGGCGAGATCCAGCTGACCGACGCGCTGCGTGAGCTCCTTAAGAGCGAGGATGTCTTCGCGGTCACCATGGACTGTCAGGGCTACGACACCGGCAACATACTGTCGTGGATCGAGACCAATGTCGCGCTCGCGCTCGACACGGAGGAGTTCGGGGCGCAACTGCGGGAAGGCCTCGAGCGCCTACTCGGCTAGCTTCGGCAGGTACGCGCCGGTCTCGTAGGCGGGGTCGCTCGCCTGCAGGACCGTTGCCACGTGCAGGATCGTCTCGATGTCGTGGACCGGCGCGTGGATCACGCGCACCTCGGGCACGGCGAATCCCCTTCCGAGCTTCGAGACCCGATCACGCGTGTGCGGCGTCAGGCGCAGGTACGCGTCCTGGACCGCGGCGAGACGGACATCCCGGGGGAGCCATCCGGTCGCGTCGCCCACGCGCGCCCCGCGCCGGATCGCGCGGCGTCTCGCACGCCGGTAGCGTTCCATGAGTAGGAGGTTCACCCGTGCGGGCACCCGGGGAATGGCGCCGTCTGACGCCGGCAGGAAGCCTGAGCGGCCGAGTGCGGGAGCGAACGCGAGTGCGAACAGGCGCCGGTTGAGCTTGTCGGCCTCCGCGATGTGCGCGATCACGTCCACGAGGTTGCCAAACAGGTACGGTGACGCGTTCGGGACGAAGCGTCGCGTGCAGGCGGGATGCGCGCTGCTCGCGCTCCCCGCGACCGGCCACAGGCGCGCCCACGTCTTCACCGACTGCTCCGGGCGGAACTCGCTCACGCGGCGCTCGTGCGCACGGACGCGTTCGGCGATGGCCGCCTCGACCTCGGCCGAGTAGGGGATGAACGGTAGCTGCGTCGCGACGTCGGGGCCGCCGGGGTGCCGCTCCAGCCGCAGGTCGCGCCAGCGCTTCGGCTTCGGCGCCCGTGGCGCGTACCAGGCCTTGAACAGCGCATCCGAGCCCCAGCCGTCGATGAACAGGTCGGCTTCGGCGGGGTCGACCAGGCCGCGCGCGTGCGCGTGCCCGGTGTGGATGTCGGCGCCGAGGAGTTCGATCAGCGCCTCCAGGTCCCGCGTGTAGTGGTCCGGTTCGCGGCGTCGCATGTCCAGCGGGATGCCGAGTGTGCGGGCTGCCGCCGAGGCGACCTTCCACTCGCGGTTCTCGCCATCGAGGAAGATGACCGCGCGTACCGGGCGCTCCGATGAGCGGGCGGCCAGCGCGGCGAGGACCCGCGAGTCCTCTCCGGCACTCATCTGTACGATCACACGCTCGCGCGTCCGTACGAGCGCGGCGATGTTGTCGGCCATGATCTCGCGGGCGCGCACGGCGGTTTCGCCGGGCGTCAGTCCCGATGCGGCGCCGTCGGCACGTGGGAGCCAGTAGTGGCCGGAGGACGGTGGCGTCGCCGGGTTCACGCGTGTCACGCTTCCGGCGGGCAGGCGCGCCACTCCTTCGAACATCGTGAACGGGTCGGTGATGCGCCCGACGCTCATGAACTGGCACGCGGAGAGGACGTCGAGCGCCCGTAGCCCGCAGGTCTCGGCCACGTGGTGCAGATGCGTGCCGACAACGAGCGAACCGTCGGCGGCGGTCGCGCGATAGACGGGCACGACCCCGAGGTGGTCGGTGATCACGTATGCCCCGCGGGGCGTGACGAGGGCGCATGCGAAGTTGCCGACGAGCAGATCGGCCCCGAGCAGCCGCCCGGGTTCGTGCGGCGCGCTCCGGCCGGCGATGTGCTCCGCGAGCACGCGGGCCGGTTCGGCCGATGTGGTCTCACCGATCACGACGGCGAGCACGTCGGCAGCCGGGTCGGGAGCGCGGGCGACCGAGAGGCTGTGTCCATCGGCGATGTAGAGCGCGACGCCGGGTGCGCCGGAGGCCACGGAGCGATATCCGCGCTCAGAGAACGGGGCCGGTCCGGCAGGCAGCGCGGGAGCGACGAGCATGAAGTCGGCAAGCGGCACGGCTGCTCCCGGGCGCGAGGCGGGACTCGGACGGTCACGTTGAGAACACGTTGTACTCTAGCGCACGCCCGCTCGGTCGGCAGGCTTCTTGCACCTGTGGTTCAAGAGTGGGCGGCGGCGTGCCGAAGTACGCTGTGAGTCTGTTCAGCGTCCGTGCAGCCGGCAAGAAGGGTTCCCGTGATACATCCGACAGGGTCGGTCTTCGCCCTCCGTCCGTCTCGCGTTGCCGTGCGGGCCGCGCTCGTGGCGCTGCTCACGCTCACGCTCCTTCCCGTCCTCCCCGCGCCCGCGGTGGCCGATACCCTCACGCTCGATACGGTCTACCGCGCCGAGAGCGACATCCGCTGGGTCTGGGAGCAGATGAAGCCGTCCTACGACGGGCCCGCGTATACCGTTGCGCCGAGCGTGACCGCGCCGTACGCGACCGGCACGTTGGCACCCGGTTTCATAGATGACGGGCTCAAGACGATCAACTTCGCTCGTTATCTCGCCGGGCTACCCTCCGATGTGGTGACCACGCCGACGCTCAACAGCAACGCGCAGCACGGCGCGGTGCTGCTCGCCTCAAGCGAGTTCTCGCATACACCGCCCAAGCCCGCCGACATGAGCGAAGCGTTCTACGACGTCGGGTACAAGTCGACGAGCAGCAGCAACATCGGCTGGGGCTACAGCGATGTCGAGGGCTTCCAGAAGGGCTGTCTGGCCGATAGCGGTGCATCCAACATCGCACGCGTCGGTCATCGCCGGTGGCTGCTCAACCCGCCACTGAAGCAGACCGGCATAGGGTACGCGTCGACGCGGCTCACGACCTACGTGTTCGACTCGTCGCGCACCGAGACGGTAGGCTACGACACCATCGCCTGGCCGGCTGCCGGCCTGTTCCCGGTGGAGTTCTTCGGCTCAAACGTCCCGTGGTCCATCACGCTCAACCCCGCGCGGTACTCGTGGGATGCCACGGGTCACCGCGTGACGCTCAAGCGCATCGCCGATGGGAAGACCTGGACGTTCGACGCGAGCGACACCAACACCGCAGGCGAGTACTTCAACGCCGACTTCAGCTACATCGGCGTGCGCAACGCGTTCATCTTCAGGCCCGACCCGGCAAGCGTCACCTACAACCCCGGTGACGAGTTCGAGGTCACGCTCTCCGGCGGCGTCTACACGAAGAGCACGGGAGCGCCGACCACCGTGAAGTACACGACCCGGTTCATGACGCTCGACGGGCCGATCGAGTGGCCCGACGGCGTGACCGTGACCGAGATCGCCGGAGCCAACCGCATCGAGACCGCCATCAAGGTCTCGCAGGAGGCGTTTGCCGACGGTGAGGCGTCGACCGTGATCATCGCGACCGCCTACAACTGGCCGGACGCGCTCGGCGGCGCGGCGCTTGCCGGTGCGCTCGACGCGCCGATCCTGCTCACGGACCCCAAGACGCTTCCCGGAGCCCTCACCGGTGAGATCGCCCGGCTCGGCGCGACGAAGGCGATCGTGCTGGGCGGTACGGGGGCGGTCTCCGCGGCCGTGGAGACGACGCTCAAGAGCATCCTCGGCACGGGCAATGTCGACCGCATATCGGGTGCCGACAGGTACGAGACGTCGCGCAAGACCGCCGCAGCGGCCGTGGCCGCGCTTAAGGCAGATCCTGGCGGCTACGACGGCACGGCGTTCCTGGCGACCGGCATGACGTTCCCCGACGCGCTCGGCGCCTCGCCGCTGGCGGCGGCGAAGGGCTGGCCGATCTACCTCGTGGACCCGCGGGGCGTCGATGCCGCCACCGCATCGGCGATGAAGGCGGCCGGCATCACACACTCCGTCGTGCTCGGCGGCGTCGGCGCGGTGCCGACGGTGATCCAGAGCGCGGTAGCCTCGGCCGTCAGCTGTTCGACTGAGCGCATCGACGGCAAGGACCGCTACGAGACCGCAGCCAAGGTCGCGTCGTACGGCGTGACCGAGTGCGGGCTCGGGTGGTCGCGCGTGGCGATCGCCACCGGTGCGGACTTCCCGGACGCGCTTGCGGGCGGCGTGCTGCAGGGACGCTGCGGCTCGGTCATGCTGCTCACGCCCGGCACGGGGCTTGACGTCTCGGCGCAAAACGCGCTGACCGCCAACAAAGTCACGATCTCCGAGGTGCGCTTCCTCGGCGGGACGGGCGCCGTCTCTACGAGCGTGCGCTACGCGGTGGCCGCGGCGCTCGAGTAGCGACGGTCGCGCCCGGGCTCACTCCGGCTTCCGCGCTACGGCGAGAAGCGACATGCCGAGTGGCAGGTCCATGCGGCGTAGTAGCGGCACCTCGAGCGAGAAGACCCGGGCGAGAAGCGTGTTCAGCCAGCGGGCCGGCATCTCGACACCGGTCAGCGCGCGGGTGCGGGTGAGCCGCTCGATCAGACGCGTGGCATAGCCCACCGGCAGGAGCAGCAGGTTGAAGTAGGTCACCCGGGAGATCTGGAACCCCGCCGATTCGAGCACCTCGGTCAGTTGCCGTGCGGTGTAGCGGCGATAGTGATGGTTCGCCTCGTCGTGCGTACTCCACAGCGAGGGGAGCGCCGGGACGGTCATCACGAGACGCGCGCCCGGAGCCATCGCGGCTGCGGCGCCCCGGAGGGCGGCGCCATCGTCCTCGCAGTGCTCGAGGACATCGAGAGCCACCAGCAGATCCGCGGGAGCGTTCATGTCGGACGGGATGGCTTCGAGCGTGCCGCACGACACGGAACAGCCCCGTTCGCGCGCCACCAAGACCGCCGCCTCACTCGGCTCGACGCCGGTGACCGTCGCGTGCGGGAAGCGCTCCGTGAGGCGCTTCAGGAAGTATACCGTGCCGCAGCCGACCTCAAGGACACGGGTGGTCTCCGGGATGTCGGACGGTATGGCCTGCTCGACGATCTTCCTGCGCACCGAGAACCACCAGTGGGCGTTTTCGATCTCCGAGAAGCTGAGAAGGAGTGTTTGATCCACACCGAGCATTGTAGAGCATTGGCGTCGCGGGAAGCGGAGCGCCCTGTCGGGCAGGAGTCGTCGTCCGTTCGCTAGCGTGTGGCGGTCCCCATGACGCTACGCCCCTGCGGCGCGCAGCGCCGCCACGACCGTTTCCTGCTGCTCGCGCGTGATGCCCGGGAAGCAGGGGAGCGCGAACGTGCGTGCGTCGCAGCTCTCGGCGACGGGAAGCGACGGCCGTACCCAACCCTCGAGCGCGTCGAACGCGGCCTGCTCGTGGAGCGCGAGCGGGTAGTAGAGGGCGGTGCCGATGCCGGCCTCCTTGAGCGCGGCCATGTATTCCTCGGCGGCTGCAGCGCTCCCGGCCTTCACGATGTAGAGGTGGTAGACGGCCTCGCCGTAGCTGCGAACGACCGGAAGCTCGAGGCCACCCACGCCCGCGAGCAGCTCGTCGTAGATGGCCGCGGCGGCTCGGCGCTCGGCGTTCCAACGGTCCAGGTGCGGGAGCTTCACGAGCAGGATTGCGGCCTGCAGCGCGTCTAAGCGCGAGTTGGTGCCAAAGGCGTCGTGGAAGTACTTCTTGCTCGTTCCGTGGCTCGCGAGCTTTCGTGCCCGGGCCGCCAGCTCCGCGTCGTCGGTGGTGATGATGCCGCCGTCCCCGGCGCAGCCGAGGTTCTTGCTCGGGAAGAAGGAGAACGCCGCAGCGCGTGCAAGCGACCCCGCGTGTTTGCCCCCGTACTTCGCACCGATGGCCTGGCAGGCATCCTCTACGACCGTGAGTCCGTGGCGTTCGGCGATCTCAAGCAGCGGGTCCATGTCGACGCACTGGCCGAAGATGTGCACCGGCAGGACGGCTTTGGTGTGCTCCGTGATTGCGGCCTCTATCTGCGACACGTCCATGTTGTAGGTGCCCGGCTCGATGTCGACGAAGACCGGCGTGGCGCCCGTGTGTGCGATGCACTCGGCGGTGGCCCAGAAGGTGAACGGCGTGGTGATGACCTCGTCGCCACGGCCGATGCCGAGCGCGGCCATGATGAGGAACAGCGCGTCGGTGCCGTTGGCGCAGGGTACTGCGTACTCCGTGCCGCAGTAGTCCGCGATGGCTTCCTCGAGCGCCTTGACCTTCGGGCCGCCGATGAAGGCGGCGTTGGCCATGACCTCGCCGATGGCGGCGTCGAGCTCGGTCTGCAGCTGGCGGTACTGGGCCTTCAGGTCAAGCAGGGGTACACCCATCGGACGCTCCTCTCAGCGAGCGACGTCCTCGCCGCCGCGTGGTCTATTGGTTCTCGAGCAGCTCTTCCTCCGACACCTCGCGCACGGGCCTCGCTGGCACGCCCATGACCACGGTGCGCACGGGCACGTCGCGCGTGACGACCGAGCCGGTGGCGACGAAGGCGTCGGCGCCGATTTCCACGCCCGGCAGGATGTGCGCTCCGCCGCCGACGCGCGCGCCTCGGCGGATGGTGCAGCCGCGCAGGAGCGCGAGCCGCTTCTCCGTTCGGCCCATGAAGTTGTCGTTAGTGGTGACCACCATCGGCGCGATGAACACGTCTTCCTCGATGGTCACATACGCCGTGACGTATGCCGCGGTCTGGATCCGCGTGCGGCTGCCGATGGTCGTGTCGTTCTCCACAGTCACGTTCCGGCCGACGACCACGCGATCGCCGAGGATACAGCGCTCGCGCACACCGGCGTTGTCGCCGACGGTGCATTCGTCGCCGTAGGTGCTGCCGGCCATGAGTACCGTGTGGCTGCCAACTGAGCAGCGCTCGCCGAGGACGATCCCGGGAAGTGGACCTGCGGCCGCCGTCGAGCCCTTCGCAAGCGACGGACGCTTGCCCACGATCGCGAAGTCGGCCACTTGGCAGCCTGCGCCGAGCCGCGCGCCCTCGCAGATGGTGACGTGGTTGCCGATCGCACAGCCGTCGCCGATCTCGGCATGCGCCTCGATGACGACGAAATGGCCGAGTGCGACGCTCGCGCCGAGCTGCGCCGAGGGGTCAACGATCGCGGTTGTCTCCATCTAGGCCCCCACTTCGATCTTCACCGGCGCGCCGCCTGCGGCAAGCGAGGCGTCGGTGGCCTCGAGCACCTGTACGACCCTGAGACCGTCGATACCGCTGCTCCGTGGAGTGGCGCCGGTGGTGCAGCACTCCACGAAGTGACGCATCTCAGTACCGAGCGGCTCGGTCATCTTCAGGTACGGCACCCGGATATCGCCGAAGCGCAAGGTGAGGTCCTCGCCGTAGGCCATCGCATCGGCGGGCTCGACGCCCTTGTCGTAGATCCAGATCTTGTCGGTGGCCTCCATGTCGTTGAAGACGAGCATCTTCTTGCTGCCCACCACGGTCATGCGACGCACCTTGTGCGGGTCGAGCCAGCTCACGTGGATATTGGCCATCTTCCCGCTCGGGAAGTGGAGGTTGGCGAAGACCACGTCGTGCACGCCGTTGCGCAGGTAGTCGGCGCCTGAGGCCGAGACGGAATCCGGCGTCTCACCGAGCAGGTGCAGCGCTACCGAGACATCGTGCGGGGCAAGTGACCAGAACGCATTCTCATCAGCGCGTACCTTGCCCAGGTTCAGGCGCTGGAAGTACAGGTAGCGCACGTCGCCGAGCTCGCCTGAGGCGATGTAGTCGGCAATCCAGTCGATCGCGGCGTGGTAGACCATGAGGTGGCCGACCATGAGCACGCGGTTGTTGGCGGCGGCCAGGTCCACCAAACGCTGCGCATCTGCCGAGGCGAGCGTGAGAGGCTTCTCCACGAAGCAGTGCAGGCCAGCCTCGAGCACGCGTGCGGCGAGCTCGGCGTGCGTGGGGGCCGAAGTGGCGACCACGACGGCGTCGAGTTCGTGTGCAGCAAGCATCGCATCGAGGCTGTCGGACGTGGCGATGTGCGGGTAGGCCGCCTGTAGCTTCGCGCGGTTGCCGGGGTTCGCGTCGCACGCGGCGACCACGGTGGCCTCTGCCAGGCGGTCGAGATTGCGCAGGATGTTCGGGCCCCAGTAGCCGTAGCCGGCGAATCCGATGCGGAGGGGGGAGGTCATGGGGTGTGCTCCTTGGAGTCGTCAGGCGCCGGGCGCGGTGCGTCTCGGCGCGAGGTGCGGTAGGCCACGGGACATTATCGCACTCGGCAGCGCGTGCGGGGAGGCGAGGTACGCCAGACTTGCCGATTATTCACCCATTCACTAAAGCGTTGAGGTGTATAAACGCCAAGCCCCACGTCGAACGTCACACCGAGGACTGTTCCCGAGGCTCAGCTTCGCCATCACGCCGGAGATCCGGACAGCCGTGGCGCGCATCGAGGCGCTCCTGCTCCGCAACGCGACCGAGCGGTCGATCTGGACACTTCTCGAGGACATCGCCGTCCACGAGGGCACCACCGCCCCCGCCCCTGCGGTACGATGAGAGTCACCATCGCAGAGAGGGAATCCACCATGCTCAACGACGCGTCGATCCTCATCACCGGCGGCACCGGTTCGTTCGGGAAGGCGTTCGTACGCTCCGTGCTCGA
>JAXMLJ010000069.1:0-7415 GCA_034368805.1 Coriobacteriia bacterium
TCCAGCTGGTGGTCGTCCTCGCGGCGCTTGCCGGGTTGGCGCCCTTACGGCGTGTCGTCGTCTCGACCTATCAGGCCGCCTCAGGGGCCGGACAGGCCGCGATGGACGAGTTGTACACGCAGACCGGCGACTTCCTGGCCGGCCGGCCGCTCGTCTCCGACGCGTTCGTGCACCGGATCGCGTTCAACTGCATCCCGCGGATCGACGTCTTCCTCGAGGACGGTTCGACCAAAGAAGAGTGGAAGATGGTCGTAGAGACGCAGAAGATCATGCACGAGCCGATGCTTCGGATCGCCGCGACATGTGTCCGGGTGCCGGTGCTGAGGTGCCACTCCGAAGCGATTGCCGTCGAGTTCGAGGCTGCCGTCACGGTAGCGGAGGCCCGGGCCGTACTGTTGGCGACGTCCGGTGTCACGGTGCTCGACGACACCGTCGCGCGGGAGTATCCGATGCCGGCCCTGCTCGAGGGCACGGACGACTGCTACGTCGGCCGGCTGCGGACAGACGACAGCGTCGTGCACGGACTGCAGATGTGGGTTGTCGCAGACCAGCTGCGCAAGGGTGCGGCTCTCAACACGGTTCAGATAGCCGAGGCGCTGCTCGGGCGTTAAGATACACGCAGGGGAGGGTGCTCCCCTGCGTGGGAGTCGAGCAGATCATGGGGGATCGTCGGGATGAGCGAGCAGACTATTCTGATCGTAGAAGATGATGTGACGATCGCGCGCTTCGTCGAGCTCGAGTTGCGTCATGCGGGTTATTCGGTCGTGATCGCCGGTGAGGGTCCGACCGCTATCGGGGCGCTCGACGCCAGTCCCGTTGACCTGGTCATCCTCGACCTCATGCTTCCGGGCATCGACGGTCTTGACGTAGCCAGGCACATCCGCAAGAAGGGATCGGTCATCCCGATCCTGATGCTCACCGCGCGCGCCGAGACTCATGATGTCGTCTCGGGCTTCGACGCCGGCGCCGACGACTATCTCCGCAAGCCGTTCGAGATTCCCGAATTGCTCTCCCGCGTGCGTGCGTTGCTCAAGCGGGCGGCCGGCTCGCAGGCGCAGTCGGCATACGAGGCATCCGGCGTGCGCATCGATCCCGAGCGCCGGTGCGCGACCCTTGGCGAGGAGACGCTCGATCTCACCGCCAAGGAGTTCGATCTCCTTGCATACCTCGTGGCCAACGCCGGACGGGTGATCTCGCGCGATGAGATCCTCTCCGCCGTGTGGGGCGCGCAGCACTCCACCGACTCTAACGTGATCGAGGTCTTCGTCTGCCACCTGCGCAACAAGATCGACGACCGCGACAACCGAATCATCCAGACGATCCGTGGAGTCGGCTACTTCTTCGCGAGGGGCTAAGTGCGCCTCAGGTCCATACGCGTGCGGGTCTCGTTGTTGTCAGCTGCCTTCGCGCTCGTCTTAGTCGGCAGCGTGACCGCCGCCACGTTCTACTTCGTGGCCGCGGGTATGAGCACCACGGCCGAGGAGACTTCAGACCGGCTTGTCTCGGCGGCCGGTCGCGCCTACATCAGCATCCTCGGCCTGGCCGAGGACGACGCGACACGACGCGGGCTTGCCGGTGCGGAGGCCGAGGCGTACGCGGCCGAGCAGACCCTGGCCAGACTCCCGGAGGTTCTTTCGCAGGGTCTCGTGTTCGAGGGGGCATTCGCGCTCCGTGTCGTCGACGAGCCCGGTGCTGAGATGCGCCTCGTCTGGTCGAACGGTGCCAGTGAGGGAGCCGGTACCGACGAGGGGCGCCGCACTGCGCTGGCCACGGGAGAGGCCACACACGAGCACCCGAAGGCGCAGCCGCTGTTCCTCGGCATGGTGACCGACGCCGACCTCGCCGCGCACGTCGCACATCTCCCTCTCGACCTGCCCGGTCCGTCGGTAGCCCTCCTCGATGTGGTGTACACACCGGCACGCGAGGAGGCGGTGCTCGACTCGATGCGTCTGCCGATGGCCATCGTCACCGTGCTCGCGCTGATCGTGGCGGCGATGTTGACCACGCTCACGACCGGGTGGGTGCTCTCGCTCATCGACAACATCCGACAGGCGGCCGACTCGATCGATGCCGGCCAGCTCGACGTGCACCTCCCCGAGGACGGCGAGAACGAGATCGCCGAGCTTGCTCACTCCCTGAATCGCCTGATTGACAACCTGAACCGGCGCAATGAGGCGCAGACCCGCTTCATCGCCGACGCGTCACATGAACTTGCCACGCCGGTTGCGGGGATCCGCGGCTACGTGAACATCCTGCGCGCGTGGGGAGGCGAGGATCCGGGCCTTCGCGAGGAGGCCGTCGGCGCCATCGATCGCGAGTCTCGCCGCATGGCGCGCCTGTGCAGCGACCTGCTCTCGGTGATCAGGTCCGAGGAGATGGTCGAGTACCGCTCTATCCGGTACGACATCAACGGTGTCTGCCGGGAGGTGCTCGCCAATGCGGCCACACGGTACATGGACAAGAGCCTCGCGTTCAGTGGTCCCGACGAGGGTCCGCTGTGGCTGTATGGAGATCCGGACCGCATAGAAGAGGCGCTCGGCATCATCGTTGACAACGCGTGCAAGTACACGCCCGAGGGCGGGAGCGTGAGCGTTTCGACGCGGCGACGGCGGGAGCGCATCGTGGTACGGATCTCGGATACCGGTATCGGGATCCCGGCAGAGGACCTACCGAGCGTCTTCGAGCGCTTTTATCGCAGCGATACATCCCGCTCGAAGGAGACGGGCGGGTTCGGACTCGGTCTTGCGATCGCCAAACACATCATCGACTTGAGCGCCGGCACGGTGACCGTCTCGAGCACGGTCGGCCGCGGTACGACCTTCGAGCTGTCCCTCCCACGCAGACGGATCGGTGCGTGAGCTCGAGATGAGGACCCGAAGCATTGCGCAGGCCGGGGTGATCGGAGCGGTCTACGCCGCGTTGACACTCGTGGTCATACAGAGTCCGCTCGGTTACGGCCCGGTCCAGTTTCGGCTCTCCGAGGCGGTCACGGTGGTCGCCTGCCTCACGCCCGCCGCCATTCCGGGGCTGTGGATCGGTACGGCCGTGGCCAACGCATATCTCGCAACGCAGTTCGGGGTTCTGGCGCTCCTGGACGTCGTTTTCGGTTCCGTGGCCTCGCTTCTCGGCGCGGTCTGGGCATGGCGCCACCGCGGAAGACCCGGCATCGCGCTTGCGGGGCCGGTCGTCGCCAACGCCCTCATCGTTCCGGCGTACCTGCCGCTGATGCTTTCGGGGCTCGCGGGTCTGGATTACTACCGGATCCCGGCGCTCGGCGTCGATGCGAGCGGCGCGTGGTGGGCGATGTATCTGTTCGGCGTGGTCGCTGTGGGCTTCGGGCAGGCGGTCGTCGTCTACGGTCTCGGGTTGCCACTCCTGCGGCTGCTCAAGCGCCTCGGTGCCGAGAGGATTCTATCCGGCGGTTCGGACGTGACGCCATGACGAGTGCTCCAACCCCGGCCGCGCCTCTGTTCTCGCGACACGTCGAGGCATGTGACGGTTGCGGCGGATGCGCGCGGAGTTGTCCGACGAAGGCCATCAGGGTGGTCGGCGGACGCTCGGAGATCATCGGGGAGAAGTGCGTCTCGTGCGGTCTGTGCGTGGGAGAGTGCGGTCGGGGCGGCTACTCGGTTCGCGACGACACCCCGCGTGTCGAGGCGCTGCTGCGTTCCCGCCGGCCGGTCGTGGCGCTTCTCGCCACCGAGTACGCGGCCGCGCTCAGCCCCATGACGTCGGGGCAGGTTGAGCGGGCACTCGAAATGCTCGGGTTCTGCTCGGTCGAGACTACGGTGCTCGGCGAGGAGGTGGTCGCCGAGAGCTACGAGATGCTGCACAGTCGCGACGACACGCTCATGAGCATCAGGTCGACCTGCCCGGTCGCTGTGGACTTCGTGCGTCGGTTCCACCCGGGGCTCGTTCCCGCGCTGGCTCCGATCGTCCCGCCATACGTCGCTCAGGCGCGGCTTATCCGGGCACTGTATGACACCGACATCGCAATCGTCTACGTGAGTCCGTGCTATGCACGCAAGGACGAGGTGTACGATCCGCAGTTCGATGGCGTGGTGGACGTGGCGATCGACTTTCTCGAGATCAGGCGGCTCATAGAGGCGCAGGCGGCCGATCCCTCCCATGGCCGGGCGGTCCGACCGTCGGTGCGTCGGCCGGGCGTCCTCAAAGAGGTCTCGCTCACCGACGGGTTTCCAAGGAACACGGTGGCGACGCGACACCTGACCGGGGCCGAGGTCCACACGGTACGGGGCCTTGCCGACCTTGACCGGCTGCTCAAGGCGATCGAGGCGGGTGAGGCCGGGCCGGTCGTGATCGACATGCTGAACTGCGAGGGCTGCATCGACGGACCGGCAGTGGCGCCGGGTCTGTCGCTGTACGCGAAGCGGAGCATAGACGCGGCCGCGCGCCAGGACCAGAGCACGACCCGCGTGAGCACGCGCGCGCTCCTCAGCGTGCTTCCCGCTGTCGAGCTGGTGCGCTCGTTCTCGCCGCTGCCCGTGCACGTCGCGACGCCCGCCGACGGCGAGATCGATGACATGCTCGCGGCCGGCGGCTTGACGCGCGAGACCGCGCCCGACTGTGGAGCCTGCGGCTGGCCGACATGTGTCGAGCATGCGGCTGCCGTGTTCGTCGGAGACTCGACCTGGGATCTGTGCCTCCCGCTGCAGCGCTCGCTGCTGCGGGCACAGACGACGCTACTCAAGGAGAGCGAGACGCTCGATCCGGTGACCGGCCTGTGGAACAGACGCTCGTTCAAGGACCGTCTCGACCTCGAGTACGCGCGCCATGCGCGGTACGATTCGGCGCTCTCGATCGCGCTGCTCGACGTCGATGGGTTCGGGGCCGTCAACGAGCGGCACGGCGAGGCGGTCGGCGATCTGGTGCTCGCCGGGCTCGGTGAGCGGCTCGCACGTCTGATCCGGTCGACGGACCTCGTGGCGCGCTGGGTCGGTGATCAGTTCGCGGTGATCCTGCCTGGCATCGGCAAGACCGCCGCGTTCGCCGTGGCAGAGAAGCTGCGCGAGGCAGTTGCGCAGGCGCCGGTCCCGGTGAGCGTCGACGGGTATACATACGAGGTGAGTGTCACCGTCTCGATAGGGGTGGCCTCTGCACGCGGCGGTGCCTTCGCGCCGGGCGACCTGCTCGAAGCCGTCGATACTGCGCTACGCGAGTCTATGGCGGCCGGGGGTGACCAGGCGCGTTTGGCCCCCGGCTAGGAGGGGCCGATGCGCGAAGCACTGCTGTGGGAGCGTGAGGCCGAGCGGATCCACTGTCTGCTCTGTCCCCATGACTGTCGGATAGCCGAGGGTGCCCGAGGCATCTGCGGCGTCAGGGAGCACCGTGACGGCGCGCTGTGGGCGCTCACGTACGGGATGGTCTCCTCGGTGGCGGTCGACCCGATCGAGAAGAAGCCGGTGTTCCACTACCGCCCGGGGACGACCGCGCTCTCGCTCGGCAGCGTGGGTTGCTCCATGAGGTGCGGCCACTGCCAGAACTGGCAGATCAGCCGCGCGCGTCCGGGCGGCGATCAGCCGCTTCAGTATCTCGGTCCGGAGGAGGTCGTCCCGCTCGCCCGGGAACACGGCTGTGAGGGCGTCGCTTTCACCTACAACGAGCCGGTCATCTGGGCCGAGTACGTCCTGGACGTGGCGCGCGCGTGCCGGGAGGCCGGCATCTACACGGTGATGGTCACCAACGGCTACATCACCGAGGCCGGACTCGATCTCCTCGGGCCGTACATCGACGTGTGGAGGGTCGACATCAAGGCCTTCGACGACAGGACGTACCGCGAGTTCTGTCACGCGCGCTCGGTGCGCCCCGTGCTCGCCGCGGCCGAACGCGCGCGCACGGTCTGGAACATGCACGTCGAGATCGTGACCAACGTCGTGCCCACCGTCAACGACGCCGAGGAGACGCTCGGCGCGATCGCGAGATGGATCGCCGGGAGCCTCGGCCCGGACACGCCGTGGCACGTGACGCGGTTCTTCCCCTACCTCGACCTCGCGCACCTTCCGCCGACACCGATCGAGACGCTCGAGAACGCTCGTCGGATCGGCCTGGATGCGGGGCTGCACTTCGTGTTCGCGGGCAACGTCAGGATGCCGGGCGCCGAGGACACGGTGTGTCCTTCGTGCGGTGCCGTTGCGATCGGGCGCGATGGCTACAAGGTGACGAGACGCCAGACGCGCGCCGGGGCTTGCGAGGCGTGCGGCACACCGCTCGGCATCGTCGACTAGCGGGAGCCTCGCGGGTCGCGCAGGCGTCTGGCGTGGAGGTGTGGGCGCCTCCGAAACGCTATAGTGAACTCTGTTGCTGTCAGGTGGCCCTCGGCCGCCGGTGTTCTCAAGAAGGGACGTCCGTGTACCCGACCGTCATCATCCCCACGTTCTGGACACGCCGCCGCACGCGTGGCGGAGAGCGCGGAGGCATCAACTACGACCACCCGACTCCGATCGACCAGGACGGGACACTGCCCGACTGCCTTCGCTCGCTCGAGACGGTGCAGGGCCTCGGCAAGGTCATGCTCATCGTCGCGACGACAGACGAGTCCATCGAACATACTGCCGAGGACCGGGTCCGCGGGATCCTCGCCGACTTCCCGGGCATCGATTCGCTCATCGTCGGTTCGGCCGAGATGGGGTCGCTGCGCCGTCGCATGGAGCAACTTGAGTTCGCCGACGCGCTCGGCGGCGTCGGGCTGTCCGGGTACGGCGGCGTACGAAACGTCGGCCTCATCCTTGCGGCGGTGCTCGGTAGCGATTCGGTGGTCTTCGTGGACGATGATCAGATCGTCACGGAGCCCGAGTTCCTGGCGCGAGGCATCGATGGGCTTGGCGAGGCCGCTGGTCCGGGTGGCCGACCCGTCCTCGCGAAGACCGGCTACTACGTGGACGATGCAGGTTCGTTCAAGGCGGCCGATCCGCGCGCATGGTACGACATGTTCTGGCGGCAGCTCGAGTTCTACAACAGAGCCGTCTCGGCCGTCGCCACGCCGCCGAGGCTCAAGTCGAGCACGCTTGCGTTCGGTGGGTGCATGGCTCTGCACCGGGATATGTACTGCAACGTGCCGTTCGATCCGTGGGCGGTCCGTGGCGAGGACATCGACTACGTGATCAATGCACGCATGCACGGTGGTGACGTCTTCATGGACACCGAGTGGTCTCTCGTCCATCGGCCACCTGCGCCGCCGAGTGCAGCCGTGCTGTTCCGCAACGACATCTTCCGGTTCGTGTACACGCATCGGAAGCTCGAGTTCTCCAAGTCGCAGGTCGACCTGCGGCAAGTCACCGCCGAGTCGCTCATGCCGTATCCGGGGCACCTCGTGGACTCGTCGATCAACTGGCGCGCGCGGACCACGGCGCTGCTCAGGGCGATCGCCGGCCCCGAGCGCTCCGCATACCTCGAAG
>JAXMLJ010000070.1:0-3363 GCA_034368805.1 Coriobacteriia bacterium
CCCGCTCTGTTGGTGAACCCCGACACGGCATCCCCCCATAACGGGCGCACGCGGATGTAGTATGTACCGGCAGCAGGCGGAATGAATGTCACCGACGACCAACGCCCCCACGCCGAGTAACGCGAGTAGTACACCCACGGCGAGTCATCGTTGGAGACGAGCGCGAGCGGATCCTCTCCCGAGACTGCATCGCCGGCGGCAAAGGACGGGGCGGCGGCGTAGACATCGAGCACCAGATCGACAGTTCGATCCGTGGAGTATGCGTCGAACCGGTACGACAGCTGGGGCCACGCACTGAAATCCGCCGAGGGGACGTTAAGCCGGAACCAGTCTTCGTCCCACTCGGTGATCGTGGCGGTATCGATGGTGTGCTGCTCCGTATAGGGCTCGATGCCCCACCCGGGCAGCCCAGGCCCCCAACGGGGAAGCAGCGGTTGGATGTCGCGGATGTCGTCCCACGGAACGAAGCCGCTGTGTCCGTCCGGTTCATAGGCGTCCGGAGGGGCCGAGTTCCCGGCCAGGCCAACGATGCTCGTCGGGGAGACGGGTCCGTCTTTGGGATCGACGCCCGACCCTGCCGCACCCGCGACCGGAACCGCCAGTAGCAGCGATGCGACAACAACAAAGCACAGGGTATTTCGCAGCATGACGCCCCCCATTCCTCAGCGCATATCCGCGCATGACGCAAAAGGAGCGTACCCCACCCACTTGCAGCAAAATGATTGAGCCCGTGCGTCACGATGCGGCCTTCATTCGCTATACCCACTACTTGATTTCGTCACGCGACGCCGGGGCGCAGCCATGTGTGCCCACGCCCGCCCGCGGGTACGAACTTGGGTGGAATAACGGCCGCCGGACGCTGCGACGCTTCGTCGGCCCATCCGGCCCACCGACAAGGAGTTCGCCGTGCCACACGCTATCTGGAAGGGCTCGATCAGCTTCGGGCTCGTCACGATCCCGGTCACACTCTTCTCTGCCGAGGAAACCGCCTCGCGCGTATCGTTTAACATGCTCGACGGCGACGACCTCTCCCCCATCAAACAGCGACGCGTCAACGAGCACACCGGCGAGGAGGTCCCCTGGGACCGCATCGTCAAAGGCCACCAGCTCGACGACGGCCGATGGGTCGTCATCGACGAGGACGACTTCCGCGCCGCCAACGTCGAGGCGACCGGCACCATCGACATCCTCTCGGCGGTGTGTGCCGATGAGATCGCTCCCGAGTACTTCGACAAGCCTTACTATCTCGAGCCGGCCAAGGGCGGTCGCAAGGCTTACGCGCTGCTCCGCGAGACGCTGGCGCGCGCCGATCGAGTCGCACTCGCCAAGATCGTCATCCGCACCCGCCAGCACCTGGTCGCGCTGGTCCCCGAAGACGACATGCTGCTGCTGGAGATCATCAGGTACCCCCACGAACTCCGCGATACCTCCGCACTCGACCTGCCGCCTTCAGACCTTGACGCCATCGGCGTGACCGAGGCCGAGCTGACGATGGCAGGCGAGCTCATCCGCACGATTGAGACCTCCTTCAACCCGGCCGATGCGCGCTACCGCGACACGTACAACGACGACCTGCTCGCGCTCATCGAACGCAAGGCCGCGGGCGGCGAGACCGTTGTACCCCCGCCCGGCGCCGATGAACCCGGCGCCGAGATCGTCGACATCGCCTCACTCCTCAAGCGATCGCTCGAACAGGCACGCGCGGCCGGCGGCGATCGGTGAGCGACTCGCTCGCGACGCTTCGCGCGGTCCTCGGCACGACACTCGCCGATGACACGCTCTCCTGGATTCTCGACTCAGGGGAACCGTACGCCGGGTGGACCGTCCGCACCGCACTCCTCGGCGAGCCCGCTGACTCGCCGGCCGCAGTCGCGGCGCGCGAGGCGACACTGGCCGACCCCGGCATCCACATGCTCGTCGAGACGCTGCCCGCGTGGGACGAGACCTCACCTGAGGCATCCGGACACCACAGCCCGACGTACCTGCCCAACCGGTTGAACCTGCTCGCCGACCTCGGCGTGCGCGGCGGTGACTTCGACCGCATAGAGACCCTGCTCGACGAGATGCTCGAGCACCAGGACCGCACCGGCCGGTTCCAGGCATTCGGTACCACGCCGGGCCGTCCCAAGCCCGAGTGGGGCTCGATGCTATGCGACACCAACGTCATCGCCGACGTGCTCATGCGCTACGGCCGCGGCTCCGACGAGCGCCTCACCCGCGCGCTCGACCGCATGCGTTCCGACCTCGCCCGCACCCCGCAAGGCCCCGCCTGGCAGTGCGTCCCCGAGCGTCCCGGTATGTGGCGCGGCCCCGGTCGCAAAGCCGACGTCTGCCCCCAGGTCACGCTCGAGGGCCTGCGCGCCTTCTCACACCTTGCCGAGGAAGACCGTCCCGCTTCAATCCATGAGGTCGCGCGCACGCCGCTCGAGGTCTGGCGACGTCGCGCCGGAGAGCGCCCGTACGCGTTCGGCCACGGCTACGGATTCAAGAGCGTGAAGTGGCCCAACGTCTGGTACGACGTGCTGTGGATGCTCGAGACACTCGGCCGCTATCCGCACCTGTGGAACCAGCCCGACGCACATCCCGAAGACCGTCGCGTCGTCGCCGAGCTCGCTGCCTGCCTTGTCGCCTACAACGTCGATGCCGACGGCCGCGTCACCCCGCGCCGGACCTATCGGAGCTTCACCGACTTCAGTTTCGGCCGCAAGACGGCTCCCTCGCCCTTCGCGACGGCGCGCCTGTTCGCCACTATCGCACGCTTGACCGGCCTCGGCGAGGAGATCGCTGTCATCGACGTCACGGCGCTTCCGGGCTCGCTGGGCGGGAGCGGGACAGCGCTACCGCCGAAACGCGGCCTGCTCACGGGACGCGAACCCGCCGCCTGCCCGGTGCCATACATCGCCGCCCGCCGGGAATACCCGGTCGAGCGCGTCGCCGCACACGTACTCACCCGCCAGCACCTGGCAAACCGCTTCGAGGGTGCGAGCATCGAATCGGTCGTCGCCGACCTGGTCGGGCTGCACGCGCAAAGCCAGACGACCCCCTACGTCTCGCTATCTGCACGCCTGCCCGGCTTCGAGAAGCACAAGCTCGACGAGGCGCTCTACACCCGTCGCTCGCTCGTGCGCTATCGCTGCATGCGCGGCGCGCTGTTCGTCGTGCGCCGCGAGATGCTCCCCGTCGTCGCGGCAGCCACCGGAACAGCCGTCACGCGCTTCGCCCGCCGGCACGCGCAGTTCCGCGGCGTCACCCCTGCCGACTACGAGCGCCTCGCGCCCGCCATCCTCGGCATACTCGCCGAGGAACCCTTGACGTCGCAGCACGTCCGCGAGCGACTCGGAAGCGCGGCCACGGTCGACATCG
>JAXMLJ010000071.1:0-14158 GCA_034368805.1 Coriobacteriia bacterium
TGAGCCTCGGACCTGCGGATATGTTGGTCGCGGGGACAGGATTCGAACCTGTGACCTTCGGGTTATGAGCCCGACGAGCTACCAGACTGCTCCACCCCGCAGTATTCAGTTTCCGCCTCACGGCGAGTAGTCAGACTACCACGCGACCGCCGTCCTCGCAAGCCGTGTGCCGGATCCGGCGCCACAGCCGTCGGCTGCACGGATCCATGCCCCGGCGCGGCGCGTCGTGCCGGTGCGGCCTGGTACGCGTGACCGCCCACGCGACCGTTCGTCAGAAAACAACGGGAAGAGACCGCTGAACGGCGCGAACGAAAGGACGAACGGCGCCTCGGCGCCGTTCGTCATCGGAGCCCCTACGCTGCCCGGAGCGGTGCGCCGATAACCTGGTCGGAGGTATCGACTCTGGCAGGGGGCCGTTGTGGACACGCGGAAACGTTGGGCGATCGGGGTCACTCTGGCGGCGCTGGTAGTGCTCGGTGTTGCAGTAGCGTGGAACGGCGTCCCCGGCACAGACCCATCGGACTCTCCGCTGGCCTCTGACGACACGCCGTCGGCGACCGCACCAACGAACTCACCCGCCCAAGCACCTGAAGTGGTCGACATCCCCACTCCGCCCGCCACTCCTCGCGACCTCACCCCGGCCGCGCCAGGGGACAGCACGACCCCCGCGCGCCGCACCTCGGCCGCATCCACCGACGACCCGCCACAGACCGATACCAACGAAGCCGCGCCTGATCCCTGGGCTGTCTACGAGCGCGAGACCGCGCAGGTCGTCACGCGCGGTGCGATCGAGATCGAGGCCGTTGCGGCCAGGATCGTGACGGCGCTCATGGATGGCGACGCCACAGCGCTCGGCTTGCTGATAGCGCCGGATGAAGGCAGCCAGCAGTCCTACGCTGACAGCCTCGTTGCGCGCTATCCCTCGATCCTGAACTCTACGCCGGGCGCCAATGTCGATGTCTATGCGCAGGGACAGGCCACGGTCTATGTGGCGTACGCGATCGTCCGATGGGAGGACGCGGAGATCGTCTCCGAGCACACGATCGCCGTCCCCCTGCGCTACGTGGACGGTGAATGGTACCTCACGAGTCTCGCCGACACCGGCGGAGAACTCGTCTTCGTGCAGGCGGTGAGACTGTGATGGACAGCCGACGAAAGGACACCGCGATGAGCGGCCGTGCGTACGGCGTCCCCCGATGGTCGATCGTTGTCTCGGCGCTCCTCAGCCTGCTCCTGCTCCCGGCGCTCGCGCACGCAGCCACGCCCACGGTACCCCAGGAGCCGGATGCGTACGTGAGCGGCATCGGCAAGGTCACCATCACGTGGAAGCCATCCACTGATGCCGGCGGTCATCTCGTGACCTACGATGTCTACCGCTACCACGCCCCGGTCACGACGGCCAATCTCGCATCCGCCACGCTCGTCGCAAGTGGCGTCACCGGCACGAGCGTCCAGGTCGATGCGCACGCCGACGAGATCGCGCAGTCCTTCGTCTGGTTCTATGCGCTGCGTGCGAGAGACCCCGGCGGACTCACCTCGGCCGTCTCCTCGACGGTCGCCCCGAACCTCCACGGCTACCGGCTCTCGCCCACCGTCATAAGCTGCACCCGCTGCCACAGTGTGCACGGCGCATCGCCGATCGACTACCGGACCGTGGCCCTGTGCTACTACTGCCACGGGTCGACAGCCGCCGAGAGCCCCGAGTCAGCGCTCGGCGACCGCAGCACGTTCAATATCAAGGCCGAGTTCGCCGACTATGACGGCCAGTCGGTCGGCTCGACACACCGAAGCGACACGATGGTCGCAAACACCACCGAGTGCGACGCATGCCACACCCCGCACCGGGCGTCGTACTACTACAGCGCGGACGGCGTCTACGATGCCTCGCAGACCTACGCCCGGCTCCTCCGGGTGCAGACCGGCGTGGACGCCGGGGGCAAGCCCACGTACACGTACTACTCGCGAGCCTCGGCGCCACTCGGCAACGCGTTCTGCACCGCCTGTCACGGAGCGAGCGCCACGCCGATCGGATTCGTGGGCGACGCAGGCGCGTACGCAGCTACCGGCGGGAACCACGGATACGCTGTCGGCGCAGCACACGGGCCCGACATCGTGCTCGGCAACGCCACTGCACGTGCCACCGACCCGGACGTACAGTGCCTCGCCTGCCACGCGCGGCACGGCTCGGCCGCCGACAAGCTGATCGCCTACCGGGGGAAGGACACCGCAGTCGGTACCCCCGACGGCACGTACGCCGAGGCGTCGCTGTGCTTCGCATGCCACAGCGCCGCGTCGGAAGAGACCCGCACCGCCGCCGGCTACTCGGCACCGCTGTCATGGAACGACCGTGACGTGGAGGCCGAGTTCGCCCTGGCTTCGAGCCACCCCGCCTACACCTCGCCCGACGGCAGATCGCTCACGTGCAACAGCTGTCACAACGCTCATGAGGTGGGAACCGGCGGCGCCTCGGCATGGGACCTCGACCGCGTGAGCTCGCCTTCCAACACCAAGCAGTCGCCCGCGTCGTTCGTGACGATGTGCCTGGAGTGCCACACGGACGCGCCGCCGTCGGCCACCATCGACCAGGACACGCTCGTACCCGCCCGCATCGGGTTCACGGCCGTTTCGGGCGGCGAGTCTCCCTACTTCACCGGCTGGGACAAGAGCGAATTCACCGACTCCGGGCACTACGCGGCCGCAAGCACGCCGGCGCTGTGCGAGAACTGCCACGATCCGCACGGTTCGGTGTTTGCGCGACTGACCGCATGGACGATGCCGTCCGGCGCAAGCGGCCTTAACGCCGGGGAGCGCGAGAACGCGAGCGTCGGGATGTCGCAGGAGGAGAACCTCTGCTACCAGTGTCATGGTGACGGGACCACGGTGATCGCAGGCGTCACCACCCGGCGCGCGAGCGATGCCAAGAACGTGATCACGAAGGCGACCGCCACCTTCGGGCACAACCCGTCGGCGACCACCGCGAAGCACACCGACACCGAGACTGCAGCCGACCTCGGCGGCACGGGCCGGCATGCCGAGTGCGAGGACTGCCACAACCCGCACGCAGCCAGGCGGGTGGGCGGCACCGCGACGCAAGATCAGCTCGACACGAGCGTGGCGGGCGGAGCGGTCTACGGCGCGCTCGGGGTGTGGCCCGACTACACCGCAAGCACCTGGGGGGCCGTTACCTCCTTCACGGCCACCGGGCTCGCCGGCGGCACGACAGACTTCGAAGCGTACCTGTGCTTCAAGTGCCACAGCTCGAACACGAGCCAGCCGGCGTCGGTGACCCGCGGATCGAAGACCTACTCACCGACCGATGTCGCGCGCGAGTTCAACCCGACCAACTTCTCGTATCACAACGTCCTCGGACAGACGGTAGGGATGCAGCAGAGTTTCAGCGTGGTCCCGATCGGCGGGTCGCTCACCTCGGTCACCTGGCAGGTGCCGACCACAGCCACCTTCACCGGGAGCTACGGTCCCCACACGAAGCTCACGTGCACGTCGTGCCACACGAACGATGCTTCGAGCGACACGCAGGCAAAGGGTCCGCACGGCAGCGGCGTCGCATGGACGATCGATGCGGCTTATGGCGCCGACTGGAAGCTCGCGGGCCTGAGCACCGGGAGTCCCAACGGTATGGAGTTCGTCGGCGGAGCAGATGCGACCAACATCATCTGCGCCAAGTGCCATGACCTTCTGGTGGGATCGCAGTGGTCGAACACGGCACATGCGACGTCACAGCACATGGTCACGCACGTCCGCCCGAAGTACTGCGTCAACTGCCACGTGAGCGTGCCACACGGCTGGCAGAGGCCACGCCTGCTCGGATACACGACTGATGCGAGGTACGCCTCGACCGGCCTCATCCAGATCCGGGTGACGAGTCACACACGGGACGCCAACGGTCTCGCTCAGTGGGCGTGCGGGGACTGCAAGACGGCGCGGGGCGGAGCGCACACGCAGGCCGACTCTGGCCAGCCCGCATGGCCGTGATGCGCATTCCGGCAAGGTATTCGCATGATGCGGTTAAGGCGCACGTGCGAGAGTGCGCACATGGCAGACCCGGATAGCGGGCGTCGGCACGATCGACACGCACGAGCGGCCCGGCCGCTCGATGACCACGCGGAGCAGAATACACGATGCGGAACAGATCGATACTCCGACACCTCCGGCGCCTGATGGCGCTTGTGACCGTTTTCTCATTGGCGATCTCGGCGTCGGCTGTCGCTGTCCCTTCCACGGACGCGACCGCGACGCCATCTGTCCCCGCTGCGGGCCGTAACGTCATCCCCTCCCCCGACGACGCGGCCGAACGCGCGTTTCGCGCGGAGCTGGCACGCCGTCAGGCCGCACTGGACGAACTCGAAGCCCAGCTCGATGAGCTTGATCGCGAGCTGGCGATCGCCTCCGAGGCATACAACCGCGCAGTCTACGAACTCGACACCACGCGGACGCGCCTCGGCATCACCAAGTCGGATCTCGCCAACGCCGAAGTCGCGTACTCGATCCAGCAGGACACCCTGTCGGACCGCGCCCGCGACATCTACCGCGACGGGGAGCTCGACATGCTCGGCATCCTGCTCGGCTCGAAGTCGGTCACCGACTTCGTCTCCCGCATGACGTTCCTGCGGACCATCGGGCGAAGCGACGCCGAGATCGCCGCCGTGCTCGCCGCACAGCGCGACCAGATCGCGGCGGTCGCCGCCGAACTCGAGGGCGCGGAGCTCAAGGCGCGCTCGCTCGAGTTCGAGGCCCAGGCGCGCAAGATCGAGGTCATGATCCGCATCCAGGAGCGCGAGGCGCTCCTCGCCTCGGCGCAAGCGGACCTGCTGGCGCTTTTCGACGAGCGCGCCGAGGAACGCCAGGCCCAGGAGGCCTCCTTACTGCGGGCGGTCCTCGCAGGCGCACGCGGCGCCGGCATCGAGGTCGAGGACGGGTCTCCCGTGGAAACGGCGCTCGCGTACCACGGCGTTCCGTACCTATGGGGCGGCGAATCGGTGGCGGGCTTCGACTGCTCAGGGCTCGTCCTGTACGTGTTCCGCCAGCACGGCGTGAACCTCCCCCACTACTCGGGCGCGCAGTTCCAGCTCGGTGAGAAGATCGCCCCCGCGGACCTGCAGCCCGGCGACGCGGTGTTCTTCGGCTCGCCCGTTTACCACGTCGGCATGTACGTCGGCGCCGGGTACTTCATACACGCACCGCGTACGGGCGACTTTGTGAAGCTCTCGCCACTCGCAGCTCGCCGGGACTACGCGGGCGCGCGGCGATATGCCTGGTCCGCCCGCGAGGGTCGGATCGTGAACGCGGTGACAGACCCGGCGGCGATCGTGCCGTAGGGAAACGGGGCCGCGCCGAGGTCTCCCTATGTCATGGTGCTCTGCTATCTTCTGAGGAGAACACAGACATCAGACGCGTCCCGATCGGGCGCAGTCCACACGGGGGCCACGCATGAGGGACGCCATCGCCCAGGCACTCGAAGCCGCCACATCGGCGGGAGCATCCTACGCCGATGCGCGCGTTGTCGAATCCATGCACGAACGCCTCTCGGTGCGCACCGGACGCGTGGAGGGCATCGAGTCCGGCGAGTCCCTCGGCATCGGTATCCGGGTGATCGCCGCGGGTGCCTGGGGATTCGCGGCCACGGCCGATATGAGCGCCCACGGGGTGTGCGCTGCCGCGGCAGATGCCGTCGCGCTCGCACGCGCCGCCGCCACCACGACGCACACGCCGGTCGTCCTGTCGCCTGTGGGCGCGTATCGCGACACATGGACGGGACCGTGCGAGATCGACCCGTTCACGATCGCCACCGAAGACAAGCTCGCCATCCTGCTCGCCGCCGACGAGGCGATGCGAGCCGAAGCCGCAGTGCGGGTGTCGTCGGCCTCGCTCGACTTCCTCCACGTGCGCAAGGTCTTCGGCTCGTCGGAGGGCTCCCTCATCGAGCAGGCGTACACCGAGTCGCAGGCCGGTATCGTCGCCTACGCGATCGGCGATGGCGAGATGCTCCCCCGCTCGTATCCCAACTCCCACGGCGGACAGGCGGTGCAGGGCGGCTGGGAGGCCATCCTCGCACTCGATCTGGCCGGCAACGCTCCGCGCGTCGGCGAACAGGCCGCGGCGCTGCTCTCGGCGGCACCGTGCCCGGCCGAGACGACCACCGTGATCATAGACGGCTCGCAGATCGCGCTACAGGTTCACGAATCGATCGGGCACCCCACCGAGCTCGACCGCGTGTTGGGCGACGAAGCCGCCTTCGCGGGTACGTCGTTCCTCGGACTGAACGATATCGACACGTTCCGCTACGGGTCGGAACACGTCACGGTCACGGCCGACGCCACAGTACCGGGGTCGCTCGGCAGCTTCGGCTACGACGACGAGGGCGTCCCCGCGCAGCGAGACTTTCTCGTGGTCGGCGGCGTACTCAGCAGCTTCCAGAGTTCGCGCGAGTCAGCGCCAGCTATCGGCAGAGCGTCCAATGGATGTATGCGCGCAGATGGCTGGAACCGGCAGCCGCTCGTCCGCATGACCACCGTGAGTCTCGAACCGGGGACCTGGGACTTCGACGACCTCATCGCCAACACAGAGAGCGGCATCTACCTTGAGACCAACAACTCCTGGTCGATCGATGACAAGCGGCTGAACTTCCAGTTCGCGTGCGAGATCGGGTGGGAGATCAGAAACGGCGCACTCGGTCGCATGATCAAGAACCCCAACTACACCGGCATCACACCGGCGTTCTGGGGCAGCTGTGACGCGGTGTGCTCAACCGACCACTGGCAGGTATGGGGCATCCCCAACTGCGGCAAGGGCGAGCCGATGCAGGTGGCGCACGTAGCGCACGGAGCCGCTCCCGCACGCTTCCGCGACGTCCGGGTGGGGGTGGGCCGATGAGGTACTCCCTGGAGGACGTGCGCATCCTCGCGGACCGGGCCGCGCACGCCACTCACGCCGATGCTGCCGAGGCGGTCGTCACGTCTGCATCCTCGGCACTCACGCGCTTCGCAAACAACCGCATCCATCAGAACGTGGCCGAGAGCGACACACGTCTGTCGATCCGGGCCGTACTGGGCACGCGCACCGGCGTGGCGAGTACGAACCGCCACGACGACGAAGCGATCACCAGATGCGCCGCGGCCGCGGTCGAAGCCGCCCGGCACGCGCCCGAGGACCCCGACTTCAGCGGGCTACCCGAAGCGGTGCCGATCACGGCCGTATCACGCGTGAGCGCCAGCACCGCCGACTATGATGCCGATCGGCGCGCGGAGGCGGCCGCCGCGATCATCGGGCAGTCCTCGGCACGCGGGTTCGTCGCGGCGGGCACGATCGCAACAAGCGACTACGCGGTGGCGGTAGCCAACACGGGCGGCGTGTCGGCGGTGATGGAGGCCGACGACCTGCGCGCTACCGTGCTGTCGACGGGCCTGCAGGGCGGAAGCGGCTGGGCATCGTTCCTCACGAGCGACGCGGCGTCGTTCTCGCCGTCGGCGCTCGGCGGCCGAGCCGCGACCACGGCCGAGCGCTCGGAGCATCCGGCCTCGCTCGACCCCGGCGTCTACACGGTCGTACTCGCTCCCGAGGCGGTCTCGGACCTCCTCGACTTCCTCGGCTATCTCGGCTTCGGCGCCAAGTCCTTCGCCGAGGGCGGGTCGTTCCTTACCGAGGCCATCGGCACCTCACTCGTCGATGAGCGCATCAGCATCTACGACGACGCACTCTCGCCGGGCACGATCGGCCTGTTGTTCGACTTCGAGGGGCAACCCAAGAGGCGTACCCCGCTGATCGCAGGCGGAGTGGCTGTGGGACCGGTGACCGACTCGTACTACGCGCACAAGCTCGGCCTCGCCAACACGGGACACGCGCTACCCGCGCCCAACCCCCACGGCCCGATGCCGCTCAACCTCGAACTTGCCTCCGGGGACAGCACCGAGGCCGAGATGATCGCGTCGGTGGACCGGGGTATCTACGTGACCCGATTCCACTACGTCAATGTCGAGGACCCCATGAAGGTCGTGCTCACCGGCATGACGCGTGACGGCACCTTCCTGATCGAGAACGGCACGCTCACCCGCCCGGTGCGCAATCTCCGCTTCACGCAAGATGTCCTCGATGCGCTCTCCCACGTCGGTGCGATCGGATCTCAGCGCGCGCTCGTGGGCCCCGGTGAGGGTGGCGCGACGCTCGCGCCTGCGCTCCTTCTCGAGCGCTGGGAGTTCACCGGGCAGACAGGTTAACGCTCCGGGACCGGCGCACCGAGAGGGCGCGATCGGCTCCGGGATGCAGGAGGCCCCGCGGCTCTTCGCCACCGCGGGGCCTTTTGCTAGTCGCTGTCCGGCCCTCCGGATGGAGGGGCGCCACCATCGGGCCGGACGAGTCGTCAGGTTGTCTTAGCTTTCCTGACACTTGATTCATCGGTGCTGTGGCGAGGCGACTTTAGCAGATTCTGGCCGATAGCCGACGGCCGACCGCCCGATGCCGACGAACGGTCGTCGTACTCCCCGCGGTCGCCGCTCGTCGCCGGTCAGCGCCTCAACGGCCCCGCATCAGCCGCAACCAGAGCCGAAGCCACCGGGCGGAGGGGCGCCCCCTACCGCTCCTCGTCCGCCTCCTGCTGCTGCGCGATCATGTCCTTGACCTTCATGAGCCGTGTCAGGTTGCCACGCTCGGCCTCGTCGAGCTTCATCTGGATGTCGCGCACCGTCTCGTCGATCGACGGGATCAGCACGTACTCCAGCGCGTTCACGCGCCTGCGGGTGCGTTCGATCTCGGCCGCGAGGAGTTCGATCGCCTTCTCGCGCCCGGCGAGCTCGAGCATCTTGGGAGCCACCGTGCCGAGCGCGGCGAGCGCCTCATCGAGTACGACCGGCATCGTCGCCAGCGAGTAGCCGCCCGGCTCGGGCAGCTCGGTCAGCGTCAGCTCGGGAACCCTCACGCTCATGACGTTCCGCTCGGCGGTCTCGACGATCTCGCCGGGGGCCCCGGAAAGGAGCGCCTCCTCGATGGTCGTCCGTCCGGCTTCGCCACGCGCTACGGCGAACAGCCCGTAGGCCGCGGCGAGCTCGCGCTCAACCTCGGCGCGAAGCTTCCGGTTCGCGTTGATGCGCGAGATGAACTCCTTCAGGAGCTCATCGAACTTGTCCTTGAGCAGCTTGTGTCCCCGCTTAGCGACATCGCGACGGCGCCGAAGCTTGAGCAGTTCCATCCGGTTGGGGTTCACGCGCATCTTGGTCACGCGCTCACCTCCCCAGCCAGGAGAAGACGAGCCAGCCGAGCAGCACGATCACCGCCGCAGCGTTGATGGCGCGCAGCATCACGACCGCGTTGGCGGAGCGTCCGCCGAGTTGCCGTGCGGCACGCGCCGACACGATCTGCACCACGACGAGCACGCCGAGCGCCAGCGCCACGAGCCCTATGAGGACCCCGTCGCTCACGCACCGACCTCCACAGCATCAGCGCCGGGAAGGTACTTCGCGACGTACTCGTCCTTGATGCGCTTGAGCTCCGCGCGCGGCAGGAGCGCCATGAGCTCCCAGCCGATGGCGAGCGTCTCGGCCACGGACCGCTCCTCGTGCGGACCCTGGCGGATGAAGCGGTCCTCGAACGCATCGGCAAATGCCACGAACGCCTTGTCCGTGTCTGAGAGCGCCGCCTCGCCGAGGATGACGGCGAGCTCCTTGGCCTGCAGACCGCGCGCATACGCGCCGAAGAGCTGGTTGGAAAGATCGGCGTGGTCCTCGCGCGTCTTGCCCGGCCCGATGCCCTTCTGCTTCAGACGCGAGAGACTCGGCAGGACGGCCACCGGCGGGTAGATGCCACGGCGGTGCAGGTTGCGGTCGAGCACGATCTGCCCCTCCGTGATGTAGCCGGTGAGGTCGGGGATCGGGTGGGTCTTGTCGTCGTCCGGCATGGTGAGGATCGGCACCTGCGTGATCGAGCCCTTCCGCCCCTTGACGCGCCCGGCGCGCTCGTAGATCGTCGCGAGGTCGGTGTACAGATAGCCGGGGTAGCCGCGTCTACCCGGCACCTCCTTGCGCGCTGCCGAGACCTCACGCAGCGCCTCACAGTAGTACGTCATGTCGGTGAGGATGACGAGCACGTGCATGTCGCAGTCGTAGGCCAGGTACTCGGCGGCGGTGAGCGCCATGCGCGGTGTGGCGATGCGCTCGACGGCCGGATCGTCGGCGAGATTCAGGAACAGCACCGCACGCTCGATGGCCGAGGTGTTGCGGAACTCGTCTATGAAGAAGTCGGCGTCGGCGAAGGTGATGCCCATCGCGGCGAAGACCACCGCGAACTCGCCCTCGGCCTTGCAGCCGATCTCGTCGTCGCCCGAGCAGTCGAGCACCGCACTCTGCCGCGCGATCTGCGCCGCAAGTTGGTTGTGCGGCAGGCCCGAACCGGAGAAGATCGGCAGCTTCTGCCCGCGCACGAGGGGGTTCAGGCCGTCGATCGCCGAAACACCCGTCTGGATGAAGTCGTCGGGGAAGTCTCGAGCCGTCGGATTGATCGGCGAGCCGTAGATCGAACGGCGCACATCAGGGATGATCTCGGGGCCATCGTCTGCGGGACGCCCCAGGCCGTCGAAGACGCGGCCGAGCATGTCACGGGACACACCGAGCTCGAGCGAGCGGCCGAGGAACCGCACCTTCGTCTGGGATGGGTTGGAGCCGCGGGTACCCTCGAACGCCTGCACGAGAGCGACGTCGCGGTCGACTTCGAGGACGTTGCCGAGCGAACGGGTGCCGTCGGGGAACTCGAGCTCGACGAGCTCGCCGTAGGTCACATCCGACACACTCTCGATGAGCAGAAGCGGCCCGACGATGTCGCGGGTGGTCATGTACTCGCGCACTACCGCTCACCTCCCGCATACACGGCGGTCTCAAGCCCGTGCGGTCCCTCGCCAACGAGCTGCGTCTCGATCTCCGAGGCTATCTCGTCAAACTCACCCGTACCGGCGTCGGTAAGATACTTGGCGTGCGCGATGTGATCGCGCACGGGTGCGGCGAAGATCTCCTTGAGCGGCGCTCCATGCTCGTGCGCCTTGATCGCCGTGTGGTGGAACAGCAGGATCGTCTGAAGCAGACGGTCCTGCTCGCCGAGAGACGAGAACTGGTCGTCGTCACGGAACGCGTTCTGCTGCAAGAAGTCCTCTCGGATCGACTTGGCGGTCTCCATGAGGATCTGCTCCTCGGCGGAGAGCGCCTCCACGCCCACGAGCCGCACGATCTCGGCAAGTTCGTTCTCTCGCTGGAGGATCGCCATGCACTCGTCACGCCGCCCACGGAACTCGGGCGAGACCTCCTCGGCCCAGTGACCGGTGATCTTGTCGAGGTACAGCGAGTAGCTCGTGAGCCAGTCGATCGCCGGGAAGTGCCGCTGGAAGGCCAGCTGGTCCTGAAGCGCCCAGAAGACCTTCACGACGCGAAGCGTGTTCTGCACGACCGGCTCGGAAAGGTCGCCACCCGGAGGCGAGACGCTGCCGACGACGGAGACGCTGCCGGTCCGAGACTCCGGCTGCGTCGACCCAAGGCACACCACCTTGCCGGCGCGCTCGTAAAACGATGCGAGACGAGTGCCGAGGTAGGCCGGGAAGCCTTCGTCTCCCGGCATCTCCTCGAGCCGGCCGGAGATCTCGCGCATCGCCTCGGCCCAACGGCTCGTCGAGTCAGCCTGGAGCACCACGTCGTAGCCCATATCGCGGAAGTACTCGGCCATCGTGATGCCCGTGTAGACGCTCGCCTCGCGTGCCGCCACCGGCATGTTAGAGGTGTTGGCTACGAGCACCGTGCGCTTGAGCAACGGCTCGCCCGAGTATGGGTCGATAAGCTCCGGGAACTCCATGAGCACGTCGGTCATCTCGTTGCCGCGCTCGCCGCAGCCGATGAAGATGACGACCTCGGCGTTGGACCACTTGGCGATCTGGTGCTGCGTGACCGTCTTGCCGGCACCGAACGGGCCCGGGATGCACGCCACGCCGCCTTTGACGATCGGGAAGAACGTGTCGATCACGCGCGTGCCCGTGGTGAGCGGCTCGTCGGCTGCGATCTTCTTCGTGAACGGCCGCGGCAGGCGGACCGGCCATGTCTGCATCATGATCAGGTCGTGGACTGTTCCGTCCGCCGCCTTCAGGCGACCGACCGTGTCGGTGACCGTGTAGCTGCCGGCCTCGATCGACTCGATGGTCCCCGAAAGCGCGGGCGGCACCAGGACGCGGTGCTCGATGACGGTGTTCTCCTGCACCGTGCCGATGATGTCGCCACCCGCCACCTCCTCGCCGGGCTTCACCGTGGGGACGAACTCCCACACCTTCGCGCGGTCGAGACCCGGTGCTGTCATCCCGCGCGCGAGGAACGCACCGGCCTGCGCCTCTAGAGCGTCGAGCGGACGCTGGACGCCGTCGTAGACCGCCTCGAGCATCCCGGGGCCGAGTTCGACGGAGAGCGGCGCACCGGTCGCCTCGACCGGATCGCCGGGGCCGAGTCCTTCGGTCTCCTCGTACACCTGTATGGACGCCCGCTCCCCGCGCATCTCGATGATCTCGCCCATGAGGCCCTCTTCGCCCACACGCACGAGGTCGTACATCTTCGAGTTCGTGAGGCCCACGGCCACGACGAGCGGCCCGGCGACCTTCTGTATCTTGCCCTGGTCCACGTCAGCCTTCCTCTTCTGTGATCGGCATGCTCGTACCGAGCGCCCGTACTATGGCCCGCTCGAGCTTTGCCTCTCCCACTCCGCCGGCGCTGCCCGCGCCGGGTATCACCGTGACTGCCGGAAGCGGCCGATCGACGACCTCGGCGATGAGGTCCTCGAGCGCCGCGTACACGGGCTCGGTCACGAACACCGTCCCGTAGCCGTCCGTGAGAAGCCCGTCCCACAGCGCACGGGCATCTTCGGGGTCGCGAACCGGGAAGACCGCGAAGCCGAGTGGACGGAACCCCGCCACACTCGTCGAATCGCCGATGATCGCCACTCGTGCCATGCGCCCGACCCCTTACCCGTATCGCTGCCGCAAACGGCGGCGGAGAACATCTATCGGCACGCCGGACATCTTGCCGATGAGCAGCGTGCGCACCATCATCACCTCGGCCTGACGAGCCATGATGTAGCCGATGACCGGCTCCGGGCCTGCCGCCACCATACGCGCCTGCTTCAGATAGCGAACCTCGATGTCGTCGGCAAGTACGTCGTAGCGGGCCAGATCGGCCACGTCCTCGGCGTGGAGACCTTTGAACGGACCCGGCATAGCCGTGAGCGCTCCCGCCATCTCCGAGACCGGCAGGGAGTACCGGCCCATCAGCCGTTCAGGGTCCAGATTCCCTCCCTCGATAAGCAGCCTCCGCGTCTCGGCGGCTTTGCGCTCCCGCACCCGGGCACGCAGAAGGGTCCGCACGTTCGCCAGATCGATCTCAAGTGCGACGAGCCCGGCCAGGAACCGGCTTTTCGAGGCACCGGCGTGCATGGCGAGCTCGGCGAACAGCGCGCGGTCGATCTCCGTCGAGACCTGCTCGTCGGCCACGTCGGCGCCTTCGCCCGCAAGACGCTCGTAGAGCTCCCGGAAACGCTTCGGGAGCGCACCTACCTGCCCGGCGAACCGCTCCGGGAGCACCGTGCCGAGAGAGACAAGCAGCCCCTCGGTAGACTGGCCGAGAGAATCGGCCTTGAGTCGCGCCTTAAGATTGGCGTAATCGTACGACGTGCGGAAGAAGCTGTTGACCGAGTCGGGCAGGTTGGCGGTCACGAGGAACCCGTAGAGCTCGTCAAGCGCCCGCTCGAACGCGCGCTCGACATCCTCTGCCACCTCGGCGCCCTCGAGGAACTTCCCGTACGGCGTGTCCGAGAGCACGCGCATCTGCTCGCGGAATGTCGCCGCGTCGAGCAGACGCTCGTAGGTGGCCGACGGCAGCATCCGGCCCTCGAGCACGCGAACGCGCCCGACGGCGTAGCCGTACCGGATGGAGTCTTTCACCGCCGTCCTGTACGCCACGATTCCTATTCCTCCCCGTCGTCGCCGAACAGGATCCCGGCGACCGTCGCGATCAGCCGGTCCCTCTTCGCGTCGAGAAGTGAGCTCGGGGAGACCTCTGAACTCACCCGATCGGCAGCGAGCGTCACACCGTGCTCCAGCTTCGCCGCTTCGTCCGCGAAGACGAGACCGAGATCA
>JAXMLJ010000072.1:0-11639 GCA_034368805.1 Coriobacteriia bacterium
GGATCTCCTCGGCCACCGCGGCGGGAAGCGAGCCCGGCCTCGTAAGGAGCACCGGGCCTTCGAGAGCCCCCGCGAGCGCGGATGCGCCGAGCGCGTCCGGCCAGTTCTCGCCCGAGGCGATGATGACGGTCGCAGCAGAGCCGTCCGCCCACGCTGCCCGTGAGGCGGCAGCGGCGGTCGCGTACCTGTCGGCACCCGCTATCGCCGAGACGTAGGCCGAGTAGTCGATGCTCTCGGTGATACCGCGCAGTCGGTACGGCAGGTACCCGTAGTCCTCACCCCAGTAGGGGTAGGGCGTCGCCCGGCGCCGGGAACCGTCGGGAGGGGAAGTGTTCTTCGACTGCGTGCTGCTCATCTCGTACGCCCAGTACTCCGTGCGCGTCGTGTCGGTCCAGCCGCCGAAGATGACGGCGTGTTCGCCGCTCTTGAGGATGAGATCGCCCGGCTGCAGCGACTCCTTCTGGATCGGGTCGGCATACGAAGCGAGCGAGCGCGTGGACGCGCCCGGCTTCGGCAGGTTCCATGACATCGAAGCGAAGCCAGAACAGTCGCGCCGCCAGCCGAGAGAGGGCGAGGAGACGATCGTGCCATCGAGATCGGCCCAGCCCGCCTGACTGTACGGGATCACGGCGTCGGTCCAACGTGTGGCGCGGTCCATCACGAGTGAGCGCGACATCGCGGCGAACGCCGGCGCCGCTGGTACCACGACGATCGTCAGCGTGAGGGCGAGCGCGACTCCAAGGCGGAAGGGGCTACGACGATGCAACGGATTCTCCCGTCGGACGATGAGGTCCTACCTCGGGAGTATCGGCAGCGCCGACGCATTCCACAACCCCGAGCGGCGTCGGTTACGGTCGCAGGAGCAGCGTTTCCGCAGAGGCCTGCACCGGGTACGACTCGGCTACCGGGCCCTCGAACCACACGTCGACGGTCTGGCCGACCGCCAGATCGCCGAATTCGATCGGCTCGGTCGAGCCGTCCGCATCAAGCCGCCGCAGCGTGGTCTCGCCCGTGATCCACACCGAAGCCTTGTCGTACTCGGACTCCGCGGCGTCCGGTGCTTCGATGAGCAGCGACCCACCCCCGGGAGCGGGTGTGAGTGTGGTGATCTCGCCGCGGATGGACGGGTCCTCGGCGGGGAGCCCGGAGGTACACCCGCCGAGTCCGAGCGCCGTGGCGAGCGCGAGCGCCAGGAGGAACGCTCCGAACGTCGTCTTTGCTGGCCTGGTCATGGTGACACCTCCGGTCGTGAGTGTGTTCATCCCCGTTTGACGGTTGGCGCGGTCACAGGGTTCGGAACGCGGCCGGTTGAAGCGTCAGGGATGCATGGACAGGGCGGTTGGTGAATAATCGGGCTACCCGCCACGAAGACCGAGAGGGAGCCACCATGCCGCACGGGTGCTACGAAGACGTCCGCATCACCGGACACCTCATCGACTCGGGCATCATGTCCCGGATCATGGACGATATCGTCGCGCTCGACGGCGGCTTCGAGACGCTCTCGTTCGAGGTCGGCAGGACCAACGAGGATGCGTCATCGGCGCTGCTGCGCATCAGCGGGAGTGACGAGGAGCACCTCGATCACATCCTCGCGGTCATCGGCCAGCACGGGGCCGAGCCCGTCGATGCCTCCGACGCCCGCACCGTACCCGCGCCGACGGACGGGGTTCTCCCAAAGGGCTTCTACGCGACCACGAACCTCGAGACCGCCGTTCGCATCGGCGGCAGGTGGGTCCCCGTGGCCGGACCCGAGATGGACCTCGGTGTCGTCATCGACGATGGCGTGGCGCGTACCGTGGCCATGGCCGATGTGCGTGCAGGACAGGAGATCGTGGTGGGACACCTCGGCCTCCGCGTCAAGCCGCTCGAGCGTCCGCGCGACAAGCAGGAGTTCGAGTTCATGAACTCGGAGGTGTCCTCCGAGAAGCCGAAGGCGCTCGTGATCAGGGACGTGGCGCGCATGCTCGAGAAGATCCGCGGGCGCGGCCAGAGCATCATCTTCGTGGTCGGTCCCGCGGTCGTGCACACGGGCGCTGCCGAACACCTCGCCCGACTTGTGCGCACGGGTTTCGTCTCGGTCCTCTTCGGCGGCAACGCGGTGGCGGTGCACGACATCGAGTCGGCGCTCTATGGCACGTCGCTCGGCGTCTCGATGGAGGCGGGTATGCCCACCGTAGGCGGGCACGAGCATCACCTGCGCGCCATCAACACGATCCGCGGGTGCGGAGGCATCGCGCAGGCCGTCGAGCAGGGGGTGCTGACGCACGGTCTGATGCACACGCTCGTGACGGCCGGCGTCCCGTACGTGCTCGCCGGCTCGATACGCGACGACGGACCGTTGCCCGACGTGATCACCGATGCGTTGCAGGCGCAGGCGGCGATGCGCGCGCACTGTCAAGTGGCCGGCGCGTGCATCATGCTCTCGACGATGCTGCACTCGATCGCCACCGGCAACATGCTGCCCGCCGCGGTCACCACGGTATGTGTCGACATCAACCCCGCGGTCGTCACTAAGTTGGCCGATCGCGGCAGCTTCCAGACGATCGGCATCGTGACCGACGTCGGGCTGTTTCTCGAGATGCTCGCCGACGAGCTGGAGCGCGGATGAAGCATGATGCCGCGAGGGGGAAGGCGGCATGCCGCGTGCTGTTCAAGCGCACGGCGAAAGGAGTTGACATGTCCGAACAGTCGGTCCAATGCCCCCGGCTGGATACCGTCGACCACGGTACGCTTGAGCGGGCGACGTTCGCACTCGGTTGATTCTGGGGACCCGATGCCCGGTTCGGGCAGATGGCAGGAGTCGTCCACACCCGTGTCGGCTACGCGGGCGGCACGACCCCCGACCCCACATATCGCGCGATCGGAGATCACACAGAGTCGCTCCAGGTCGACTTCGATCCCGCGATCGTCACGTACGAGGACCTGCTCGCTGTCTTCTGGTCGGCCCATCGGCCCACTGTCCCGGCGCACTCACGGCAGTACGCATCCATGATCTTCCCAAAGACCGAGGAGCAGGAGGCGGCAACCCGTGCCTCGTGCGCCACCGTCACCGGACTGCTCGGCCCGGTGACGACTGAGATCGTCGCCGGTGCGCGCTTCTACGTTGCCGAGGACTACCACCAGAAGTACCGCCTGCGGTGCGATCGTGTCCTCGCGGCCGAGTTCGCGCGGATGTATCCCGATGCTGCGGGGTTTCGCGAGAGTACTGCGGCCGCCCGGGTGAACGGGTATCGTGACGGGTACGGGACGCGTCCCGAGTTCGACGCCGAGATCGGCATGCTCGGGCTGAGCGAGACGGCGCAGGAGCGCCTGCGGTCGTTCGTGCCGGCGGATCGGAGTCGTGGGGAGGTCGGCTGACGTGAAGCGCTACGAGATCGAGCGGACCGACGCCGAGTGGCGGGAGCTTCTCACGCCCGAGCAGTACCGGGTGTTGCGCGAGGCGGGGACCGAGCGTCCAGGCACCGGCATCTACCTCGACACGACCGACGAGGGCCTGTATCGATGCGGCGCGTGTGGGAATCCGCTCTTCCGCTCGGAGGCCAAGTACCATTCGGGTTGTGGCTGGCCGAGCTTCTACGAGCCCGTCGCTGCGGACGCGGTCGAGGAACTCACCGATACGAGTCACGGCATGGCGCGCACCGAGATCCGCTGCGGCACGTGCGGATCGCACCTCGGTCACGTCTTCGAGGACGGCCCGGCTCCCACTGGCCAGCGCTACTGCATGAATTCGGCGGCGCTCGATTTCGAGTCCACTGACGGATAGGCCGGGATGTACCAGGAAAGCGAGATAGTCGACCTGCTGATGGTGCTGTTTCTCACGCCGATCATGGCCGTGAGCGTGCGGGCCATCCATGTCGTGGGCAAGCGGCGGTTCATCGCCGGCTATCTCGCCATCGCCTCGGGATACGTCTTCACGATCGCCGAGGGCTACGTCGCCCCCGTGCTCTTCAACACGCTCGAGCACCTCGCGTACGCGGTCGGCGGGGTGTGCTTCCTTGCCGGGCTGGTCGCTCTGGCGCATGCGTCCCGCGTGCGAGCCGAGTCGCCATGAGCCTCGTCACTGCCATCGACCTGGTTGCGGCGCTGGCGTTTCTCGGAGCGTTCGTCGCCGCGCTCGCGATCAGGTCCCGTACTCGTGGTGTGGGCGCCAGTCTGAAGTACCTGCTGATGGCCGGCGTGGGTCTGTACCTGTTCGTGAGCGTGTCGAATGTGCTTGAACACGCCGGCATCACCTCCGCTCTCGATGCGTACGAGGACTTCGCCGAGGTCCTCTTCGTGCCGCTGGTCGCGTACAGCCTGTACGCTCGTTCCACCTCGGAGCAGCTGCTGGCTGCGGAGACCGCCGAGCGGTGCGCGCGCAACGAGCACTCGCTGCTCACGAGCGTTGTCGAGGCCACGCCGGCGGGGATCCTCGTCGCGAATGAGGACGGAGACGTGTCGCTTGCCAACGACGAGGCGCGCCGGATCGTCGGGTTGCTGCGGCAGGCGATGGGCGGCGAGTCGCCCGGCGCGGGCGCGGTCCTCGAGCTTGCGGCCATCGTGCGGTCTGCTCCTGTGTCCGGACTGCTGGTCTCCATCGGGGACGAGGCCGCGCGGACCTGGATCTCGGTAAGGGCGATGCCGCTCGGCACCGAGGGTACGGACATCGCGCGCGCGGTCGTCGTGCTCGAAGACGTGACCGACCGCGTGCTGACCGAGCGCGAACTCGAGGGGTACCGGCTGGACCTGGAGCAACTCGTGGACCGCAGGACCGGCGAGCTGCTCGAGGTGAACCGTGAGCTCGAAGAGGCCAACCAGGCGAGGCAACGTTTCCTCGCCAACGTGAGCCACGAACTCCGAACGCCGCTGAACTCCATCATCGGTTTCACGGATCTGCTCCTGCGCGAGCTGCCGGGTCCGGTGACCTATGAGCAGCGCATCCAGCTCGGGATGGTGAAAGAGTCGAGCGCGCAACTGCTGGGACTCGTCGACGACGTGCTCGAACTCGCGCGGGTCGAGTCGGGCCACGGCGTCGTGACGCTCTCGGAGGTCGAATTGGGTGCCAGGATCTGTGCGCTCATCGCGTCGATGAGCGCACTTGCCGAGGTCAGAAGCGTCCGGCTCGCATGTGACCATCCTGACGACGTGGTGGTCATGACCGACACTGACAAGCTCGGACAGATCGTCAGGAATCTCGTCTCCAATGCGATCAAGTTCACCGACCGTGACGGCTCTGTCACGGTCAGCGTGGTCGCGCGGGCAGACGCCGTGGTCATAGCCGTGGCCGACACTGGCATCGGCATCGCACCGGAGGATCAGGAGCGCATCTTCGAGGCGTTCCAGCAGGTGGACTCCACCGACCGGGCCAGACCGCAGGGCACCGGTCTGGGTCTTGCCATCTGCAGGGAGCTCAGCGAGCTGCTCGGCTACCGGATGACCGTGGAGAGCACGCCGGGTGAGGGCTCGACATTCACGCTGCTGATCCCGCCCGCAGCACTGGCCGATCGAGCCTGAGCCCGATCCGTGGCGCGGGTCTGCCGATGCCGCTAGGATGGGGTGTGTCGGTGGGAAGGAGCGCGGTTGAGCGGGTCAGCGGGGTTGGTCTCAGTCGGTATGAACGAACGCGTCGTCGCGCTCGTAGCCGGGCACACTGAGGGCTGGAAGCCCGGGCGAGTCGTCCGCTCGGACCGGGGCTTCGTCTTCGTGATGACCGACGGCGGCGTGATGCTCGCGCGTCCGGCCACGAGGCTGCTCAAGGCAGCCGACGATGGCGGGCTTCCCGTGGTAGGTGACTGGGTGCTCATCGGCGGTGACGAGGCCGAGCCGCTCGTTGAGGTCGTTCTCGAGCGCATGACCTCGATCGTTCGTCGCGACCCCGGCAAGGCGGCACGCCTGCAGGTGCTTGCGGCCAACGTCGACCTTGTCCTCGTGACGCACCCTATCGCCGAGCCGCCCAACCTGTCTCGACTGGAGCGTGAACTCGCGCTCGTGTGGGACAGCGGTGCCCGGCCGGTTCTCGTGCTGACCAAAGCGGACCTGAGCGGTGACGTCGAGGGCGCCATTGCCGCGGTCGGCGAGATCGCGCCGGGGGTTCCGGTACACGTCACGAGCGTGGTGAGCGGTCTCGGCCTGGATGAGCTGCGGGGATACCTCGAGCACGGCGAGACGCTTGCGCTCATCGGGCCGTCCGGGTCCGGCAAGTCCACGCTCGTCAACGCGCTGGCGGGGGAGGATCTGCAGCTCACCCGGGAGGTCCGGGTCTCCGACGGGCGCGGACGTCACACGACAGTGAGCCGCGAACTCATTCCACTCCCCGATGGCGGGCTGATCATCGACACGCCCGGGCTGCGCGCTGTGGGGATGTGGGACTCTGCCGATGGCATCGACCAGGCGTTCTCGGACATAGCCGAGTTGGCCTCAGCGTGCCGTTTCCGCGACTGCACGCACTCCGGCGAGCCGGGCTGCGCGGTCGAGGCGGCAGTGGCAAGCGGCGAACTGCCCGAACGCCGCCTGGAGAGCTACCGCGAACTGCAGGCCGAGGTGCGGTTCGTGGCCGAGCAGCTTGACGTGCGAGCCCGACAGGCACGCAAGCGCGAGGACAAGTTGCTCGGACGTACGATCAAGCGCTACCACCGCGAAGGCGGTCGCGGGTAACGGCTCTAGCGAACCCGGTAGACGTCTCGCGCGACGAGGGCGGCAAGGGCGAACAACAGGTTCGCGGACATCCATCCCATTTCGAGCAGGGTGCTCGATCCGGCGCCGGACCAGTCCGCGTACGAGTAGAGCGAGTCGACCACGGAGAAGACGAGCGCACCAACCACGACGATCCACCACGGCCACGCGAGTCTACCGGCGCCGAGCCGCATGATGACGATCGCCAGGGTCATCGCCGGGCCGAGCATGAAGAACACATCGCCGAGCGGGTAGAGCGTGCTGACGACCAGCCCCCAGATACCCAGCTCTTCGACTCCGGCCGCGAAGATGTAGGGCTTGAGCAGCAGGAAGTACATGGCTGCAGCAGCCGCGGCAGAGATGACAGCGCCGATGATCACCGGCGTACGCAGGTCGGTGATCGACCTGTACGACCGGACGGCGAGCGCCATCGCGATGAAGAAGAAGGCGTACTCGAGGGTGTAGAAGAGATCCGCGACACTCGGATACGGGTCCAGTCCGAGGTGCAGGTCGAGGATCGTCCACGCGACGTCTCCGGCCGCGTACGCAGCCACGCCGAGGCCCACGAAGAACCACTGCTTGCCGACGTGCTGTCCCCATCCGATGCGCAGGGCGACGAAGACGATCACCAGAGCGAACAGGATCTGCAGCGATGTGCCGAACCAGTAAGACGCCGCGTATGCCGCATCCGAGAGGGTCTCGGCATACATCTGCACGCTCAGAAGAGCGAACAGGCCGACAAGCGCGATGAGGGCCCCGCCGGATAGCATCGTTCCGGCCGAGAGCGCACGTGGGGTCCGGGAGGAAGCGGTGGTCGCGGTCATCAGAGCCCCCTCTCGATGTCAGCGAGCAACTGGTCTACCACGGCTGTGGGCGCTACTGGCCCGAGCAGGCGACGGACGTTCGCTTCGAGGGTGGGGAAGTCGGCTGGCGTGAGGTCCTCTGTGGTCTTGCCGAGTGAAAGGGCGGTCGCCCTGACGCAGGTGTCGGCCACCGTATCGCCCACGTACGGGCCGAGTGTCGAGACGACGCGATCAGACAGTGTGGACACGGCTCCCCCTCGATTCGTCCCGCTTGGCCGTTCCCTCGGCCCACTACGACCCGGGTCGTGAAACCGGTCACTTATGGATTGTGTCCATGCATGAAGATGCTGTCAACGCGCACCACAACGGGTTGCCACGGCGCACTCTAGCGCAGTAGTGTGCTAGAGTGAACGCCGTCGCGCACCCAAGGAGATGCCATGCTGTCGATCGCCCTGCCCAAAGGAAGCCTCGAGGAGCAGACGCTCCTGCTGTTCGCCGAAGCGGACCTGCCGGTCAAGAAGTCCAGCCGCGAGTACAATCCCGTGATCGACGATCCGCGCATCGCACGCGTGAAGATCCTCCGTCCGCAGGAGATACCGCTGTATGTGGCCGACGGGCACTTCGATCTCGGCATCTCGGGGCATGATTGGGTGACCGAGTCGGGAGCCGACGTGGTCGAGGTGGCCGAGCTGCCGTACGCCAAGACCGGGGCCGGCGTCGTGAAGATGGTGCTCGCAGTATGTGCCGACTCTCCCGTTCAGACCGCCGCCGATATCCCGCCCGGCAGTCGTGTCACAACCGAGTTCCCCAACGTGACGCGCGCGTTCTTCGAGCGGCTCGGCATCCCCGTGGAGGTGTCGTTCAGCTATGGCGCCACCGAGGCCAAGGTGCCCGAGCTCATGGATGCGCTGGTGGATCTGACCGAGACCGGCTCCACGCTCCGGCGCAACGGCCTTCGGATCGTGGATGTCATCCTCGAGTCCACGACGCGCCTGATCGCCAGCCGCGATGCGTGGGAGAATCCTGTCCGGCGGCGTGCGATCGAGGAGATCCGCACGCTGCTTCTCGGCGTGATCGAGGCACGCGGGCGGGTGCTGCTCTCCATGAACGTCGCGGCCGATCGCCTTCCCGCGGTGATCGCCGAGCTGCCGGCCATGAAGCGGCCTACGGTCAACCAGCTGTACGGCTCCGACGGCTACGAGATCATGACCGTGGCCGACAAGGCCACCGTGAACATCCTCATCCCGCGACTGAAGGCTGCCGGGGCGGAGGATATACTTGAGATCCCGATCAGTAAGATCGTGCGGTAGCATCCGCCTGACCCCGGAGGTCTCGAGATGAAGAAGCGCCTCGGTCCGAGCGACCGCCTGTATCCGATGCCGGCCTCCCTCATCTGCGGCGGTACCATCGAAGAAGCCGACGCGTGCGCGGTCGCCTGGATGGGCATCTGCGCCACGAACCCGCCACGGGTAGCCGTCGCCCTGCGCGAGAGTCGCCGCACGCTCGAACTCATCCGCGCCACCGGCACCTTCACCGTGAACACTCCACGCGCCGACGACGCGGCCTTCGCTGACTTCTTCGGCATCGTGTCCGGCCACCAGCGCGACAAGTTCGCGGAAAGTGGTTGGACGCTCGAGCCGTCGGCCCTCGTCGAGGCACCGCGCATCACCGAGTGCCCGTACCAGCTCGAGTGCCGCGTCGAGCAGGAGGTCGAGCTCGGCAGCCACGTGCTCCTGATCGCCGAAGTCGTGGAGAGCCACGCTGAAGAAGGCGTACTCGATGCGACCGGAGAGAAGGTTGACGTGGCGCTCCTCGATCCGCTCGTCTACATCGCGGGCAGCCGGGAGTACCGGCGGCTCGGCGAGAAAGTGGCCGATGCGTACACGATCGGCAAGACGATCGGCTAGGGGCGCAACGCGGTCACGTCGGTCCGACCGATTGACCGTACGTAGCGAGTGTCTGGTCACCAAACAGGGCATACATTTCGCGTGTGCTGCAAAAAACGCCGCGCACGGGGAACCGAGGATCGAGGAGGGGACTTTCATGGGCCGTCATAGACGCTTGATCGCTGTGCTGGTTGCCGCGTCGCTGGTACTTGCGGTGACGCCGGCGATCGCATCGGCCGTCACGGTAACCGCCGTGCCGTTGCCGGACATGTACGAGGATGCCGATGACGTGGCGTTGACCGCGCCGGCGATGCCGGCGGAGTCGCTGCATACGTTCCACACCGATGCCGATGTCGACTGGATGAAGTTCACCGTTGAGGACACGTCGACACCCGTGATCCTCGACACGGTGCGCGTCGCTGGAGGCGGTCAGGGCGACATGACCATGAGCGTCTACGGCGGGGACCCCGCCGGTCCCATGACCCTGCTTGCCACGGACGGCGACTACGACACGAACTGGGGCACCTACGACGAGCTGATCTACTTTGTCGCTCCGGAGCCTGGCACCTACTACGTCGAGCTGACGACGGACAACCCGATGACCTACATACTGCGCCGTTCGACGGGTATCGCGCGCAGGATAGCTGGAGACAATCGGTACGCCACGTCCGTCGCGGTTTCCCAGCGCCTCCGCAGCGAGACCGATCATCCGTGGTGGGGAGTCAACTACAGCCCCGACGCGATCGTGGTGGCAAGCGGAGAGAACTACCCGGACGCGCTCGCCGGCGTTGTGCTCGCCTCGTATCACGAGTCGGTCCTGCTGCTCACACGAGCGGGAACGCTTCCGGCGGAGACCATGGCCGAGATCGAGCGACTCGGGCAGAGCGCGTTTTGGGATCAGGCCGAATTCGAGGTCATCATCCTCGGCGGCGAGACAGCGGTGAGCGCCGATGTCGAGGATGAGATCGCGTCGCTCAGGTCCGTCACACAGGTGACGCGCATCGCGGGAGCCGATCGACACGAGACCGCGGCGCTGATCGCTGAAGAGGCGGATGACTACTACGGTCTCGGCACCACCGCGTTCATCGTGAGCGGCTGGAACTTCCCGGACGCTCTGGCGGCCGGGCCGGTTGCGGCATACGCCGGTGGTGTGGTGCTTACGACCGAGAAGGACGCGCTACCCGAGGCGACCGCCGATGCGATCGAGGCTCTGGGTCTGACCACATGCTTCGTGGTCGGTGGCGACGCTGTGATCTCCGATGACGTCATCGACGAGATCGAAGCTCTGACGGGCTCGCCCACGGTGGAGCGCATCGCCGGTGACAACCGTTACGAGACCGGTTATCTGGTTGCTAAGAAGGGCGTCGACGACTACGGCATGAACGGTGTTGCCGACAACGTCGATTACGGCGAGTGGAACGGCCAGAGCGCGGTCCTCGTGTCCGGCGAGAACTTCCCGGATGCGCTTTCCGCGGGCGTGATGTGCTGGTACATGGGCAGCCCGATGCTGCTCACGCATCCGGCGATGCTCTCCGCCGATGTCGAGACGTTCCTCGATGAGTACGGCCCGACCGCCGAGCCGAGCTATGTGGTCGGTGGCGAGGCGGCACTCGGCACCGCGGCATTCGATGCGTTCAATGCCTACTGGTGGAACTGGCTGCCGTAGGTTGCCAGAGGTTCACCCGGAACGGAAGAAGGGCCGCCTGCGCGGGCGGCCCTTCTTCACGGCCGAAACGGGTGTCAGCCGAGCCGGGCGAGAAGCGCTTCGAGTGTCGTGTCGGCAAGCGACGGCACGCAGATGTCGGCTGCCGAGTAGTCCTCGTGCACCAGGAGCGGATTGGGGACCGCCACGCAGCGCATGCCTGCGGCCTTCGCGGCCACTACGCCGTGGAGCGAGTCTTCGAGGGCGACCACGTGCTCAGGCGTCATGCCGAGAGCCGCGATAGCGCGCGTGTAGAGCTCGGGATCCGGCTTCGTCCTCGTTACGTCGTCTCGCGTGATGACCGCCTCGAAGCGGTCCGCGATGCCGAGCCGCGTCAGGTGTCCGACGACCCACGCCCGGTCCGAGCTCGACGCGATCGCGAGCGGCAGGCCGAGGCGCATCGCGTCGTCCAGCCGGTCGATCACGCCGGGGAGCGCCTGCAGACTGTGGGCGCCCGCTAGCTCGGCCGCGCGACGCTCGCGTTCGATCGCCTCCCAGTCGTGACCGTTGCCGACGCGCTCGGCCAGCTCCGCGCCCGGGTCCCACGCCGCGTCCCACGTGCCGATGAGCGTCGCCCACTTCTCGAGCGGGAGCTCG
>JAXMLJ010000073.1:0-7973 GCA_034368805.1 Coriobacteriia bacterium
AGGATCTTCGTTACACGACCCGAACCGACGGTGCGACCACCTTCGCGGATAGCGAAGCGAAGGCCGTCTTCCATCGCGATGGGGCCGATGAGCTCGCCGCGGATCTCGACGTTGTCGCCGGGCATGACCATCTCGGTGCCCTCGGGCAGGTGCGCCACGCCGGTCACGTCGGTGGTGCGGAAGTAGAACTGCGGACGGTAGCCGTCGAAGAACGGGGTATGACGGCCGCCTTCCTCCTTCGTGAGCACGTAGACCTGGCCCATGAACTCGGTGTGCGGGGTGATCGAGCCGGGCTTGCAGAGCACCTGGCCGCGCTCGACCTCGTCACGGGCGACACCGCGCAGCAGCACGCCAACGTTGTCGCCGGCCTCGGCCTGGTCGAGCAGCTTGCGGAACATCTCCACGCCGGTGACGACGGTCTTGCGGGTCTCCTCGTGGATGCCCACGATCTCGATCTCGTCGCCGACTTTCACCATACCGCGCTCGACGCGGCCGGTGGCCACGGTGCCGCGGCCGGTGATGGTGAAGACGTCCTCGACGGCCATGAGGAACGGCTTGTCCGTCTCGCGGACGGGGTCCGGGAAGTAGGTGTCGATGGCGTCCATAAGCCGGTCGATCGACGCGCACCACTCGCACGAGCCACTGGCGTCGCACGACGAACACTCGAGCGACTTGAGCGCCGAACCGTGGATGACGGGGATGTTGTCGCCGTCGAACTCGTACTCGGAGAGCAACTCGCGGACTTCCATCTCGACGAGTTCGATGAGCTCCTCGTCGTCGACCATGTCCACCTTGTTCAGGTAGACGACGATGTTGGGCACGCCGACCTGGCGGGCAAGCAGGATGTGCTCGCGGGTCTGGGGCATCGGGCCGTCGGCAGCCGAGACGACAAGGATCGCACCGTCCATCTGGGCGGCGCCGGTGATCATGTTCTTGACATAGTCGGCGTGGCCCGGGCAGTCGACGTGCGCGTAGTGGCGCTTATCGGTCTCGTACTCGACGTGAGCGATGGCGATGGTGATACCGCGCTCGCGCTCCTCGGGCGCCTTGTCGATCTGGTCGAACGGGGTGAAGTCGGCCTGGCCCTTGGCTGCCCGGCACTTCGTGATCGCAGCGGTGAGTGTCGTCTTACCATGGTCGACGTGACCGATGGTGCCGACGTTCATGTGCGGCTTGGTGCGCTCGAACTTCTTCTTCGCCATCGTCGTCTCCCTAACCCTGCTCGCCGCCGGCTTTGGCGACGATCTCTTCGGCGATGGACTTCGGTACGGGCTCGTACGCCTTGAACTGCATGGTGTACGCGGCACGACCCTGGGTGCGCGACCGCAGGTCGGTCGCGTAGCCGAACATGTTCGCAAGCGGCACTTTGCCCCGGACGACCTGCGAGTGACCGCGCGGCTCCATGCCCTCGATGTGACCGCGACGGCTGGAGATGTCGCCCATCACATCACCCATGAAGTCCTCGGGCGTGTCGATCTCGACGGCCATGACCGGCTCGAGAAGGACGGGGCCCGACTTGCGGAGCGCGTCTTTGATCCCCATCGAGCCGGCGATCTTGAACGCCATCTCCGAGGAGTCGACGTCGTGGTACGAACCGTCGACGAGTTGGACCTTGATGTCGACGACCGGGAAGCCTGCGAGAACGCCCGTCGTGAGCGCCTCCTGGATCCCCTTGTCGACAGCCGGGATGTACTCCTTGGGGATGACGCCGCCGACGATCTTGTTCTCGAAGACGTAGCCGGCACCCGGCTCCTGCGGCGAGACGTTGAGGACGACGTGACCGTACTGGCCGCGGCCACCGGTCTGGCGCACGAACTTTGACTGTACCTCGATCACGGGGCGACCCGCGGTCTCGCGGTACGCGACCTGCGGCTTGCCGACGTTGGCCTCGACCTTGAACTCACGCAGCAGGCGGTCGACGATGACCTCGAGGTGCAACTCGCCCATACCGGCGATGATGGTCTGGCCCGTGTCCTCGTCGGTGCGCACGCGGAACGTCGGGTCTTCCTCGGCCAGCTTGGCCAGCGCAACGCCGAGCTTGTCCTGCTCGGCCTTGGTCTTGGGCTCTATCGCGATGTCGATAACGGGGTCCGGGAAGACCATGGACTCGAGCAGCACCGCGTCGTCGTCGGCGCACAGCGTGTCGCCGGTCGTGGTGTTCTTGAGTCCGACAGCGGCCACGATGTCGCCAGCGAAGACCTGGTCGATGTCCTCGCGGTGATTGGCGTGCATCTGCAGCAGCCGGCCGAAGCGCTCCTTGTGGCCCTTCGTGGCGTTGAGCACGTACGAGCCCGAGGTGATCGTGCCCGAGTACACGCGGAAGTAGGTCAGTTTGCCGACGTACGGGTCGGTCATGACCTTGAACGCGAGGGCCGCGAACGGCGCCTTGTCGTCTGCCGGCCGCGCGACCTCCTCGCCGGTCTTGGCCGAGATACCGGTAACGGCCGGGATGTCCAGCGGTGACGGCAGGAAGTCGATGATAGCGTCGAGCAGCGCCTGCACGCCCTTGTTCTTGAACGAGGCGCCACAGACGACCGGCGTGATAGCGCACGCAACGGTGGCCGTGCGCAGAGCTCTCTTGAGTTCGTCGATGCCGATCTCCTCGTCGCCGAGGAACTTCTCCAGCAGTCCGTCATCGTACTCGGCGGCGGCCTCCACGAGGTCGTGGCGGTGCAGCTCGGCATCGTCGGCCATGTCGGCCGGGATCGGCTCGATCGACGGGTTGATGCCCTTGTCGTCCTCGTTGAAGTGGATCGCGTGCATCTCGATGAGGTCGATGATGCCCTCAAACTTGTCTTCGGCGCCGATCGGCAGCTGCAGGAGGACCGGGCGCGTGCCCAGACGCTCCTTCATCATGCCGATGACCTTGTGGAAGTCCGCGCCGGTGCGGTCCATCTTGTTGATGTAGGCGATACGCGGGACACCGTACCGGTCCGCCTGGCGCCAGACGGTTTCAGACTGAGGCTGGACGCCACCGACGGCGCAGAACACCGCGACCGTGCCGTCGAGCACGCGCAGTGAGCGCTCGACTTCCACGGTGAAGTCCACGTGGCCGGGCGTGTCTATGATCTGGATACGATGGTCGCGCCAGAAGCACGTGGTCGCGGCCGACGTGATCGTGATGCCGCGCTCCTGCTCCTGAACCATCCAGTCCATCGGAGCGGCGCCGACCGGGACCTCGCCGATCTTGTGCGACTTGCCCGTGTAGAACAGGATTCGCTCGGTCGTCGTGGTCTTGCCGGCGTCGATATGGGCCATGATCCCGATGTTTCGGGTCTGGGAAAGCGGGGTCCTCTTGACAGCCATACGAGTATCTCGTCCTCTTCCTCGGTCTCGACGCTACCAGCGGTAGTGGCTGAACGCGCGGTTGCTCTCGGCCATCTTGTACAGGTCCTCGCGCTTCTTAACGGAAGCGCCGAGGCCGTTGGCGGCGTCCATGATCTCACCGGCGAGACGCTCGGCCATCGTCTTCTCGCGGCGCTTGCGGGAGAATCCGACGATCCAACGGATCGCGAGCGTTGTCGAACGGCGGGAGTTGACCTCGATCGGCACCTGGTACGTGGCGCCACCGACGCGCTTCGGCTTGACCTCAAGCGTGGGGCGCACGTTGTCCATGGCCTTCTTGAAGACCGACAGCGGGTCCTGCCCCATCTTCTGCTCGACGATATCGAACGCACTGTAGACGATCCTCTCGGCAACGGACTTCTTGCCGTCGAGCAGGACCTTGTTCGTAAGCTGGGTCACCAGCCGGTTGTTATAGACCGGGTCTGGCATCACTTCGCGACGCTGTGCGGCTGCGCGCCTGGGCATTGACTCACTCCTCTACTTAACAGGTGAATCGCCGGATGAGCTGCGGGCGCTTGCGCCCGTCAGCTCGATCCGAGCGCTACTTGGGCTTCTTCACGCCGTAGCGCGAGCGGGCCTGGGCCCGGTTACCGACACCGGCGGCATCGAGCGCGCCGCGGACGATCTTGTAACGGACACCCGGCAGGTCCTTCACGCGGCCCCCACGCACGAGCACGATCGAGTGCTCCTGGAGGTTGTGACCGATACCCGGGATGTACGCCGTGATTTCCATCTGGTTCGTGAGGCGGACACGTGCCACCTTGCGGAGTGCCGAGTTCGGCTTCTTGGGCGTGGTCGTATACACACGCGTGCAGACGCCGCGCTTCTGGGGGTTACCCTTGAGCGCCGGGGTCTTGCTCTTGTCGATGGCCTGCTTGCGGCCCTTGCGCACCAGCTGGTTGATGGTGGGCACTACTCATCTCCTTCATTCGTGCGAGTGTTCATCTACACGGCGCCCGTTCCAAGGCGCCGAGGGCAGTCGCAACGCGTCACTCTAACAAACCACCTGGGACGTGTCAAACCACGCACCCGGGCGTATCGCCCCTTTGCGAACATATGGTCCCGAAGCTTGTGAGCCTCGGGACCATACGATTCTCGGACTCTGCCTACCCCTGCGCCTCGAGCTTGGCGTGGACGCCGCAGAAGTGGCCTTCCTTTGCCTTGTTGGGACACGGGGTCCCGTCTCCGCGGAACGCGCGGCACAACCCGTCCGATTCGGCGAGCTTGGCGTGGACGCCGCAGTAACGCGAGTCGTCCTTGGCCTTGTTGGGACACGGAGTCTCGTCCCCGCGCACCGCTTCGCACAGCCGCTCGTCGGGCTCATCAGACGCCGCCGGCGTGGGCTGGTCGGGGTCGAACACCATACCCTCGAAGCCGCTGACATCGATTTCCTCGTCTTCGGCGCCCTCAACATCGAGCCCGGCGAAGAACGCTGCTGCCTCCTCATCGGTCAGGCCGCCCTCCTCAAGCGCCGGACCCGGCAGCATGGCTTCGATCTCCTTGAGCTCATCGGGCGCGAACTCGGGCAGCGGACCGCCTTCTTCGGCCGCCCACTCCGCAGACTGACCGCGGTAGGTGAGCTTGACCGAGCGATAGCGCTTCATGCCGGTAGCAGCCGGGATGAGCTTGCCGATGATGACGTTCTCCTTGAGACCCAACAGTTCGTCCGACTTCCCGGCGATCGCCGCGTCAGTGAGCACGCGAGTCGTCTCCTGGAAAGAGGCCGCCGACAGGAAGCTGTCCGTGGCGAGCGACGCCTTCGTGATTCCGAGAAGGACCGACGAGCCCTGAGCAGGCTGACCGCCCTCGGCGATGACGCGCTCGTTCTCTGCCTCGTAGATCCGACGGTCGACGAGCTGGCCGGGGAGGAACGTCGTGTCACCCGCCTCGAGAACCGAGATCTTACGCATCATCTGACGCGCGATGACCTCGATATGCTTGTCGTTGATGTCAACGCCCTGGCTCGCGTAGACTTCCTGCACCTCGCGTACGATATAGCCGAGCACCGCCTTGGGGCCGCGGAGCACGAGCAGGTCGTGTGGGTTGACGGAACCTTCCGTGAGCTGGGTTCCCGCGTCTATCTCGGCACCATCAGCCACGCCCGGACGCAGACGCGAGCGACGAGAGATCGTGTAGACCTTCTCATTGTCAGCCGACGCCGTGACCGTCAGCGTGCGGGTCTTGTCGCCCTCTTCGATTCCGAGCTTACCGGCGATCTCCGAAAGCTGCGCCTGGCCCTTCGGCTTACGGGCCTCGAACAGCTCCGTGACACGCGGGAGGCCGTGGGTGATGTCCTCACCCGCGACACCACCGGTGTGGAAGGTGCGCATCGTGAGCTGCGTGCCCGGCTCGCCGATCGACTGTGCCGCGATGATGCCGACGGCGGTGCCGATATCGACGGCACGACCGGCCGCAAGATCGAATCCGTAGCACTTCTGGCAGATTCCGTGCGGGGCACGACAGGTCATCACGGTGCGCGCCTGGACGCTCGTCACGCCAGCGTCGGCGAGGACCTTGAGCTCCTTGTCGCCCCTGATGTAGTCGCCGGCCTCGATGAGCACTTCGCCGGTCTTCGGGTCGGCCGCAGGCTCAAGAAGGCAGCGGCCCACGAGGTCGTGGTCCGGCTGGCCCTTCTCGTCGATGATCGTGAACTCCATGGCCTCGTCGGTCCCGCAGTCGGCCTCACGCACGATGACGTCCTGCGCGACATCCACAAGACGGCGGGTGAGGTACCCGGAGTCGGCGGTACGCAGAGCGGTATCGGCAAGACCCTTACGGGCGCCGTGTGTGGAGATGAAGTACTCGAGAACAGAGAGGCCTTCGCGGAAGTTGGCCTTGATCGGGCGATCGAGGATCTCACCCTTCGGGTTCGCCATCAGGCCTCGCATACCAGCCAACTGACGAACCTGCTTGATGTTACCGCGGGCACCGGACTGCGCCATCATGAAGATCGGGTTGAACTTGTCGAAGTTCTCGGCCATTGCGTCACCGACGTCGTCGGTCGCCCGCGTCCAGACCTCGACGATCTGGCGATGGCGCTCGTCTTTGGTGATGAGACCGCGATCGTACTGCCGCTCGATCTTCTCGACATCGCCTTCGGCTGCGGCGATGATAGCGCCCTTAGCCTCGGGAACGGCAGCATCCCAGACGCCGACGGTCACACCGGCGCGCGTAGCGTAGTGGAAGCCGAGTCGCTTGACCTCGTCGAGAATGGCACCCATCCGTGTCGTGCTGTAGATGGTGCAGCAGTCCTCGACGATGCGTGCGATGCCCTTCTTGTCCACATCGTGGTTGATGAATGTGTAACCGACCGGGATCGAGTTGTTGAACGTGATACGTCCGACGGTCGTCTCGATGCGCTCACCCGCCGTACGGGTCCTGATCGCCAGCGCTCCGGACTCGTCTGTGTACTCCTCGACGATGTCCTCCGTGAGGCGGACTTTGACGAGCGCCTGCAGGTCCAGATCCGCGCGACTGTCGTAGGCGAGCTGCGCATCGGCGAAGCTCATGAACGCGCGGCCCTCTCCTTCGGCGCCCTCACGGGTGGTCGTCAGATAGTACAGACCGATGACCATGTCCTGGGACGGAACCGTGAGCGGACGGCCGTGAGCAGGGCTCTTGATGTTGTTGGTGGACAGCATGAGGATGCGCGCCTCGGCCTGCGCCTCTGTGGACAGCGGCAGGTGCACGGCCATCTGGTCACCGTCGAAGTCGGCGTTGAACGCCGTGCAGACGAGTGGGTGAAGACGGATGGCTTTGCCCTCGACCAGGATGGGCTCGAACGCCTGGATGCCGAGCCTGTGCAGGGTGGGTGCGCGGTTCAGCATGACGGGATGGTCGGAAATGACCTCTTCGAGCACGTCCCAGACCACGTCGCGGCCGCGGTCGACCATGCGCTTGGCGCTCTTGATGTTCTGCGCGTACTCCATGTCCACGAGCCGCTTCATGACGAACGGCTTGAACAGCTCGAGCGCCATGATCTTCGGCAGGCCGCACTGGTGGAGCTTGAGCTCCGGCCCGACGACGATGACCGAGCGGCCTGAGTAGTCCACGCGCTTGCCGAGCAGGTTCTGACGGAACCGGCCCTGCTTGCCCTTGAGCATGTCGCTGATGGACTTGAGCGGACGGTTGCCGGGGCCCGTGACCGGACGGCCGCGGCGGCCGTTGTCGAACAGCGCGTCAACGGCCTCCTGCAACATCCGCTTCTCGTTGTTGACGATGATCTCGGGCGCACCAAGGTCGAGCAGCCTCTTAAGGCGGTTGTTGCGGTTGATCACGCGACGGTACAGGTCGTTCAAGTCCGAGGTCGCGAAGCGGCCACCGTCGAGCTGAACCATCGGGCGAAGATCCGGCGGGATAACCGGTATCGCCTCGAGGATCATCCACTCGGGACGGTTGTCCGAGTGACGGAACGCCGATACGACCTTGAGGCGCTTGATCGCCTTCTGCTTCTTCTGTCCCTTGCCTTCATCGATCTGCTCGCGCAACTCGGCCGCGAGCGCCGGGAGGTCGATCTGCTTCAGCAGGTCCTGTATCGCCTCGGCACCCATGCCACCGCGGAAGTAGTCGCCGTAACGCAGCTTCATCTCGCGGTAGAGCGTCTCGTCGTTGATGAGGTCCTTCACGGT
>JAXMLJ010000074.1:0-7948 GCA_034368805.1 Coriobacteriia bacterium
TGACGTCTCGAACGAGACGCCCGGCCAACTCCGCGTGTCGGGCAGCACGGCGCCGGGCGCGAAGCGGATCTCGGCCACCGGGAGATGCTCGGGTCCGGGCGTGACCGCGTACTCCACCATAGACGGAGGCGTGAACGGCTCTCCCGTGCCGAGCGCGTCACGGATCCGGTCGAGCCGGAAGACGCGCTCCTCACCGACGCCTTCGCACAGCGCGATCAGATACCAGGTGCCGAGCCGGTTGACGAGTGCCCACGGGTGGACGACGCGTTGTGAGGTGCGGCCGGTCGAGCCCGTGAAGTAGGTGATCCGAACCTTCGCGTGTTCGTCGGCCGCGAGCGCAAGGGTCGCGTACAGATCGGCGATACCGCCGGGGGCAGCCCCGGCCCGCACCGTCCTCTCGAGCTCGTCGGTCGACACGGAGTCGGCGGCAACGGCGAACAGCTTCTGGCGAAGCGTGCTTCGGGGTGCGTAGCCGGCTGCATCGAGGGCCGCGCCGAGCGCCCTGGCCTCCGCGATCGTGAGGCGAAGGGGACGTTCGATGCCGGGAGCCTCGAGGTTGACCGTCACGGAGTCGCCCTCGATAAGCAGGTCGATCATGTCGAACGGTGTGAACGGGGGTATGCCACACATCGTAAGGGTCGTCAGGTCGGAGGCGACCTCGGCGGGCGTACACCCCACTGCCGCCGCGAGTTGGGCGAGCGGGATCGTCTCGTTCTGCTTCAGGTGTGGCAGGAGTGCGAGCAGGCGCCGCGCTCGTGTGGCGGTGTCCGAGCCCTTAGCCATGCGCATCGACCACCGCTCGCAGACCGGTCTCGAGGATGTAGATGAGCTCAGGAGGACCAACGGCGTGGATGGCGGGCCCCTCGTCGATGATCCAGGTCGCCAGCCGTCCGAGGTCGCCGGCCTCCACGTCCCACAGCGCCGATCCGTCGGCGAGTTCGCGCAGCGCGCCACGCCCTCGCGCGAGCCTTTCGGCGCGCCAGGCGACGTCCGGCTCGAAGAGCACCTGAGCTGTCACCTGCTCCAGCCCGTACTCGAACGGCAGTCGCTCGTGCCGGGTCACGTCGAAGTCGGCGGGGCGCTCGAAATCGGGGGTCCGCGGGCGCCCGGCGTTCACGCCGAGGTCGGCCACCCGGCCGATCGCATAGGTACGGACGGCGTCCAGATCGCGGTCGCATCCGATGAGGTACCAGTTCCCCTCCCGGAAGAAGATCCCGTACGGATCTACGGTGTGTCGCTTCTGCTCGCCGGCCGTGTTCGTGTAGCCGAAGGTGAGCGTCTTGCGGGTCTGCACCGCTTCGGCGATCGTCCGCGCGTGGTGCGACTGCGCGTCGTCCGTGTCGTCGGGAAGGTCGGCGGCTGCAAGCGGCCCGGCCACGCCGGCGGTTCCGAGCTTGCCGAGCGCGAGCGCGAGATCGTCGGTGAAAGGGAACCCGGGATCGGCCGAGAGCGCCGCCGTGACCGCGCGCACCGCGGCAAGCTCGTGAGGGGTCAGCTCGACAGGACGCGCAAACGTGGCTGCGGGGTCGAGACGATACGACTCGGCCTCTTCGTCCCTGTCGACCGTGATGACCAAACCCGCCGCGCGAAGCGCATCCTTGTCGCGCTCGAACATGCGAAGAAAGGTGGCGTCATCCTGCTCGTCGGGATAGCCAAGACCGGCGGACCGGCATTCGTTGGCGGTGACTGGGACGCGAGATGAGGCGAGGTACAGCGCGAGATTGACCAACCGTTCGGCGGCGTCGGGCACGAGCCGTCCTCCTCGATCGCGGACGATGCGCACATTCTACCGCGAGAGGGGGTGGGCGGGGCAGTGCGGCCGGAGTCCCACGTGTACAAAGAAACGAGGCGCGCGGGGGGAGGCGCGCCTCGTTCACGTGGGCGGCGAATCCCCGCCCCTGAGGGGGGGAGGAGAGGGCGGGTCGCACTGCCCCGATGCCAGTATAGCAACCGAAGTGCCAAGCTGGTATGCGGTTTGCCACCGGATTCATACACGACGAGGGTGGGCGCCCGGGAAGGTTGCCCTCTTGGCGGGGTCAGGCTACAACAGTGACGAAGGAGGTACTTCATGGACGAACAGAACGAGCCCGCCGCAGGCGCCGGAACCCCCCCCGATGGGGCTGTGACCGTATCCGAGAACGGGACCGATCGACCATCTCGCGCGGAGACTGGCTCCGAGCGGCGTGGACGGGCGCGAACCTGGTTGCTCTGGATCCTCGGCATCATCCTGGTGGCCGGCCTTGCCTCCGGCGGCTACGTGGTGTACCGGCAGATGGAGCGTGTCCGGGCGGCGGAGGCGCGGCTTGACGCCGCAACCGAGCTGCTCGAGGCGGCCGAGGACGACCTGCTGCGGGTTGACGAGGCTGTGCAGTCCGAGATCTCCTCGGAGATCGCCACGCAAGCCGCTGATGCCCTGCCGATAGCCGAGAAGGTTCGGGCCGACGCGCTTGCCGCAGTCGCGATCATCGACGAGGTCATGCCCGTACTCGGCGAGGAACTGCTCCCGGTTGCCGAAGCGCTCAAGGAGAGCGCGTTGGCGCGCGCCGACATGATGGCCGAGGCGCCGACGATCCTTGAGGCGGACCGCAAGGCTGCGCTCGCGATGGCCCCCGCGGACACCGCGCTCACCGAGATCAAGGCGGCCGAGGACTTCATCACCAAGGCGGTCGCAGAGTTCAACAAACACACCGCAGATGGCGTCAGAGCCTCGACCGCCAACTCGGTAGAGGCCGAGAAGCGCCTCGGCAACGCGCGGTCGCTGCTTGCCACCGCCACCGCGGCGTTCCCCGAGGCGGACTTCACCGCGTTCGTGACCTACGTCGACGCGAAGGTCGCGCTCGTCGCCGACTCCAAGGAGATCGACTCGCTGTGGCTCGCGGGCAAGATCGCCGAGTCAAACGCCAAGCTCGACGCGTACAACAAGAAGGACGCGGAAATCGTTGCGATGGCTGCGGCGCTGCCGACATCCGTACGCGACCCGATCGCGGATGCCTATGAGTCGCTGACGGCCGATGCCCGGGACCGGTACTTCGAGGCGCGTGAACGCGCACGGACGGCGGGAGAGCGCGTGAGCGTGCTCAAGGGCACGGCCACAGACGACGAGTAGGGGGCGGGCATGTCCGACGCATTCTGGTCCAGCTGGTGGTGGCCGCTGGCCACCGGACTCATCGGGTTCGTGTACGTGGGACTGCTTGTGGCGCAGTGGCTGCGCCGCAGGAAGCCGCATCAGCTCGCCTGGGCCGTCGGCTTCGCTTTCTACGCGATCGCGGCGGTGATGGAGGCGTACTCGGAGTTCACCGGCGCATGGGACCCCACCGTCTACCGCATCTACATAGTGCTTGCCGCGTCGCTGGTCGGGTTTCTCGGACTGGGCACGCTCTATCTCGTAACGAGAAAGCCGCTGGCCGGCAACGTGTATCTGGCCTTCGTGCTCGCCTGTCTCGCCGTCTTCTTCTACGGCACGTTCACGACCGAGCTTGTCACCAGTCAGTTGGTCCCCGGCATCACCGTGGGTGGGACCGCGCTCGGCTCTGGCGGTTCGTTCCCGCGGGTGATGTCCCTGCCATTCAACATCACCGGCACGCTGCTGCTCGTAGGCGGGTCGCTCTTCTCGATCTTCAAGTTCCTGCCGAGGAAGGAGTTCCGCTACCGCGTGTGGGCCAACGTGCTCATCATCGTCGGCACGCTCATCATCGCGGGGGCGGGTTCGATGGCCCGGGCAGGAAAGACGGTCGGCCTCTATCCTGCCGAGATGATCGCGAGTGCGGTGCTGCTCGCCGGCTTCCTGCTCGCCGGTACGCTCGAGAAGGGTGCCAGAGCGATCAAGGAACGTCGCGATGCGGACGTCGCCGGGTAGCGCTACTCCCCGTAGCCGCTGCCGAGCCGGGCAAGCGCGCCGACATCGAAGACGATGACCTCGCTGCCGCGCACCTCGAGCACACCGTCGTCGCGCAGGCGACCGAGCGCGCGCGAGAGGGTCTCGGGCACCGTTCCGAGCGAGGCTGCGAGCTCGGCCTTCGGCATGCCGAGCGACACCCTGAGACCGTCGGGCGTGGCCTCACCGACGGCGAGTGAGCGCTGGAACAGATAGCGGGCGAGTCGGCCCGGCACGTCGAGCGCGAGGGTCTGGACGACGCTCGTGAGGTTGATGAGACGCTCCGAAAGGTCGCCGATCAGTCCGCGCGCGATCTGCGGCTCGGTGGCGAGCAACTCGAACAGCGACTCGCCGGAGATCCACGCGATCGTCGCGGGTGTCGCCGCATCCACGCTGGCTGGATTCCGCCCTCCCGCGAGCGCGGCGACCGCCGCGAACGCTTCGCCGTACTCCATCGTCTCCATGACGATCGTTCTCCCGTCGGCGGTCATATGAAAGACGCGGACCCGACCGCTCACGACGACGCCAAAGCGCTCGGCGGGCTCTCCTTCCGCGGCCAGTAGCCTCCCGCGCGCGGCGTCCTGGACGGAAGCGGATGCAGCAAGAAGGGCGATCGCGTCGTCGCTGGCCGTGCGCCAGAGGCGGCACGCGCGGAGCGCGGCACGGACATCGTTTCTTGGTGTCGCTTTCACCGATACTCCTCACTCAGACGTTCATACAGTCCACGTCGGCTTGACGCGCGTCAAGGACGAGCGCCGATGAGGTACCTAGTATCCGTGAGGAGGCCCGACGCGCTCCCGACGTCCCGTCTCTCGAGATGCGTGAGGAGTACCGGTTGAACGAGCGGTTCGAGCAGCGGCTGATGCATGTGCAGGTGCGCCGGGACATCAAGACACTCGGTGACTTCACGGCGATCTACTGTCGCGGCAACCATGCCGACAGCATGCGAAGGGCGCTCGCGAGCGATGCCACGGACCTCGGCGCGTACGGACGGAAGCCGCCAGTCGTCTGCGACGAGTGCGCCGGGCATCTGCGTTACGGCGAGAAGCGCCGCGCGTACTGCCCCAAGGACCCGAAACCCTTCTGCGCTCACTGCGACACGCACTGCTACAAGGCGGATGAGTCTGAATGGCAACGGCAGATGATGCGCTACAGTGGCCCGCGCTCGGCGCTGCACGGCTACGCGATCGCGGGCATCAAGCATGCACTGGAGGCGCGCACGTGGCGGCGCGAGATGGAGCGTCGAGCCGCCGAGACGAGTGACGGAACCACCACAGGCAACGACGCCGCGCGGTAGCGGCGCGATATGAGAGGAAGCACCATGCCCACCACAATCACCAGGCAGATCGTGCGGATAGACGAAGAGCTGTGCAACGGATGCGGTCTGTGTGTCAGTCCGTGTGCCGAGGGCGCCATCGTCCTCGTTGACGGCAAGGCCAAGGTCGTTCGCGACGAGCTGTGCGACGGCGCGGGCTTCTGCCTCGGCGTCTGCCCGACTGGAGCGCTCACGCTCGAGTACCGTGAGACCGTCCCGTTCGACCATCAAGCTGCCGAGCCGATCATCGCCGAGAAACAGAAGAACTACATCGCGCAGACGTGCTTCCGCTGTGGCTCCGATGAGGACCACGTCCCGCTGCTGCCCGTGCGGCAGCAGGGTCGCAGCGAATGGGTATGCACCCGGTGCCTGCCTGCGCTCATCCACGGGTAGCGCTGCGTTTCCAAAGATGAGACGAGAGAAGGGATCCGCGTGTTCTGCAATCAGTGTGAGCAGACCAGCAAGGGAACAGGCTGCACCACCGTCGGCGTATGCGGGAAGACGCATGAGGTCGCCTCGCTGCAGGACCTCCTGCTGCACCAGCTCAAGGGCATCGCGGCTGTGGCGGTCGCGGGCGCCAAGGTTGGCGTCACCGATGACGTGGCCGACGAGTACGTGAACGGCGCCCTCTTCACGACCGTCACCAATGTGGACTTCGACGCTGAGCACCTCGCGGAGGTCATCCGTCGCGGCGCCGAGGGCAAGGCCGCACTCCGTGCGAAGGTCGAGGCCGCTGGTGGCGTCGTGCCGGCCGACGACCCGGCCGTCGTGTTCGACCCGGCTGCAGATCTCGCCGCGCTCATCGCGCAGGGCGAGGCTGTCGGGCACTTCCCCGACCACGACCGGGATGAGAACGTCCGCGCGCTACAGATGACCGCCGTCTACGGGCTCAAGGGAATCGCAGCGTACGCCGATCACGCACACGTCCTCGGCCACACCGACCCGGCGATCTACGCCTTCGAGCATGAACTTCTGGCTGCGCTCTCGGATCGTAGCCTCGACCTCAACGACTGGGTCGCGCTCGTCCTGAAGACCGGCGAGGTCAAGCTGCGCGTGATGGAGTTGCTGGATGCCGCCAACACCGGCGCGTACGGCCATCCCGTGCCCACGAGCGTGCCGCTTGGCCACCGCCCCAACAAGGCCATCGTCGTCTCCGGACACGACCTCAAGGACTTGAAGGATCTCCTGGAGCAGACCGAGGGCCTCGGCATCGACATCTACACACACGGCGAGATGCTGCCGGCGCACGGCTACCCGGAGCTCAAGAAGCACCCGCACTTCTACGGTCACTACGGCACCGCGTGGCAGAACCAGCGCAAGGAGTTCGACGCATTCCCGGGCGCTGTGCTCATGACCACCAACTGCATCCAGAACCCGCGTGAGACCTATGCGGCTAACATCTTCACCACCGGCCGTGTGGCGCACCCGAGTGCCGTGCACGTCGAGAACGGCGACTTCAAGGCAGTCATCGACCGCACGCTCGAGCTCCCCGGATTCACCGATGAGATCGACGGCGGTTCCGTGATGGTGGGCTTCGGCCGCAACGCCGTGCTCTCGGTCGCCCCGACGGTCATCGAAGCCGTGAAGAGCGGGGCGATCAGGCACTTCTTCCTCGTCGGTGGATGCGACGGCGCCAAGCCGGGCCGTAGCTACTACACCGACTTCGTGGACCAGGCTCCGGCCGACACGATCGTCCTCACGCTCGCGTGCGGCAAGTTCCGCTTCTTCGACCACCAGCTTGGCGAGATCGGCGGCATCCCGCGCCTCCTCGACGTGGGCCAGTGCAACGACGCCTACTCGGCCATCAAGATCGCGGTCGCGCTTGCCGACGCGTTCGAGGTCGGCGTGAACGAGCTGCCGCTCTCGATGGTCCTCTCGTGGTACGAGCAGAAGGCCGTGGCGATCCTGCTCACGCTGCTCCACCTCGGCATCACCGACATCCGGCTCGGCCCCACACTGCCTGCGTTCATCACGCCCGCGGTGCTGCAGGTGCTCGTGGACAACTTCGCCATCAAGCCCATTGGTGAGACGGCCGCGGCCGATCTCGAGGCCATCCTCGGCGGGAGCGCTGCATAGCGATGTGGCCGAAGACGCTCGTCATCATGGCCGTAGTGGCTGGCGTGCTCGCCGCGGTCGCCATCGGACTCTTCGCCTTTGGAACGCCGACGTCCCCGCAGGTCTCGCCGTCCGCGGCCTCTGCGGGAGTGGCAGCCTCCCCGCCGACGACCAGGGCGGCTCCGGACGAGTCCGGCCCGCTCGCCATCCAGGTGCCCGGGTGCGTGTGCCACAGCGACGACCCGCAGGTGGTCGCCGAGCACGCGACCTACCGCATGAGCCAGTGCTTCGACTGCCACCGTGACGGGACGGCGGCGATGGGCAGGTAGGCCGCCGCAGGACGCCGTCGGCGGAGTAGACTCGATACATGGATGCTGAACCCGCTCGCGTTCTACGCGCTCGTCTCACCCGGCCGGCGGCAACGGTTGCCTCGGTGGTACTTGCCATGTGCGTCGCCGCGATCATCTTCGGGCTCACGGGCTCGGCCGAGCGCACGGTCGGGCCTGTGGTCGTCCACACTCGCCTCGGGGTGAGCACCGACGGGGCGACGACCCTGGACTTCCCGCCGTTCGGACAGGTCAGCGCCGACACGCACGCGGGGCCGATCGCGGTCACGCTCTCGCTCTCGGGGATCGACCTCGATGCCCTCACCGCGGCGACAGCGGCCGGCGTGCCTTCCGCCGAGGCGATCCAGACCTGGGTCG
>JAXMLJ010000075.1:0-3115 GCA_034368805.1 Coriobacteriia bacterium
GCCTCGAGCACCGCATTCCGGCCCTCGATAATCTCCGCCATCGCGCCCAACCCTACCGGGCGGAAGGCGACGCGGGCGCCGGCGGGCGTGTCTTCGATCGTGAAGCCGAGTTGGGCGAGCCCGTCGCGCACGGCGTCGGCTGCTCCCCAGTTGCGCTCGGTCCGCGCGGCCGTGCGCGCAGCCAGGAGCGCCTCGACCGCCGCGCGCGTGTCGGTACCCTCGTACCCCGCGAGGCCGAGCGCCAAAGCGAGCACGTCAGACGGATACTCGTTCGATTGCTCGCCCACAACTGCGGATACCCCGAGCACGCCCAGAAGCTCCTTCAGCGTGGCGGCGGCCGCCTCAAGGCGCCCGGCATGCCGCGCGTTGTCGCCGATGCCGTGGCGCTCGAGGAAGGTGTTGAGCACGCGCACCAGGTCGAAGAGCGCCGCCAGCGCCTCGGCGGTGTTGAAGTCGTCGTCCATCGCCTCGACGAACGCGCCGCGCGTTGCCCCGGTGACACGTTCGAGCGCCTCAATCGCCACTGCCGGGGCCTCGGTCTGGCCGGGGGCGGGACGGTTGCGCTTGGCCCACTCAAGGTTCCTGAGCGGGGTCATCAGTCGCTCGTAGGATCGGGATGCCTCATCGAGCCGATCCGGCGAGAAGTCCAGCGGGCTGCGGTAGTGCGTCTGCAGCATCAGCAGGCGGATCACCGGGGCAGGGTACTTGCCGATGACGTCTTTCAGGAGCATGAAGTTGCCGAGGGATTTGCTCATCTTCTCGGCGTTCACCTGCAGCAGGCCGCCGTGGAGCCAGTAGCGCACGAAGGGCTCACCGGTGGCGGCCTCCGACTGCGCGATCTCGTTCTCGTGATGCGGGAAGATCAGGTCGCTCGCACCGCCGTGGATGTCGAAGTTGAGGCCGAGTTCGGCCTCGGACATCACCGAGCATTCGAGGTGCCATCCCGGCCGGCCCTCACCCCACGGACTCGGCCAATGGGGCTCACCGGGCTTGGCCGCCTTCCACAGCGCGAAGTCGAGCGGGTCCTGCTTGCGCTCATCGACATCCACGCGGGCGCCGCACTCGAGATCGTCGATGTTCCTTCCCGAGAGCTTCCCATAGCCCGGAAAACTGCGAACGGAGAAGTACACGTCGCCGTCGACGACGTACGCGTGCCCTCGCTCGATGAGGCGCTCGGACATGGCGATCATCGCTGCGATCGTCTGGGTGGCCTTGGGCTGCACGGTGGGCCGCTCGACGCCGAGAGCAGTCATGGCCTCGCGGAAGGCGGCCGTGTACTCCGCGGCGACTTCACCGGGTTCACGCTGCTCTTCGGCCGCGCGCGCGATGATCTTGTCGTCCACATCGGTGATGTTCTGGACGAACCGGACGTCGTACCCGGAAAACGTCAGGTAGCGGCGAATCACATCGAAGGTGAGGAACGTACGCGCGTTGCCGATATGGATGTGGTTGTACACCGTCGGACCGCAGACGTACATGCTCACAACGCCGGGGTCGCGCGGGATGAACTCCTCTTTTGTGCGGCTCAGCGTGTTATAGACGCGAATCGTCATCGTCGTCCTCTCGTGCATCCGATTCGCCGAAGACCGCGGTCCCCGCCTCGGCGCTCCTGTCCTCATCCCGTGCGAGACGCGATTCGAGGCGGTCTATCCTGCGGCTCATCGACCGGTACATCTCAACCACCGGGTCCGGCAGGTCCTCGTGATGAAGGTCGACCACATCCACCCGCTGGCCCTCGCGAACCACCACGCGGCCGGGGATACCCACGACCGTGCATGTCGAGGGCACGTCAGCGATGACCACGGCGCCGGCACCGACCCTCGAGCCCCGTCCGATCGTGATGTTTCCCAGGACGGTGGCGCCCACCCCCACGACCACGAAGTCCTCGATCGTGGGGTGACGCTTCCCATGCTCCTTGCCGGTTCCGCCAAGCGTCACGCCCTGGTAGAGCGTGACGTCATCGCCGATGATCGTCGTCTCGCCGATGACCACTCCCATGCCGTGGTCGATGAAGAACCGGTCGCCGATAGTGGCGCCGGGATGTATCTCGATGCCCGTGGCCGAGCGCACGCGCTGGCTCATGTACCGGGCGAGCCACACGTGGCCTGCCCGATGAAGCCGGTGTGTGAGCCGATGCCACCAGATGGCCCACAAGCCCGGGTAGTTGGTGAGCGCCGAGAACGCTGATGGGCAGGCGGGGTCCCGCTCTCTGACTGCCGCGATGTCCGACCTCAGACGCGACAACATGACTGGCCCCAACCTCCCTTCGCACTCCTCCCGGCAACGAGTCGCACTACTATCACGTCAGCATGCGAGAGGTGTCAACCAAAGCGCACCTTCAGACCGACACGCCTGACGAGGTGCGAAATCGGGCCGAACAGACACGACGTTTGACGGTCTGCGCGTCCCGCCACGCCGCTCGGACGCACCCGGCCGACTCACTGCGCCGCACGATCGAGCAGCACCACCGCATGCGCGCCGACTCCCTCACCCCGGCCGGCGAAACCCAGGCCCTCGGTGGTCGTTGCCTTCACGCCGATGCGCTCAACGTCCACGCCGAGCGCCCCGGCGATCGCGCTGCGCATCTGATCGCGGTACGGGGCCACCTTCGGGCTCTCGATCACCAGCACGGTATCGGCGTCGACGAGACGGAATCCCCGCTCCCTCATCAGCGAAGCCACGCTTCTCAGCAACTCGATGCTGGATGCACCCTCAAACGACGGGTCCGTGTCCGGGAACAGACGGCCTATGTCCCCCTCACGAAGCGCTCCGAGAATCGCATCCATCAGCGCATGGACGAGCACGTCGGCGTCCGAGTGGCCCAGGAGGCCTGAGGCGTGCGGTATCTTCACGCCGCCGAGCACGAGCGGACGCCCCTCGACGAGCCGATGAACGTCGTACCCACAACCGACCCTCAGGTCACCCATGGGTTCTCCCTTCCGCGCGGGCTTCGAGAAGCCGCTCGACGAGAAGCACGTCCTCCGGCACGGTGATCTTGATGTTGTCGCGGGGCCCGGCGAGCATGCGCACCACGCCGCCCGCGCGTTCGACCAGTGAGGCATCGTCCGTGCCCTCATAGCCGTCGTCGGCGGCCATGGCGTACGCCCGTCGAAGA
>JAXMLJ010000076.1:0-2640 GCA_034368805.1 Coriobacteriia bacterium
GCGCGACGCGAGCGGCGACGACATCAAGAAGGCGTTCCGCCGAAAGGCGCGGGAAACGCACCCGGACGTCAACGACGGGCAAGAAGCCGAGGAGACGTTCAAACGGATCAACGAGGCGTACGAGGTCCTGTCGGATCCCGAGAAGCGTGCGCGGTACGACCGGTTCGGCACGGCCGACCCACGCGCAGCCGGCGGCTATGGTACCGACTTCGGTGGCGGGGACTTTTTCGGCATGGACGACATCTTCAGCGTGTTCTTTGGCGGCATGCGTGGAGGAGCCGGGCCCGCGCGGCCGAACCCGGACGGACGCGACATGCGCGTGCAAGTCGCCGTCACGCTTGAGGATGCGGCCGAGGGGGTCCGGAAGGACGTCAGCGTGACGCACCCCGTCACGTGCACGAGATGCGACGGGAGTGGCGCGGCGCCGGGCGGGTCGGCTCATCCGTGTGTGGCGTGCGCGGGGAGCGGTCAGCGCCGGACACAGCGGCGGACCATCCTCGGCGTGATGGAGACCGCGTCGCCGTGCGACCGGTGCGGTGCGACGGGTGTGCTGATCGACGACCCCTGTCAGGAGTGCGGCGGTGACGGGCGCGTCAGCGAGACGGAGACGGTGACCGTCGAGATACCCGCCGGGATTGCGGATGGGCTCACGTTGCGCGTGCCGGGTAAGGGTGAGGCGGGCGTCAGAGGTGCGCGCGCGGGCGATCTGCTCGTGACCGTACGCGTGCTCCCGCATGAGTATCTGCACCGCGAAGGGGACGATCTGCATGCGATGGCGGCCGTCAATATCGCCCAGGCGGCTCTTGGCGGCGAGATGGTCGTGCCGGGACTCGGCGACGACGTGACCGTTGCGTTTTCGGGCGGCGTCCACACCGGCGACACGGTGCGCGTGCGCGGCCGCGGTATGCCCCGGATGTCCGGAGGCGCCGGCGACTTCATCGTGCACCTCGATGTGCTCGCGCCCAGGAAGCTCTCCAAGCGGCAGAAGGAACTTCTCGAGGAGCTTGGCGAGAGCTTCGGGACGGGCAAGGGCGACGGGCGCACGCCGCTCTCCAAGCTCAAGGACTGGCTGGTCGGCTAGATGGGTGCGAGCCGCTTCTTCGCGGAGGGCCCCGTGCCCGAGAGTGGCACGCTGCCCCTGTCGGCCGGTGACGTGCACCATCTTCGCGATGTGCTACGCCTGGGCGTGGGTGACACGATCGAGGTGGTCGGTGACGGCGTGGCGTGGACGGTTCGGCTTGAGGAGGTGGCCGACACGGTGCGCGGCGTGCGCGAGGGCGTGGTGCCTCCGTTCGACTCTCTGCCGCGCGTGACCCTCGCGCAGGGACTCGCCAAGGGCGAGAAGATGGACACCGTCGTGCGTCAGGCGACCGAACTCGGCGTCGAGCGCATCGTCCCGTTCTCCTCGGAGCGCAGCGTCGTCAAGCTGGACCCCTCGAAGGTCGCCGCACGGACCGACAGGTGGCGCCGAATCGCGCAAGGAGCGGCCAAACAGGCGCACCGGCTCGACGTGCCGCAGATCGTGGATATGGTCTCGCTCGACGGACTGCCGGACGCGCTGAGTGGCACGACGATGCTCGTCGCATGGGAGGACGCCGCTGGTGCTCCGGGTGTCGCTGCCGCTCTCGCGGCGTCCGGCTCTCCGGATGCGCGGGTGTCGGTGATCGTCGGGCCCGAGGGGGGACTCTCGGCTCGCGAGATCGCCCTGCTCGAGGGTGCCGGCGCGGTCCGTGTCTCACTCGGTCCGATGATCCTGCGGACCGAGACCGCCGGGGTGATCGCGACAGCCCTTGCCATCCATGCCCTTGGCGGACTGGGCGCCTCCCGTGGGTGAGCCTTTCGGCGTCGCGGTGAGGACGCTCGGCTGCAAGGTGAACCAGGCCGAGTCCGACGCCATCGCATCCGCGCTCGCCGCGTCAGGGACGATCGCCGCTGCCGAGGACGACGCGCGCGTCGTGGTCATCAACACGTGCACCGTGACCGGCGAGGCCGACCACAAGGCCCGCAAGGCGATCAGGCACGCGCTCGGTCTTCCCGGCGCGCCGACCGTCGTCGTGACCGGCTGCCTGGCGGCTCTCGACCCGGGCGGCGTCGCTTCACTCGGCGATCGCGTGATCGTCGAGCCCGCGAAGGACCGGGTGGCAGCACGAGTCGCGGCAATCGTCGGGACGGCGGATCTGCCGGTCGTGACGCGAGCCAGCGCGGGCGGAGTGTCCCGTGCGCGCGTCCAGGTCAAGGTGCAGGACGGCTGCGACACGTTCTGCTCGTACTGCATCGTGCCGCACGCTCGCGGCGTGCCGTGCTCGGTTCCGCATGCCGAGGTTTTCGGCCGGGTCCGCGAACTCGTGGAAGCGGGTGTCGCGGAGGTCGTGCTCACCGGCATCAACATCGGCCGATACGATGCGGACGGGGTCACGCTGCCGGGACTTGTGGAGGCGGTGGCTGCGACAGGCGTGCCGCGTCTTCGGCTGTCGAGCATCGAGCCGGGCGATGTGTCCGAGGAGCTGCTTGCCGTGGCCGCTTCGACGCCGGCGCTCTGCCGGCACCTGCACATACCCTTGCAGTCGGGCGCGGACGCCACGCTTGCCGCGATGGCGCGTCCGTACGACTCCGGAACGTATGCTGAGGTGGTCGCGCGCG
>JAXMLJ010000077.1:0-50982 GCA_034368805.1 Coriobacteriia bacterium
CGGTCTGTGAGTGTTCAGAAGGCCGGGCCGGCAGCGGCCCGGCCTTCTGAACGTCCGGACGACAGGTCGCGAGTCGCTACATCAGCCCCTCGGCCCGCTGCGGTCATGGATGTAGAGTTGCGGCTCCTGACCACGAAGCAGCCCGACGAAGCGACGGTGGTGTGCGGCATAGACCACGAGCCCCATGGCAAGCGCGAACGGCCAGTCCGGTGAGCGTGCGATGAGGGCGGCCGCGGGAAGGGTCGCTGCGGCGGCGACCTGGCCGGCCATCATGTACCGTGTCACGGCGATGGTCGCAAGCCCGACGACTACGACCGCGAGGCAGTAGCGCCAGTCGTAGGAAAGCAGCGCGCCGCCTCCGGTCGCGAGGCCTTTGCCCGTCCGCCCGAAGCGCCGCTTCTTGATCGCGAGCCACACCGAGTAGTTGTGACCGAGGACGGCGCCTGCGACAGCCGCCATCGGCATGAGGCCGAGCGCAGCCGCGTCCGGTGACGATCCCTGCATGAGTATGCCGACCGGCGTCGCGAGCGAATCGAACGCCAGGCTTTTCGCGATCGCCACCGGGATGATGCCCTTGAGCGCATCGGCGACCATGGCGACCGCGAACCAGCCCCAGGATCCGGTCGTGCGGCGCACGTTCATCGCGCCGACGTTGCCGGTCCCGTGTGCGGTCACGTCCTCGCCGGTCACCGCGCGGACGATCGTGTATGCCCACGGGATCGACCCGATCGCATAGGAGGCGAGTGCTGTAAGCAGGAGGGTTCCGGCGTTCACGGCGCTCACGCCCCCGGCACTATGCACTCGATCGCGCCAGGCAGGAGCCTGATCTCGTAGCGTCGGTCCACCATGACCTCGCCGTCGATCTGGGCCGGCATGGGATCGTCGCTCTCCACGGTGATCGAGACGTGGCGCGACATGTGGACCGGCCGCATCCTCGTGTGCTTCCCGAAGATGACGAACGGAAGCCGCGCCAGCGCCTGCGGGAGCGAGAGAGGGTCGATGACACACACCTCGAGCAGGCCGTCGTCGGGCACCGCATCGGGGGTGATGTAGAAACCGCCGCCGTACGTCGGGCCGATCGTGGCCGCCACGATCAGAAGGTCGACCTCGCCCGGGGGTTCACCGTCGAACGAGATACGCACGCGGTGGGGGTAGAGCTCGTGGAACAGGACGTGAAGCAGTGCGGTGAGATACAGCCACAGGCCCGAGCGCTTCGTGGTGACCTTGTACTCGACCGCCTTGGCGGTCACGCGGGCGTCGAGGCCGGCCGCGAACGAGTTGTTGAAGTACACGCCGTTGCACACGCCTATGTCGAAGGAGCGCCGTACACCTGAAGCAAGGGTGAGCGTCGCGTCGGTGAGATCGGTCGGGATGCCGAGTGCGCGCCGGGTGTCGTTGCCGCTGCCGGTAGGGATGAGGCCGAGCGTCGGGCGGTCGTCGGCGGGCCGTCGCATGATGCCGTTGAGGACCTCGTGGACGGTCCCGTCTCCGCCGACGGCAACCAGCGTGTCGTATCCCGCGGCTGAGGCGGCGATGTCGGCGGCGTGCCCGGTATGCGTGGTGTATACCGTGTCGTGCGCCACGCTTTGCAGCAGTTTGGCGATGGCGGGGAAGACCGTCTCGGTCTCGCCGTGGTTAGCCGTGGGATTGACGATGAGAAGCATTCTGCCGGGGGTCATATGCTTCGCCTGTCGACGGGGGCGTTGGGGCAAGGATAGCGGGCGGGACCGCCGGTGGAAACACCCGGACGCCTGTGCTACTGTTCTCGGGCGTGACACCCCCGTTGCCCTCTTAGCTCAGGGGATAGAGCGTCTGCCTCCGGAGCAGAAGGTCGTAGGTTCGAATCCTACAGAGGGCGCCATCACAACAAGCCGAGAGGCCGACCCGTCGATCGAGGGTCGGCCTCTCGTCATGCGTGCGGCGCCGGAGGCGGCTAGTGGCCCTCGGCGCGTTCCTTCTGGTACTCGTCGACCAGCCGCCTCTGGATGTCTCCGGGGACCTGCTCGTAGCTTTCGATCGTGATCGTGTAGGTCCCGGTGCCGCTCGTGATCGAGCGCAGATGCGGTGAGTAGTGGACGACCTCGGCATACGGCGCTTGCGCGCGGATGACCTGCATGCCGGCATCGGGTGCTTCCATGCCGAGGATGCGGCCGCGGATCGAGGAGATATCGCCCATGACCGCGCCGGCGTGCTCGTCGGGCACCTCGATCGTCAGGGTGGCGATCGGTTCGAGGATGACCGGATCCGCCTTCTCGGCGGCGGCGCGGAAGCCGATGCGGGCGGCGGTCTTGAATGCCATCTCGTTGCTGTCGACCGAGTGCATCGAGCCATCATAGACGGCCACCCGAACGTCCTGGACCGGGTACCCTGCGATCGCGCCCGAAGTCATGGTGTCCTGGACACCCTTGTCTATGGCGACGATGTAGGGCTTTGAGATCCTGCCGCCGACGATCTCGTCGACGAACTCGTAGCCGCCGCCCGGATTGGGTTCGACGCGCAGCCAGCAGTCGGCGAACTGGCCGCTGCCGCCGGTCTGCTTCTTGTGCCGACCCTGTGCCTGGGCGGTCTTGCGGATCGTCTCCCGGTAGGGAACGCGCAGATCCTGGAGCTCGGCTTCAACGTGGAAGCGCTCGCGGAGCCGGGCGAGAAGCACGTCGATCGCAGCCTCGCCGAGGGCCGTGACGACCGTCTGATGGGTCTCCTCGTCACGGCGCAGCGAGAGCGAGGGATCCTCTTCGACGACGGCCTTGAGCGCGGTGCCGAGCTTGTCCTCGTCGGCCTTGGTCTTGGCGACGATGGCGACGGGGTAGAGTGGTTCGGGCACCGGCAGCGGCGCGAATGCGACGTCCCCCGCAGCCGAGAGGGTGTCGTTGGTGAGGGTGTCAGCAAGCTTGGTGACGATCGCGATGTCGCCGGCGGGCGCGCCGTCGATACCGGTCGTCTCCTTGCCGGTCATCTTGAAGACGTGAGCGATGCGCTCCTTCTTCCCGGTGCGGGAGTTCACGAGCTCCGAGCCGGGCGCGAGCGTGCCGGAGACGATCTTCACGAAGTTGATGCGACCGACGTACGGGTCGGCGAGTGTCTTGAAGACGTGGACCGCCACGTTGCCACCGGTCGAGAACGGCACCTCTCGGCCATCGGTCGTCGTGAGCGGACCGTGAGCAGTGGGCTCCGGAAAGAAGGTCACGATGTCGTCCATCAGGTCTTCGATCCCCTGGAGGGTGGTGGCCGAGCCGACGAAGACGGGGATGAAGATCCCCTGCGCGATGGCCTTGTCCAGCAGGGTCTCGAGCTCCTCCTGGGTCAGACGCTCACCCTCGAGATACTTCTCCATCAAGGCATCGTCGGCTTCGGCGACGAGCTCGCAGAGCTTGTCGCGTGCGGCTTCGGCCGCGTCGATCATGTCGGCCGGTATGTCGACGATCTCCTCTGTCTCACCTTGGTGCAGGTACGCCTTCATGCGGATGATGTCGATGACGCCCCTGAAGTCCGACTCGCGCCCGATGGGGAGTTGAACTGCGCCCACGCGATGTCCGAACGCGCCGGCGAGCGTGGTCATCGCGGCGTTGAAGTCGGCGTGCTCCTTGTCCATGCGATTGATGAAGATGGACTTCGCGATGCCCATCTCGGTCGCGATCTTCCACAGCTTGCGGGTCTGAACCTGCACGCCGGCGACCGCGTCGATGACGAACAGTGCCATCTCGGCCGCTTCGATACCGGCCACCGCATCGCCCATGAAGTCGGCGTAGCCCGGGGTGTCGATGATGTTGATCTTCACCCCGTTGTGCTCGACCGGTGCGAGCGTGAGGTTCAGGGTGATCTTGCGGCGGACCTCCTCGGACTCGTAATCGAGGTTGGAGTGTCCGTCGGCCACGCTGCCGAGGCGGCTGGTCTGTCCTGCCATGAAGAGCATCGCCTCGGCCAGCGATGTCTTTCCGGCATCTCCATGGCCAAGCAGGACGACGTTGCGTACCTTGTCGGTGCTGACTGCTCCCATGAGCATCGCCTCCTCGCGAACCAACCGATGACTGTACACAGGTCCGGATGCCGGCTTGCGTGCGTCACGAGCGGCGCGGGAGCGGTCCGGCGTCTGGACCCTGTTCACGCGGTCTACCGACCGCCAAAGGAGGACGGCGACGTGATGCACACGATAACACAAGGCACAGGCTCTTCCGGCCCCGCGCGATGAACGCTGACGCGGCCCAACCCCACTGTTAGAATGGGGCGGTCCGGCGAACGGACATCCGCCCGCTCGTGCAGGTCTCGAGAGGAAGCCATGAAGTCGTCTGCCACGCGCCGCCCGATCGCCCTCAGCACGCTCGCTCTCGTCGGCATAATGCTCCTCGCCGGCTGTTCGACCGGGTCGCAAGACGCAGGCGAACCGGACCAGATGCACGGTGATGCGCCGCTTGGCTCGGCCGCCGTGAGCGAGCCCCAGCCCACACCCGAGGAGGATTCCATGCACGTCTCTGACGTCCAGGTCACCGGTTCCGAGGTCGCCGTCATGACGACCTCGAAGGGTGTGGTCACCCTCGAGTTCTTCGCCGATGCGGCTCCAAACACCGTTGCGAGCTTCATCGAACTGGCCGACGACGGGTTCTACGACGGCCTCAAGTTCCACCGGGTCATTCCCGGTTTCATGGCGCAGGGCGGCGACCCGCTCACCCGTGATCTGACTTCTGCCGAGGTCATGGCCGGAGCTCCCGGAGTGGGGACGGGCGGGCCGGGCTGGAAGCAGAAGGCAGAATTCAACGACAGGACTCACGAGCGCGGAACGCTCGCCATGGCCAGGTCACAAGCCGTTGACTCGGCAGGTTCCCAGTTCTACATCTGCTTCGAGGCGCAGCCGCACCTCGACGGACAGTACACGGTGTTCGGACAGGTCGTCTCGGGGATGGAAGTCGTGGACACGATCCAGGTCGGCGACGTGATCGAGTCCATCACCATCCAGCGATAGAAGGGGCTGACCGTGGACGATACGCGCATTGCCGTTGCCGACGCCGCATACGCGGCAGGAGACTGGACGACGGCCGCACGTGAGTACCTGGCCGCGACCGCCGGCCGGAGCGAGGGCAGTGGGTATGCGTTCCACCGAGCCGGCAACGCTCTCATGAAGCTCAAGCGCTTTGACGACGCGTGCGCTGTGTACGAGCGCGCGCTGGAGGACGGCACATACAGCGATGAGTCCGCTGTGGCGTGTAACCTTGGTACCGCACGGGCGACACTCGGCTCGTTTTCGGAGGCGGCGCCGGCGTTCGAGCGCGCGCTGAACGATGAGGGATACGCGGGCCGGTACAAGGCCCTCCAGGGGCTTGCGGGCGCGTTCTACCAGATGGGCCGGCTCGAGGATGCGGCCGACGCGTACCGGAAGGCGGCTCTCGACGACCGGAACCCCGATCCGGGCAAGGCCCTCAACAACCTCGGCCTGTGCTTCATCGCCCTCAATCGTCCGGAGGACGCCGTCGGCGCGTACCGGGCGGCTCTCGACATGCCCGGGTACAAGGGTCGTGGACGCGCTGCGGCCAACCTCGGCATGGCGTACGCGGCGCTCGGGATGCACGATCTGGCGATCGCGTCGTTCGAGCGCGCGCGGGATGAGTTCGGTTACAGCCTGACGGCCGCGATGGAGGCCGCGTACCGGTCGAGTCTCGAGGTGGACCGCGGCTCCGATCGCGTCGAGGGCTGGTCTACCGGCGAGATGCCGCCGGTGTTCTCCGAGCCAGTCGGGCAGAGGGCGTCTGTTCCTGATTCCGACGAGACCGAGGACGTGTCTCGATTCTTCACGATCACCGATGCCGAGATGCGTGCGGCCGATCGGGATGCGCGGCGGCGCGAGCGGCTCGATGAGCGGCAGGCGCGTCCGCTGTGGCTGACGCTCGTGACGTGGGGGTCCGTGGTCGTGGTGATCGCCGGGATCCTGGTGGGCGCGTACCTGTACGGCGTCGGTTATCCCACGCAGCAGATGACCGTGCTGGGGATGATGGAGGCGTACGGCGCGGGCGAGCCGGTGGACTCCTACTGGGTCGCCGTGCCGGCTCGCGATGTCGACAAGGCGATGTCGAGCCTGCCGCCAGCGTGGACGTCGTACGAGATCGTGCGCGTGGTTCGGGCGGCACGCACATCGAAGGCTGACGTGGCTGTGGTCCTCGAGCAGGGAGGGACCGTCACCTACGAGATCTCGCTGGCGCGCGAGGGCGTAGGGTGGAAGGTCTCGGGTGTCGCCAGCTCATTCAGTTCCATGGACGGTGGTCTCTAGGACCTCATCGCCATCGGAGCGCGTGCCTTTGGCGACGCCGCGTATCAGCCCTCTTGCATCATGTGCCGTGGTGCTGCTAAATGGCACGAAACCAACTCATCCATCAAGACAGAAGGAGTGCGCGTGAGTCAGAAGACCTACTGCATGATCAAGCCGGACGCGGTCGCGCGAGGGCTTGTCGGGAAGATCGTCGCCAGGTTCGAGGGTGTCGGTCTTACCGTCGAGCGCCTTGAACTCGGCCAGGTGAGTGCGGAGCAGGCCGCAGCGAACTACGTCGAGCACCAGGGCAAACCGTTCTACGACGGACTCGTCGCGTACATAACGTCGGGCCCGGTCGTCAAGATGGTGCTCTCGGGTCCCGAGGCGGTGGCTGTGGTCCGCAAGCTCATCGGTGCGACCGACCCCAAGGTCGCCGCTCCCGGGACGATCCGTGGTGACTATGGGCTGTCGCTCGACGCGAACATCGTGCACGGTTCCGACTCTCCCGAGAGCGCGGAGCGGGAAATCGCGATCTTCTTCTCGTAGGTGGCGGTCGGGACGGCTGGATGCTGCAGTGGCGGATGGGGAGGGGTGCTTGTGGCAAGACAGGTGTTCAGGGGTGGTGTCCACCCGCCTGAGCACAAGGAGGCGACGTCGGCGTCCGCGATCCAATGGGCGCCCGTTCCTGCCCGGCTTGTGCTTCCGATGAGTCAACACCTTGGCGCCCCCTGCGTTCCCACGGTGGCTGTCGGCGATCGCGTTGCGCGAGGCCAGGTCATCGGATCGGTCGATGCCGTGGTCAGTGCCCCGATTCACAGTCCCGTGGCCGGCACGGTCACCGCGATCAGCGACACCCTCACGACCGGTGGCGCCCGGGTCGCTGCGGTCACGATCGAGCCCGATGCAGAGCAGGACCTTGAGGGCTACCTGAAAGTGACGGCAGATGACGAACGCGGTCGCATCCGGGCCGCGGGTATCGTAGGCCTGGGTGGGGCGACCTTCCCGAGTGTGGTGAAGCTGACCCCGCCCAAAGACATGCACATCGAGGTCCTCATCCTGAACGGCTGCGAATGCGAGCCATTCCTCACGTGCGATCATCGGCTCATGGTCGAGCAGCCGGAGAGGGTCGTAGCCGGCGCTCGCCACATCGGCCGGATCGTGGGCGCGAAGCGGATCGTCATCGCTGTGGAGTCCAACAAGCCCGACGCGGTCGAGGCGCTGCGTGCCGAGGCCGGAGATGACGTCGAGATCCAAGTGCTCCCGACACGCTACCCTCAAGGCGCCGAGAAGCAGTTGATCTACGCCTTGCTCGGCGCCGAGGTTCCGCATGGGAAGCTCCCGGCCGCGACCGGTGCGCTCGTCCACAACGTGGCCACCGCTGCCGCGATCGCCGATGCGCTCGAGCACGGCAAGCCACTCACGGAGCGTATCGTCACCGTGACCGGGGAGGTCGCCAGGCCCGGCAACTATCGCGTCGTCTTGGGCACGCTCGTGAGTGAGCTCATAGAGATCGCCGGCGGGTTCTCGGGTCCGGTGGAGCGCGTGATCGCGGGCGGTCCGATGACGGGACAGGCGCTCGCCTCGCTCGACGTGCCGGTGACGAAGGGCACGTCAGGGATCGTCGCCCTTGCGCCGGGAGTCGCCGCTCCTGCCATCATCGGCGACCAGCCGTGCATCAGGTGTGGAAGGTGCACCGTGGGCTGCCCGATGGGCCTGGAGCCCTACGCGATCGCCAACTACGCCAACCGCCGCATGTGGGATTCGGCCGCGGCACGGCGCCCTATCGACTGCATCGAGTGTGGCGTCTGCTCGTACGTCTGTCCCACGAGACGTCCGTTGCTCCAGCTCATCAGGCTCGCCAAGGCGGCCGCGCTTGCGAAGGGGGTGAGCTGATGGACGACGCCATCGAGGCGCGGGTAGTCGGACCGGCGCCACACATAGCGGCGCCGACGACCTGCACGCACATCATGCTCTGGGTCGTCGCGGCGCTCGCGCCGTCGGCGCTGTGGGCGGTCGTGACGATGGGCTGGGTCGCCGCCCAGCTTCTCCTTATATGCATAGGCGTCGCGCTCGCAACCGAGTACGTATGGAATGCGATCGCACGTCGACCTCAGACGCTCACCGACGGAAGCGCTCTCGTGACCGGGCTTCTGTTGGCGATGAGCCTGCCCCCGCGAACACCCTGGTGGGTGGCTGCGGCGGCCGCGCTCGTTGCGATCGGCCTGGCCAAGCAACTGTTCGGCGGGCTGGGACACAATCTGTTCAACCCTGCTTTGGTGGGTCGCGCGTTCGTTGCGGTCTCGTGGGCCGGGGTCTTTGCAGCCGCGCCGAGCCGCGGCTGGTTCCAGACACTGCCCGAGGTGACCGCCGAGGGATTCGACGCGATCTCGGGTGCCACGCGCCTGGCTGTCGCGGCCGCCGATCGAGCCGCATCGGGCGCGTACGGGTTCGACCTTGCGGCGCAGTACCAACCGCTGCTGTTGCGCAACCTCGAGGGGTCGCTCGGCGAGGTCTCGGCCGCGCTGTTGATCGCCGGCGGGCTGCTCCTCATCGTCAGGGGTATCATCGACTGGCGCATCCCGGCGGGCTACATCGGGACGATGGCGCTCGTGTCGTGGGCGTTCGGCGCCGATGCCCTCTTCCACATCCTTGCGGGCGGCGTGATGCTCGGCGCGTTTTTCATGGCGACCGACTACGTGTCCTCCCCGATGTCCAAGACCGGCCGCATCGTCTACGGCGTCGGTTGCGGGCTGTTCAATGCTGTCGGTCGGTTCGTGGGAGCCATGCCCGAGTCGACCACGTTCGCGATCCTGTTCATGAACGGGCTGGCGCCGCTGATCGACCGGATGACCCGGCCGCGGACGTTCGGGTGGGTGAAGCGCGATGTCTAAGTCTATCCGTCTCGTCATCGCCGTCCTCGTCGCCTGCGTCTCCGCGGCGCTCGGGCTGTCGCTCACCTACGCCGCCACCGCTCCGCGCATCGCGGAGCAGAATCGGCTGGCCGAGGAGCGTTCGCTTCAGGCGGTGCTGCCCGATGCCGACGACTTCGAGATCGTCGCAGACGCTGCGCTGCTGGAGGCTGCGGCTGCCGCCGCCGGCCCGACCGACCTCAAGGACGTGTACCGGGCGAGTGAGGCAGGCGCGCACGTCGGGTGGGCGATCAAGCTCGCCTCACGGGGCTACGGCGGGCCTATGCAGCTGGTTATAGGTTTGGACACATCTGGTTCAGTCACGGGTGTCAGCATCCTGTCGATGAACGAAACGCCGGGTCTCGGTACGAAGGTCCTTACAGAGTCGTGGTTCATCGAGCAGTTCGTCACGCTTCCGGCAGGCTTCGGTGACGCCGATGTCAGGGCGCTTGATTCGATCAGTGGGTCGACGCGCTCGGCAAACGGTGTCAGGAACGGTGTCGCGGCGGCGGGACGCGTGTATGCCGCGGTGCTGGCTGGCGAGGAGGGAGGGGCGCAGTGAACGAGTGGATACGGACGTTCCGGCAGGGCATCGGCATCGAGAACCCGCTCACCGTTCTCATGATCGGCCTGTGCGCCACCCTCGCGGTGTCCACGCAGGTGCAGAATGCGCTGTTCATGGGGCTCGCGGTAGTGTTCGTCGTGACGATGAGCAACATTCTCGTCTCCGTGTTTCGAAACGCGATTCCGAGTGAGGTCCGCATACCCATCTTCATCGTAGTGATCGCCTCGTTCGTCACGATCGTAGATCTCGTGATGAAGGCGTTCGTCCCCGGGATCTACCAGGTGCTGGGCATCTGGATCCCTCTGATCGTGGTCAACTGTATGATCCTTGGTCGCGCCGAGGCTTTCGCCTACCACAACAAGCCGCTGCTCGCGATCGCGGACGGACTGGGCATGGGCATCGGCTTCTGGCTGGTTATGGTCGTGCTCGCTACCATCCGTGAACTGTTCGGCACCGGCGCGATCGTGTGGTTCGAGACCACGCTGGTCCGGCTACCTGCAGGATATGCCCCTCCGAGTGTCCTGCTCCTGTTCCCCGGGGCATTCCTTGTGTTCGGTTTCATGATCGCCGGTACACGGTGGCTCGGCGAGCGTTCGGCGGCACGAGCGGAGGCGCGCGCATGTCGACGATAAGCCAGTTCGCGCTGCTGTTCATCGGCGGTGCGCTTATCAACAACATCCTGCTGACCCGGTTCATCGGTCTGTGCCCGTTCTTCGGTGTCTCGGGCAACATGGAGACGTCGATGGGGATGAGCCTTGCGGTCGTCTTCGTGATGATGATGGCATCGACGGCCACATGGGTGGTCTGGGAGTTCGTGCTTGCGCCGCTCGGTGTCGGTGAGTTCCTGTATATCCCGGCGTTCATCCTGATCATCGCCTCGCTCGTACAGTTCGTGGAGATGTACCTGCGCAAGTCCAGTCCCGTGCTCTATCGCGCGATGGGCATCTTCTTGCCGCTGATCACGACGAACTGTGCCGTGCTCGCTACGGCGACGGAGGCGGCCAAGCCCGGGTTCTTCAAGCTCAACATCCCGGTGGGCGCATCGCTCAGCCTCGGGCAGGCGCTTATCTATACGCTCGGCGTCTCGATCGGCTTCGGGTTCGCGCTCATCACGTTCGCGGCACTTCGCGAACGGCTCGAACTGGCGAGCGTGCCACGTGCGTTCAAAGGCTCTCCGATCGCGTTCATCACCGCCGGGCTGCTCTCGCTCGCGTACGTAGGGTTCTCCGGCTGGTTCGGACTGTGAGGTGACTGCGTGGATCTCGTACTCATAGCCAAAGCGGTCGGTGCGCTGAGCCTTATCGGGCTCATCACGTCGGCAGTGTTGTCGACCGCTGCCAAGAAGTTCCACGTAGAGATCGATCCTCGGGTAGGCGCAGTCGTGGGGGCGCTTCCGGGATCGAACTGTGGTGCGTGTGGAAGACCCTCCTGTTTCGCCGTCGCCGAGGGCATAGTCGCCGGCGAGATCCCGCCGACCGCATGTGTGGCCGGGGGACAGTCGGTCGCCGATGCGGTCGCCGAGATCATGGGTGCGGCCGCATGCGAGATGGCATCGGTGATCTGTGCTCGCGGTTGCGGTGGCGGCGATAAGGCCGTGCGTGTGTACGATTACGCGGGTGTGCCGTCATGCGCCGCGGCCAATCGGCTCGCGGGAGGACCGCTCGCCTGTGCCTGGGGGTGCATCGGTCTCGGTGACTGCGAGCGGGCGTGTCCGTTCGACGCCATCAGCATGGACGCGCGTGGCCTTCCGGTGATCGATCCGGTGAAGTGCACGGGATGCGGCATCTGCGTACGCGAATGTCCGCGCGGCCAGCTGACGCTGCTCGAACTCGTGCCTGAGGCGGCGCCCATCGTCATGCGGTGCAACGCGCGCGACAAGGTCAAGGTGCGGAGGGCCAACTGTACGGCCTGCTGCATCGCGTGCAAGAAGTGCGAGCGGGAGTGTCCGCACGACGCCATTCATGTGATCGACATGCTTGCGGTCGTCGACTACGAGAAGTGCACCGGGTGTGGCGCTTGCGTCGAGGTGTGCCCGCAGAAATGCATCGACTTCTACGGTCACCGTTCGGGCGTCGATGCGGTGGCAGCCGATGGTGTCGGCCCCGACGTCAAGACCCCGGCGAAGGCCGTTGAGGAAGCGTAGAGCCATGACCCGGGCCGACCGCATCGTTATCGCCGTCATCGCTGTTGCGGCGGTTGTCAGTTGGCCGGTCGCGGTATCCGCCGGGGCAGCCGATGCCATGCGCGTCGCCATAGCCGGACCGGGCGGGATGACGACGCGGAATCTGGACTCCGACGAGGTACTCACGGTAGTCGGTGCGAGGGGCGAGGTAGTGGTGCGTATCGCAGACGGAGCGGTGGCTGTCACAGAAGCCGACTGCCCCGATCACACGTGCGTGCGTACAGGTCGAATCTCGGCTCCTGGATCAGTGATCGCATGTGTCCCCAACGGAGTCATCGTTCGCATTGAGGGGGGTGGCCTCGATGAACTCGACGCACGCGTTCGCTGACAGGCTACATGAGGCGCAGCCCGGCTTTCGCTGTGCGACCCTGCGCGTGGCATACGCGTCGGCGCTTCTTGCGACCGCGGTCGTGCTCGGGCTCATAGAGTCGTCCCTGCCGCCCATAGCCGTCCTGCCCTGGCTTCGTATCGGTCTTGCAAACATCGCGGTGGTCGTGGCTCTGATGCTGTGCGGTGCGCGCGTGGCCGCGCTCGTCAGCGGCGGCCGTGTCGTCGTGATCGGCCTTCTCACCGGGACGATCGCTTCTCCAGTGTTCGCGATGGCGGCTGCCGGGGCGGCGCTCTCCCTCGGCGTGATGGTCGTGCTGCAGCGGGGCCTGCCCTCTCTCTCCTCCGTCGGACTCTCGGCGGCTGGATCGGTCGGTCACATGTTCGGACAGTTCCTGGTGGCCGCACTCGTGCTGGGTAGTACATCGGTGTTCGTCCTCGCACCTCCCTCGGTGCTCGTCGCGCTCGCTGTGGGCGCGGCCACCGGCCTGGTGGCCGGCGGCGTGGTCTCCCGCATCACGAAGCGGTAGACGAACGGGGGGAGGACGGCATGGCGCCGCGCCTGGTAGGAGTGCAGGGATCCGCGCGCGATCTCGTGTTGTTCGGGCAGTGTGGCGCAGTGTCTGACGCCGCGCTCCTGTCACTGGTACTCGGCGACTGCACCGGCACACTCGGTGAGGGGATCGTAGCGCGCCACCCGGTTCCCGATGGCATCTGGCGCCTGAGCGCGGATGACCTGGTGTGTCTCGACGGAGTCGGACCTGCGGCGGCGGCCAGACTGCTCGGCTCGCTCGAACTCGGCCGACGCTCGGTGCTTCCGCGCGGCGCCGCCAAGCCCGTCGTCACGCGACCCGAGGACGTCGTCAGGCTCTGCGCACCGCAGTTGAGGGGATCGGACCGGGAGCACTTCTGGGCGCTCGCGCTCAACACCAAGAATCAGCTTCTGCGAACCATCGAGGTGTCCGTTGGCAGCTTGAACGCGTCGATTGTTCACCCCCGTGAACTGTTCAAAGAGGCGGTGAAGGTCTCGGCCGCCTCCGTGGTGGTCGTGCACAATCACCCGAGCGGCGATCCGACCCCGTCCGGTGCAGACATCCAGCTCACGAGACGTCTCGTGAAAGCCGGTGACGTGCTCGGCATCGAGGTACTCGACCATGTGATCATCGGCGAGGGGGACGGTCATACCAGCCTCCGGGACCTCGGACTGATGTAGCGACACCCTCATCTACCTGCGCCGTTGTCGTGTCAGCGCGGCATCATCGCGTGTTTGTCACGCGCTCATCTGCTACACTTCTCACGATGTGCGGACTTACCCGCGCGGTGGGAGCGTTCGCCGCGCGTCTTTTGTGCGTCGTGGGACGCACGCGTGCGCCTGTAAGGGTGCGCCGAAAGGAGAGAAGCGCTCTTGTCGCTTATCGATATGTTCTTCGACTCGTGGGGCGGGGACATGGCGGTCGATCTTGGCACCGCCAATACTCTCGTATCCGTGCGGGGTCGGGGCATCGTGCTTATCGAGCCGTCCGTCGTGGCAGTCGAGCGTGACACCAAGCGTGTGTTGGCAGTCGGTATCGACGCCAAGCGGATGCTCGGGCGTACGCCCGGCAGCATCGTCGCGATCCGCCCGCTCAAGGACGGCGTCATCGCCGACTTCGAGGTCACCGAGGCGATGCTCCGGTACTTCATCAACAAGACGCGTATCAAGCGCTTTCCGTGGCAGCCCAAACCGCGCGTGGTCGTCTGCGTGCCGTCAGGAGTCACCGAGGTCGAGAAGCGCGCGGTGTTCGAGGCGACGATGCAGGCGGGTGCGCGGAGCGCGTACCTCATCGAGGAGCCGATGGCCGCAGCTATCGGCGCGGGTCTTCCTATCCAGGAGCCCACCGGCAACATGGTCGTCGATATCGGCGGAGGCACCACCGAGGTGGCGGTCATCTCGCTCGGCGGAATCGTCGTGGCACAGTCAATCCGCATCGGCGGAGACGAGTTCGACGAGGCGATCATCGCCCACATCAAGAAGGAGTACAACGTACTCATCGGCGAGCGGACTGCCGAGGAGATCAAGTTCGAGATAGGATCGGCGCACCCGCTCACGGAAGAACTCGACGTCGAGGTTCGCGGCCGTGACCTTCTCACCGGCCTGCCGCGCACGTTCCAGGTCTCCTCGGAGGAGGTCAGGATCGCGATCGAGGAGCCCACGATGGCGATCATCTCGGCGATCAAGGGCACGCTGGAGAAGACCCCGCCCGAGCTATCGAGCGACATCATGGAGTACGGCATCGTCCTGACCGGCGGCGGCGCGCTCCTGCGCGCCCTCGACGATCGGCTCCGTTTCGAGACCGGAATGCCCGTGCACGTGTCCGAGAATGCGCTCATCAACGTCGTGCTCGGATCGGCTCAGGCCCTCGAGGAGATCGACGTCCTCAAGAAGGTCCTGACGGTCTCACGGTAGGGCGGAGGCCGATTCCTAAGATGCGCATCGGTCAGCCTGAACCGAAGAGAGCGAACACCACGCTGTTGGTGGTACTGGTCGCCGCCTCACTCGTGCTGCTCACCGTGTACTTCCGTGAAGGTGACGACGGCATTCTTCACTCGGCCCGACGCGCGACCCTTGCGGTGAGCGCGCCCATCGCGAGCGCCGGGACCGCTATCACGAGCCCCGTGCGTGCCGTGAGTTCGTTCTTCGAGGGTATCGGAGCCTCCCGGGAGCGTCTCGACGCGCTCGAAGAACAGAACGATGAGCTCCACGCCCGCTTGGCGGAGCTCGAGGAGGCCCGGCAGGAGAACGAGCGGTTGCGCGCCCTCGTCGAGTTCGCCGAGGAGCGGAACCTTGCCAAGCTTGGTGCGAGGGTCATTCAGCGTCCGCTGAGTTCCTGGGAGGGCGTGGTGGTCATCGACCGGGGTTCTGAGGACGGCGTTGAGCCGGGGATGCCGATCATCGCGGCCCAGGGTCTCGTCGGGCAGGTGGCCGAGGTCTCCGCGAGGTCATCGACCGTGAGGCTGATCACGGACCAGCAGAGCGGTGTTGCCGCGATGATCCAGTCGACCCGCGCACTCGGTGTCATGCGCGGCTCGGTCGGCGGCGCACTCTCGTTGGACTTCGTTGACCGCACCATGCTTCCGCAGGTGGGGGACGTCGTGCTCACGAGCGGACTCGGCGGGGTCTATCCCAAAGGCATCGTTGTAGGCGACGTCGTTTCCGTCGACGACAGGCGCGGGGAGCTCTACCCGCGCATCGGCGTGACCTCCCGGGTTCCGGTGGATCTCCTCGAAGAGGTGTTCGTGCTGGTGGGATCTTCCACCGAGACCGATGCGGGGGAGGTCGAGTGAGGCGGTCGTGGACAACGGTGGGTGCGCTGGCCGCGGCATTCGTGCTGCAGGTGATGCTCGCCCCTCACCTTGCCATCTTTGGCGTGGTGCCCAACCTGCTCCTACTCGTCGTGATCACCCTGGCATTCGTCGAAGGCCCCTCGGCGGGCGCTATCGCCGGGTTCGGTGCGGGGCTGCTGCTCGACCTGCTCGGCACTGCACCGGTGGGTGCGTGGGCGCTCGTACTGGCGGTGACCGGCTACACCGGAGGCATGTTGCAGGAGAACCTCTTTGCCGAGGGCTGGCTGGCACCGGTGACCGTGGCGGTGATCGCCGGCCTGGTGGCCGACACGTTCTATCTGATCGTCCTTGCAGTCGTAGGTGCGAGCCCTGAGTTCTGGGCCTCGCTCGTGCAGGTCGTGCTGCCGCGTGCGGTGTACAATGCGATGCTGGTCCTGCTCGCCTACCCGTGGTTGGCGCGCTTCTTGCGCTCCGACCGTACGATGAAGTCGTTCAAGCGCGTCGCCTGAAAGCATGCGGCTGCGGCCATTCGGGAGCCCCGCTCACCCATGTCCACGTATCGGCAAGAACTCAAGTCGCGGTTCGCGACCCTCGGCATCGTCATCGTCGTCGTACTGACGGCGTTGTTGCTTCGCCTGTGGATGATGCAAGTGCTCACCAGCGATTCGTTCGCGGCGCTTGCGGAGAACAACCGGGTTCGCGAGATCTCGCTCGACGCGCCGCGTGGGCGGATCTACGACCGCAACGGCGTCGAACTCGTGACCAACCGGTCCGCTCTCGCGGTGAGCATCGATCCGTCTCACGAGGACGTCCGTGTGCTGCTCAATCGCTCGCGCAACGACGATACCGCCGACGATCCTACGCGCCGCGAGCTCGACGACATCTTCGGCGAGGTTGCGGCGATGCTGGAAATGACGCCGGCAGAGGTGTTCGAGCGCGTCGCCGACGTGAAGCAGGAGGCCCTGCGTCCACGGGTGATCGCGCTTGATGCGCCGATGGATGTCGTGGGTCAGCTGCTCGAGCGGCAGACCGATTTTCCCTGGGTGAGAGTCGAGGAGATCGCCGTTCGGGAGTACCCGAACGGCAGCATCGGCGCACACCTGCTCGGTTACACGGGCGCCATCTCGGAGAACGAGTATGCGAGCTCGGACGTCTACGCCGGCTATGAGCTTGGCGACACGGTCGGCAAGACCGGTGCCGAGCGGCAGTACGAAAGCGTGCTGCAGGGCGACAAGGGCTGGCGGCGGATCGAGGTGAACGCCTCGGGTCGTCCTCAGGGGACCCTGGACGAGCAGCCCGCCCGTCCGGGCAACGACATCCGGCTCACCATCGACATCGAGGTCCAACGCGTGGCAGAGGAGCAGCTTGCCGCCGCCATCGCTGAAGCCCGCCGACAGGGGTACACCAGCACCAAGGCTGGCGCGGCCGTCGTCCTCGATGTCGCGACCGGCGAGGTCATCGCTATGGCGAGCGCGCCGACATACGATCCCTCGGCGTTCCTCGGTGGCATCAGCACCGCCGAGTGGGAGGCCCTGAACGCCAAGTCGAGCGAGTATCCGCTCAACAATCGCGCGATCATGGCGGCCTATCCGCCTGCTTCGACGTTCAAAGTCGTGACGGCGCTCGCGGGACTCGAGACGGGCATCGCAGCCGAGGGCACCACGTACGTCTGCACGGGCACGTGGACCGAGATGGGGAAGCAGTGGCCGAAGCGCTGCTGGAAGCGCACGGGTCACGGCACGCTGTCGTTGCGGGCGGGCATGAAGCACTCCTGCGACACGGTGTTCTATGAGATCGGCTATGAGCTGTACAAGCGCAAGGCTGAGGAGTTGCAGGCTGAGGCTCGCGCATTCGGGCTCGGACAGAAGACGGGGATCGATCTTCCGGGTGAGGTGGCCGGCAGGATCCCGGACGCTGAGTGGAAGAAGGAGTTCAACCGCAACTACCCCGAGTATCAGATGTGGCTGCCCGGCGACACCGTCAACATGGCGATCGGCCAGGGCGACACCCTCGCCTCGCCTCTTCAGATGGCGGCACTCTACGCCGGGATCGCCAACGGCGGTACCGTCATGCGACCGCACGTGCTTGAGGCGGTGCTCGACAGTTCGGGCGCGGTCGTGCGTGTGGTCGAGCCCGAGGTGTTCGCCGAGAGCGGCGCCTCGGAGGCGTCCCTCGGCGTGATAGGACGTTCACTCGTTGACGTGACCCGCGACGGCACGGCCAAGGGCGCGTTTTCCGGGTTCGGTATCCCTGTGGCGGGCAAGACGGGCACGGCTGAGGTGAAGGGCAAGGACGACTATGCGGTGTTCTGCGCGTATGCGCCGGCCGACGCTCCTCGGTACGCCGTTGCCGTTCTCGTCGAGCAGGGCGGGCATGGCGGCTCGGTGACCGGCCCCGCCGCGCGCAACATACTGGCCCAGTTGCTCGGCCGTCCGATCGTGACTATCCGCACCACGGACGTGTCGAGGTGATCGCCCGTGGCTAGGTCGCGCACGCACAAGTCGACATCCAGGCGCTTTTTCGATGTCGTCCATGTCCCGCTTCTGCTGTGGGCGCTCGCGCTTGTGGTCTATGGATCGGTCATGGTGGCATCGGCGACACTCGGTATGGACGGCGGGGAGGGGATGCTCCTCCGCCACGCGGTGGGTATCGGCGTCGGGCTGGTTCCGCTCGTCCTCGCCTGGGCCTACGACTACACCCGCCTGCGCGGTTGGCAGGGGCCCCTGATCGCGCTCGGGGCGTTCCTGCTGCTGAGTCCTCGTATACCCGGGCTTGGCTACACGGCGGGTGGTGCGACGTCGTGGCTGGCCGTGTTCGGCGTGCGCCTGTTCCAACCGTCCGAGCCCGCCAAGCTCATCTTCATCGTGGTTGTCGCGGCCGTGATCTCGTCGTTCAAGGGCCGGATCGACAAGCCCGCCGAGGTATTCAAGGTCATGGCATACCTGGCCGCCGCACTCGTGCTCATCCTGCTGCAGCCCGACCTCGGAACAGGCCTCGTATTCATCGCGATCACGTTCGTCATGCTGATCGTCGGCGGGATGAAGGGCCGGTACTTCGCCTACGCGGTGCTCGTCGCGGTGCTTGCCACGGCTGCAGTGCTGCAGTTCGGCCTGCTCGCCGACTACCAGGAGGACCGCCTGTTGGTGTTCGTCGAGCCCGAGCGCGATCCGACGGGTGCCGGGTACAATCTGGCTCAGTCCAAGATCGCCATCGGCTCCGGTGGTCTGGCGGGCAAGGGGCTCGGAGCGGGCACCCAGTCCAACCTCCACTTCATCCCTGCGCGCCACACCGACTTCATCTTCTCGGTTCTCGGCGAGGAGCTTGGATTCCTCGGCGCGGTGCTGCTCCTCGGCCTGTTCCTCGCGCTGCTGGTGACGGCGCTTGCGATATCGACATCGTCGCGTGACCTGTACGGTGCGCTGATCTCGGCGGGTATCATCGGGATGTGGCTGTTCCAGATACTGGAGAACATCGGGATGACCGTGGGTATGATGCCTATTACAGGCATACCGCTACCATTCATGAGTTTCGGCAGTTCCTCGATGGTCACCAACCTCGGCGCCGTCGGTCTGCTGTTGTCCGTGTGGTCCAGACGCTACGGCACCTGAGATCACCGCGAGAGGGGAGGACGGCTCATGCCGCTTCCGGTGGATGTACGTGATCTGATGAAGTCCGGTACGCGCCTCGTCGAGGAGCGCGAACGGCCCGTGAGGCTCGCCGTGATCGTCGAGGTCGACGCTGCCGACGAGCTCATCTCTGCCGTGCAGGCTGCGTTGCGCCCGAAGACCGCCGCGGCCACGCTGCAGATCGAGCTTGCCGAGCCCGGCAAACCTCCTGCGCTCGTCCCGGGCACCGATGTCGTCATCGCGCTGGTCGGCAGCGGCGGCGCGGGGCTCGTGGAGGCGCTCGAGGGACCCCGGCGCATGCAGCTGCAGGTGGTCGCCGTGTCGCTCGGCGCCGAGGGTCGGGCCGACGCGCTCTCTGACGCGCTGTCTCAGCCGACGGGTGACCTGGTCGTTGCCGAGAGTCCTGAGCAGGCCGTTGCGTCACTCGGCGATTGGCTCGCCGATGCGCTCGGCAGCAAGCGTCTCGCGCTTGCGCATAACTTCGTGTTCATGAGGCGCGCGGTTGCCGAGGATGCCGTGAAGACCACGGCGTGGCAGAACGGTGTGATCGGTGCCGTGTCGCTCATCCCCGGGGCCGACATGCCGATCATGACTGCCAACCAGGCCAAGATGCTTCTTCAGATCGCCGCCGCGTACGGCGAGCCGCTCGGCGTGGACCGCATCAAGGAGCTTGCTGCCATCGTCGGCGGTGGGTTCGCGTTGCGCACCGTGGCCCGCCAGCTGCTGGTCGTGGTCCCCGTGCTCGGCTGGGCCGTGAAGGGCGGCATCGGCTACACCGGCACCGTTGCTATGGGCAAGGCCGCGATCGCCTACTTCGAGGAAGGCGCGGACTTCCAGCAGGTCACCGCCCGTCTCAAGCGACTCCGCGCCCGCGCCGTCGAGAGTCTGCCCCGGCGGAAGGTCGCGCGGATGCCCGGGAAGGACCAGCAGCTCGCACTTCCCGAGACCGGAGGCGGCCCGAGTGACGGGTGACCTCTGGGAGCTTGTCGAACCGCTGCTCGCAGGTGTCGAGCGACCGTCGCGCTACATAGATCGTGAGTGGGGTGCCCACTCCTGCGCGCATGCCGCGTATCGGGTGGCTCTGATGTACCCGGACACGTACGAGGTGGGCATGGCCAACCAGGCTCTCCAGGTGCTTGCCGCGCGCCTGGGAGCCATGGATGGTGTGGGTGTAGAGCGCGTCTTCCTGCCGTGGCTCGACATGATCGGGGCGATGCGTGCCGAGGGAGTGCCGCTGTTCACCCTCGAGTCGTGTGCCCCGGTGGCCGAGTGTGATCTTCTCGGCATCACGCTGCCCTATGAGCTCACCTACACCAACATCCTCGAGTCGCTCGACCTTGCCGGGATCCCGCTCAGGGCGGCTTCGCGGGGCGACGGCGACCCGCTCGTCATCGGTGGCGGACCGTGTTCCCACAATCCCGAGCCGATGGCCCCGTTCTTCGACGCGATCCTCGTCGGCGACGGAGAGGAGGCGGTACTCGAGATCGTGAGCGCGCATCGGGCTGCGCGCGAGCGTGGCGCGACCCGCGCCGAGACCCTGCGTGACCTCTGCGCCATCGGCGGCGTCTACGTGCCGTCGCTTTACGAACCGGGCCCCGGTGGCACGCTCACGCCGCTCGGCGATGCTCCGGTGCAGGTCCAACGCCGCGTCGTGGTGGACCTCGACGCGTACGAGGGTCCGATATGCCCGGTGGTCCCGTACGCGGATGTCGTACACGACAGGTCTACCATCGAGGTGCTCAGGGGCTGCTCGAGGGGGTGCCGATTCTGCCAGGCCGGCATGGTCTACCGGCCCGTGCGCGAGCGTTCGGCCGACTCGATCGTCCGGGACGCTGTAGCGTCGCTTCGGTGCACCGGCTACGAGGAGCTGTCGCTCACGTCGCTGTCCACCGCGGACCACTCGGCGCTTGCCGACATCCTCAGGAGACTGTCGCGACGCCTCGAGGGCACGGCCGTCTCGGTGTCGGTACCGTCGCTGCGTGTCGACTCGTTCACGCTGACGCTTGCCCGACTCCTCGGCGGCGGTCACAAGACGGGCCTTACCTTTGCCCCCGAGGCCGGCTCGCAGCGGCTGCGTGACGTCATCAACAAGAACGTCACCGAGGAGGAGCTCATCACCACGGTGCGGTCGGCGTTTGCAGCCGGCTGGCGTCGGGTGAAGCTCTACTTCATGCTCGGCCTGCCCACAGAGACCGACGACGACGTGATCGCCATAGGCACGCTGGTCGACCGGGTACTGGCAGAGGCGCGCGCCGCTACGCCGCCTGCCGAACGGGGTGGCCTGCGCGTCGCGGTTTCGGTGTCGACGTTCGTTCCCAAGGCGCACACGCCGTTCCAATGGGAGGGGCAGATCCCGCTGCCGGAGGTGAGGCGTCGTCAGTCGCTGCTCCGTGGAGTGATGCCACACAAAGGAGTGGAGCTTTCGTGGCACGACGCCGAGGTCTCGGCGCTCGAGGCCGTGCTTGCGGCCGGCGACCGCTCGGTGGCCGATGCGATAGAGGCCGCGTGGCGCGCGGGTGCGTCGTTTGACGCATGGACCGAGCGGTACTCGTTCGCGCGGTGGCGCCGGGCGTTCGAGGAGGTCGGCCTCGATGCCGCCGCCCTCGCCACGACCCCACGGCCGATCGACGCGCCCCTGCCGTGGGCGCACATCGACAGCGGTCTCTCGGAGCGGTTCCTGTGCGACGAGCGTGAGCGGGCGCTGGCGGGCGTGACCACCGACGACTGCACGTTCGCCGAGTGTACGGGCTGCGGCGTCTGCGGGGCTCTCGGAACGGATGTCGTTCTGGCAGGTGAGCGCCGTGGCTGAGGGATTCCGTCTCCGTGTGTGCTTCCGGAAGGCCGGTCGCCTGAGGCATCTGTCGCACCTCGAGACGATGCGTGCCTGCGAGCGCGCTGCGCGCCGGGCAGGATTGCCGTATGCTGTCAGCCAGGGATTCACGCCACGGATGAAGATGGCGTTCGGCCCGGCGCTTCCTGTCGGGACAGCGGGTGCGCGGGAGTACTACGATCTGATGCTCGCCAGCTTCGTACCGCCCGATGAGGCCTGCCGTTCCCTGGAGAGCGTGAGCGCGGCAGAGATCGCACCGCACCTGTGCGGGTATGTGTCCGTCAAGGAGAGGTCGCTAGGTGCCGCGTTGACCATCGCGGCCTACGACGTGACTGTGGAAGGGGGGATCCCGCACGAGGAGATCGGGCGAGCGCTCGCTCGACTCGTGGAGACCGGCACGCTTGGTATCGACCATAAGGGCAAACACAAGGTTTTCGATCTCACCGAGGCGCTCCCGAAGGAGCCCGACGTGACGACACAGGATGGACGGCCCGTCGCCCGCATCTGGGTGCGCATGGGAGAACGGGGCTCCATCCGGCCCGAGGCGCTCATTGACGCAGCACTCGGCGCTCATGCCCGGACGATCGTGACCCGGACGGACCTCTTCATCGAGGACAAGGGAGTCTGGCGCCGACCCCTGTAGCGGGGCAGGCAGTGGCAGACACGACACGCGAGATGCTGATCTCGCACGATACGCACGAGACGAGGGTCGCCATTCTGGAAGACCGGCGTCTCGTAGAGCTGTACGTCGAGCGGCCGAAGAGAAGCGTCGTCGGCAATGTCTACCTTGGCAAGGTGCGGGACGTACTTCCGGGCATGCAGGCGGCGTTCATCGACATCGGACTCGAGAAGAACGCCTTCCTGTACGTGGACGAGGTCGTCTCCCCGGAAGGCGTCGCAGGCGCGCCGCGCCGGGACATCCAGTCGCTCCTCAGGCAGGGGCAGCAACTCATGGTTCAGGTGCTCAAGGACCCGATGGGCACCAAAGGCGCCCGGGTGAGCACCGAGATCACGCTGCCCGGCAGGTTCCTCGTGCTTATGCCCTTCTCGCCGTTCGTGGGCGTGTCGCGCAAGATCTCCGATGAGGAGCGTGACCGCCTTACCTCGATCATCGAGCCGCTCGTCCCCGGAGGCATCGGCGTGATCGTCAGGACCGCGGCGGTTGGCACCACGGACAAGGAGCTCGAAGGCGATCTGGAGTTCCTTCTGCGTCTGTGGCGTCGCGTGCTGCATCAAGGTAGGGAGGGGCTTGCGCCGGAGGTGGTCTACACCGAGATGGACGTGGCCTTGCGCCTCGTGCGCGACGCATTCGGTGAGGACTTCCGGCGCCTCGTGATCGACGATAAGCGCGTCTACGAGAAGGTCACGTCGTTCCTTCGGAAGACCGCGCCCAGACTCGGCAAACGCGTGCAGCTCCACAAGGAGCGCCGTGCGCTGTTCGAGTCGTACGGGCTGCAGGACGACATCGACGCGGCGGTGCTGCGCGTCGTGCCACTCCCGTCGGGCGGGCACATCACCATAGACCGTACGGAGGCGCTCACGGCTATCGACGTCAACACCGGCAGCTACGTGGGACGCAAGAACCTGGAAGACACCGTCGTGCGTACCAACCTGGAAGCGGCCACCGAGGTGGTGCGCCAGCTTCGGCTGCGCGACATCGGTGGCATCATCATCATCGACTTCATCGACATGGAGAACCCGACGAATCGGAGTCTGGTCACCGCGCGACTCGCCGAGGCGCTCGAACGAGACCGCACGAAGACACGCGTGTCCGAGATGTCCCGCCTCGGTCTGGTGGAGATGACGCGCAAGAACGTGACAGACGGCCTCTACGGCGTGCTGACCGAGCCGTGCGCCACGTGCAACGGTGAGGGCCGCGTGCTGTCCGAGGCTACGCGTCGGATAACGGTCGAGCGCCGGCTGCGGGAGATTCTCGTTACCGGGCGCTCTCCTGCATATCTCGTGGGACTGAACCCGACGACGTACGCGCTTGTGAACGCGCCGGGTCATAATACCGTCGCGCTTCTGCGCGCCGAGACCGGCAAGCAGGTGAGCGTGATGCCGGACCCGGACGTCGCACCCACCGAGGTGCGCGTGCTCATCGAGGGAAAGGTCGGCGCTCTCGGCCTCGATATCGAGTGACCGGCGCCGCGCGGGCGTTGACGCTCGGCGTGCGGCTCTGTTAGTCTTTCTCCTCGCGTGTACTCCCACCTGACTGGAGCAACAATCCATGTATGCAGTCATAAACAGCGGCGGCAAGCAGGCGAAGGTCGAGCAGGGTACGATCGTCGCCGTCGAGCGGCTTTCCGCCGAGGTCGGCGACACCGTATCGCTGCCCGTCATCTTCGTCGCCGACGGTGACACTATCTACGCCACGGCCGCCGAACTTGGCGGCGCGAGTGTGACGGCCGAGGTACTCGAGCACTTCAAGGGCGAGAAGCAGATCGTCTTCAAGTTCAAGAAGCGCAAGGGCTACAAGCGCACCAAGGGCCATCGCCAGACGCTTACGAGCCTCCGCGTGACCGGCATCGCGATCGATGGCGCGCCGGTCAAGGCCGAGAAGCCCGCACCCAAGGCCGAGAAGCCCGCACCTGTTGAGGCTGCCACCGAGGAAGCCCGGGTGTGTGCCGCGGTGAAGTCGGACGGTTCGCCGTGCACCAACAAGGCGAAGGACGGCTCGGAGTACTGCGGAGTCCACGCCAAGAAGTAGGAAGCCCAGCGCACGAGTGCAACTCACGGACGACGAGAAGGTGATCGAGGATGGCTCATAAGACGGGTATGGGGTCGACCAGGAACGGTCGGGACTCCAAGTCGAAGCGGCTCGGCGTCAAGCGGTTCGCGGGTCAGACCGTGACCGCGGGGTCCATCCTGGTCCGCCAGCGCGGGACGCGCCTGAAGCCGGGCCAGAACGTCGGTCTCGGCCGGGACGATACGTTGTTCGCCAAGATCGACGGCGTCGTGGACTTCACACACGGCAAAGACCGGCGGGTGCACGTGCTGCCGCAGGTCTGAGCCTGTACGCACATACGCGACCGTGAGGGCCTCCCGCGACCTGCGGGGGGCCTTTGCGCATGCGGCGATGATGCGCCGTGCACTATGATGAGAACCCAGCGCACGGCAATGGAGCGGTCATGTTCATCGATGAAGTGAAGATACATGTGAAGGCCGGTGACGGCGGCGCGGGATGCGCGTCGTTCCGTCGCGAGGCGCACGTGCCGAAGGGCGGCCCCGATGGCGGTGACGGCGGGCCCGGTGGTGACGTCGTGCTCCAGGTCGACACCGCGTTGTCGACGTTGCTCGACTTCCATTACAAGCGTCACTTCAAATCCGAGCGCGGCACCCACGGCAAGGGCTCCGGTCGCGACGGCGCGACCGGTGACGAACTCGTCCTGCCCGTACCCGCCGGTACGATCGTGCGGGACGCCGAGACAGGCGCCGTCATCGGCGACCTGACGACACATGGTCAGCGACTCGTCGTCGTTCGCGGGGGCGGTGGCGGCCGCGGCAACCGGCACTTCGTGACATCGACACGCCGCGCGCCCACGTTCGCCGAGCTTGGCGAGCCGGGTGAGGAGCGCTGGATCGAGCTCGAGCTCAAGATGCTTGCCGATGCGGCCCTCGTCGGCCTGCCGAGTGTGGGCAAGTCCTCGCTCATCGCGCGTATCAGCGCGGCCCGGCCCAAGATCGCTGACTACCCGTTCACGACACTCGTCCCCAATCTTGGTGTCGCATCGAGTGGGGAGCACTCATTTGTGGTAGCCGACGTGCCCGGTCTTATCGAGGGTGCCAGCGACGGCGCGGGTCTCGGCCATGAGTTCTTGCGGCACATCGAGCGTTCCGCGCTCATCCTGCACGTCGTCGACCTGTCCGGAAGCTATGAACGGCGTAATCCTGTCGAGGACATCGCGGTGATCGATGGGGAACTCGCCGCGCACGCCGACGAGTTGTCCGCACGACCGCAGATCGTCGTCGGCAACAAGATCGACATGTCCGGCGCGGAGGAGAACTCCGCCCGGGTCGCTGCGTGGTGTGCCGATGTCGGGCGCGAGTACTTCCCGGTCTCGGCCGTGACCGGCGACGGCATCGGCCCGATGCTCCGCGCAGTCGCCGCCAGGGTGCACGAGCTTCGCCTCGCCGCGCCTGCCGAGGGCCCGATGTACGAGGCCGAGTACCGGTATGCGCCGGACGCCGATCGCGGTATCACCGTGACGCGGGCCGAAGACGGTGGCTGGGACGTGACGGGGCGTGATGTCGAGCGTGCCGTGATCCGGACCGACATGACCAACGAGGAAGCGGTCGCGTACCTTCAGCGCAAGCTCGACAGGATGGGTGTCGAAGCCCGGTTGCTTGCGGCCGGTGCTCGTGACGGCGACACCGTCCACATAGGACCGGTATCATTCGAGTTCGAGTCACACGGCGAATCGGAATGACGTGGCAAAGCGCACGATAGTGGTCAAAGTGGGGAGTTCGACCGTCACCGGGTGTGATGGTCGGATCGACCACGAGTATCTGTCCGAGCTCGCCGATCAGGTCGCGGTGCTCAGAGAGGCAGGGGACAGGACGGTCGTCGTCACGAGCGGGGCGATCGCGGCCGGGATAGAGGCACTGGGCCTGAAGGCCAGACCCACCGACATCCCGACACTGCAGGCGACCGCAGCGGTGGGCCAGGTGAGGCTCGTCGACGCCTACCGGCAGCTACTCAACGCCCGCGGCGTCATGGTGGGGCAGGTGCTTGTCACACGTCACGATGTCTCTCATCGTCAGCAGTATGTGAACGCCTGTCACACACTCGAGCGGCTGCTCGATCTCGGCATCGTTCCCATCGTGAATGAGAACGACACGACGGCGGTCGAGGAGATCAGGTTCGGCGACAACGACAATCTCGCGGCGCTCGTCGGCATGATGGTCCACGCGGACCTCGTGGTGATCCTGACCGATATCGACGGACTCTACTCGGCAGATCCGCGGTGTGATGCCGAGGCGCAGCTCGTCGAGCGGGTCGAGGCAGTCACCGACGAGCACCTCGCTTCGGCGGGAGGCCCCGGTTCGGCGGCCGGCAGCGGGGGCATGGCGACCAAGCTCGAGGCCGCCCGGGCGCTCATGCGCGCGGGGATCCCGCTCGTGGTCGCCGATGGTCGCAGGACGGACGTCGTGGTGGATGCCGCAGCCGGTAGACCGGTGGGAACGCTCTTCGCCGGAGGTGCGGCGGCGGTCAAGGGCCGCAAGCTGTGGCTCGCGTACGCCGGCCACCCACGCGGTTCTGTCGCGATTGACGATGGCGCGAAAGAGGCCCTATGCTTGCGGGGCAAGAGCTTGCTCCCGGCCGGTGTCGTTGACGTGACCGGGAGCTTTGTCATAGGTGACCCGATCTCGCTCACTGACGCCGGGGGCCGGGAACTGGGCAGGGGACTCGCCGGGATGTCGGCGGAAGACCTCAAGAAGGTGCGCGGTCTTCGCTCGGCAGATATCGGTGGCGTGCTCCCCGGATGGGACGGTTCTGAGGTCGTGCACCGCGACCACCTCGTGATCTTCTAAGCAAGCGCAGCCGAGCGAAGGGACTCATCTGATGTCGGAGGTCCGCGAACTGGCCGGACGGGCGCAGAAGGCGGCCGTGGCCTTAGCCAACACGTCTACAGACCAGCGCAACCGCGCGCTGCTCGCCATGGCGCACGCCCTCGTCTCCAGGCAGGATGAGATCCTCGAGGCCAACGCTCGGGATATGGAGGCCGCGCGAGTCAAGAACACCGGAGCCTCGCTGCTCGACCGGCTCGAACTCAACCCGATGCGTATCAAGGCGATATCCGAGGCTCTCAAGAGCCTGTCGGTGCTGCCCGACCCGATCGGCGAGGTCGTCAGTGGAGGCAGGCTCGGCAACGGGATCTGGCTCCAGCAGGTGCGCGTGCCGATAGGTGTGGTGGCGATCATCTACGAGGCCCGGCCGAATGTGACCGCAGACGCGGCGGGACTGTGCATCAAGACCGGCAACGCGGTGGTCCTGCGTGGCGGGTCGCTCGCGGTCGAGTCCAACCTCGCGATCACCAAGGTGCTTGCGGCGGCGGCTGTCGGCGCGGGGCTGCCCGAGGGCTGCATCGCGTCCATCTCGTCTACCGATCGCGAGGCTGCCGAGGAGTTGATGAGACTACACGGTGTCATCGACGTGCTCATCCCGCGCGGCGGCGCCGGGCTCATCAGAAGCGTCGTCGAGAACGCCACCGTACCGGTCATCGAGACCGGGACCGGCAACTGTCACATCTACGTGCACGAGTCGGCCGACCCGCGCATGGCCGAGCGGATAGTCGTCAATGCCAAGTGCCAGCGTCCGGGTGTGTGTAACGCCGCTGAGACGCTGCTCATCGACGAGTCGGTCTACGAGGTCGTGCTTCCGCCGATCCTAAGGGCGCTCGAGCAGGCCGGCGTGACCGTTCACGCCGATGACAAGACGCGCGCGCTCGGCGCGATCATGCGGGTCGTGCCCGCAACAGAGGAGGACTGGGCCACCGAGTACCTCGACCTCCAGATAGCGTGCAAGGTCGTCGCGGGCCTGGACGAGGCCATCGCGCACATCAACACGTACGGTACCAAGCACAGTGAGGCCATCGTCACCGAGGAGTACTCGGCGGCGGTGAGATTCCTGAACGAGGTGGATGCGGCCGCCGTCTACGTCAATGCGTCGACGCGTTTCACCGACGGCGGGGAGTTCGGCCTCGGCGCGGAGATCGGCATCTCGACCCAGAAGCTTCACGCACGCGGCCCGATGGGGCTTGTGGCACTGACGACCACCAAGTACGTGGCGATGGGAAGCGGTCAGATACGCGAGTGAGGAAACGACTCCGACTCGGCATAATGGGCGGGACGTTCGACCCGATCCACTACGGTCACCTCGTCACCGCAGAAGAAGCGCTCGTCCAGTTCAATCTGGACCGTGTGGTGTTCATGCCTACCGGTCGGCCCGCGCGCAAGTCCGGACGCGAGGTCTCTTCCGCGGAGCACCGCTATCTGATGACCGTGATCGCTACTGCCAGCAACCCCGACTTCACCGTGAGCCGCATCGAGGTCGACCGCCCGGGCGTCACCTACACGGCGGACACCGTGCTCGAGCTCAGGCGCATGCACGGGCCCGAGGCGGAGCTGTACTTCATCACCGGGGCCGACGCGGTGCTCGATATCGTCACGTGGAAGGACTCGGGCTCTCTGGCGGATGTGTGCACGTTCATCGCCGCCACGCGTCCAGGGCATGACATCTCCGATTTCAGCGGCAGGGCCACCGCGGCGAACCTGGCAGTGGAGCTCATGGAGGTTCCGGCGCTCGCGATATCCTCCTCGGACATACGTGCCAGGATCGCGGGCCGTCAGCCTGTTCGCTACCTCCTTCCCGAGGCCGTTGCCGCCTACGCGCACAAGAACGGCCTGTATCGGGGGAGCTCGTGAGATGCCTGTGACCTACGAACTGGCTCGCGAGGCCGTGGTCGCCCGGCTCTCGGCAGATGCCGCAGGACACTGTGAGCGAGTTGCCGAAATGGCTGTCGAGATAGCGACTGTCTACGGCGTCGATCCCGTCGACGCGCAGCTCGCAGGGGTGTTGCACGACTGGCATCGCGAGACCGACGTGGGCGAGCTGCTCCGTCGCGCGGATGTAAGCGGTGTGCCCGTCACCGAGGTCGACAGGGCAGTGCCGTATCTGCTGCATGGGCCGGTGGCCGCGCACGACCTTGCCCGGGAGTATCCGGGTATCGGCGGCGACGTGCTCGAGGCGGTCGCCGCACACACCTACGGTGCGCCGGTGATGTCGGCTCTGTCCATGACCGTGTACATCGCGGACGTCATGGAGCCTGAGCGCCGGCACGTCCGCGCCAACGAGCTGCGCGGTGTCGTCGGCGACGTGACGCTTGGAGAACTGTTCGCCCGTGCCTACTCCGCGTCGCTACGTCACCTTATCGAGACGAGGCGCAGGCTCCACCCCGTCACGCTCGAAGTCTACAACCTGCACGTCGCGGGGGTCCGACCGTGAGCGCGCGCCGGACGTCGCGTCCGCGCGCGGGAGGCGAGCCGCCGGAGCGCTCGCGTTCGGGCGCCGAGTACCCACGGCGGCGCGCCGCGGCTAGTCCGCCGGAGCGGCCGGAGGGTTGGCGGGGGTCGAAGCGGTCGTCCAAACTCGGCAAGCAGCGTCGCCGCGAAGCAAAGTCGCACGCGGTGCGGCAGAGGTTCGACGCCGGCGTGAAGACCGCCGGTAACAGGTTCGTCGGCGTGATGCAGTTGATCGGCATGGCGCTCGTGGGCGTCGTCGCGCTCGGGCTCGTGCTGTTCCTTGTGGCCACTGGGGTGAACGCGGGCGCGCGATGGATGGCCCGGCGGGATGCGCAGCAGGCGGCAAGTCCCGAGGCGCAGGCCGAGAAGGCGCGCGAGAACCTACTCATCATCGGCGTGAACGGGACAGGTAGTGCCGACTTCCTCGCGGTGCGGCTCGACGAGGCCAACGATCAGGTGCTCGGCATCGCGATCCCGAGCGGTGCGTTCATGGAGGTTCCCGGGCAGGGATTCGAGCGCGTAGGCGACAGCTACAGCGCGGGCCCGGCGGTCTCGGCGGCTGCCGTCTCGAACTACCTCTCGGTCCCGTTCGAGCACTACGTCGTCGTGGATGTGAGTGTCTATCAAGACGCGCTCACCAACCAGAGCCTCCGTGACGTTATGCCCAACGTGCAGGACAGCGATCTGGGGCAGGAGGACCGTGACCGCATCGCAGGGTTCATCGGGACCGTCACGGGGGACCGGACGGCGCTCGTTCCGTTGCCGGTCAAGCCGATCGACCTCGGCGGACAGACGTTCTTCGAACCGCAGCGTGAGCAGATCGCGGATCTGTTACTGCAGTGGTGGGATGTGCGTGTCGGCGGGGACGACAGTGCGGTCAGAGTGATCCTGTACAACGGCGTTGGTGCGCCCGGGGTCGCCGGGATCGCCGCTCAGCAGCTGATCACGAGCGGGATGCGCGTAGTCGACACGAAGAACGCAGATCGGTTCGACTACGCCACGACGCTCATCGTCGTCCAGGACGGCGATCTAGCACAGGGCGAGCAGGTCAAGTCTGTCATCGGTGTCGGCGATGTGATCGACCAGCCGTCCGATCAGGATGTGGCCGATGTCATCGTGATCATCGGCAAGGACTACACGCCACCCGACGGGGGCGGCTCGTGACGAAGGGAGTGCGCGCACTGGAGCCCAGAGATATCGCCGTTCTGGCCGCGTCGGCGGCGGCCGAGAAGAAGGCCGAGGACATCGTCGTCCTCGATGTGGCCGCAACGCTGGTCATCACGTCCTACTTCGTGGTGGCTACCGGCCGCAGCGACCGGCAGGTTCGCACGATCGCCGACGAGGTCGAGGATGCCGTGCGCGTGGGCGCCGGCGTCAAGCCTATCGGCCGGGAGGGCCAGCGCGAGGGCCGATGGGTGCTCCTCGACTTCGGTGAGGTCGTCGTGCACGTGTTCCAGCCCGACGAGCGGGAGTTCTACCGTCTCGAGAAACTGTGGTCCGATTCTCCGAGAGTGGCGCTGCCGGAGTCGGTGACCGGCGCTACCGCCGCCGGGGAGCACGCCGGGTGACCGCCGCTCTCAGGCGTTACGGAATCCAGCTGGCGCTCGTCGGCGTGGCCGCAGTCTGGGGCGCCACGTTCGTCGTGGTCAAGGACGCGGTGAGCCGGTATCCGCTCTACGCGTTCCTGGGACTTCGCTTCGCGATCGCAGTCGTTGCATTCGTGCTCATCGTTCCATCGTCAGTGCGTATGCTGCGCCGCCCGGTCCTCGGTGTCGGAGTGCTGGCCGGTGCGTTCCTGACCGCGGGGTACATCTTCCAGACGTGGGGCCTTCAGGACACGTCGGCGTCGAAGGCGGCGTTCATCACGGGCATGTTCGTAGTGATCACTCCCGCGCTCCAGGCGCTGCTCTTGCGCCTGCCCCCACGGGCGTTCACCGTCGCAGGCGTTGTGCTCGCGGTGGTGGGTCTCTGGCTCCTGTCCGGTGGCGATGCCGCCGGATGGAACGTCGGGGACACCAGGGTGCTGCTGTGCGCGTTCGCATACTCGGGCCACCTGATCGTGCTGGGCAGCCTCGGCCGTGCGCACGACGTCAGGCCGTTGACGCTCGTGCAGCTGGCGACCGTCGCCGTCGCGTGCGGTGTCGTGTCGCTGGCCGTCGAGCCGATCGCACTGCCGCGCGAGGCAAGCGTGTGGTGGGCTCTTGCGATCACCGGTGTTCTCGGGTCGGCAGCGGCGTTCGCGATCCAGACGTACGCACAGCGGTTCCTGTCACCGTCTAAGACCGCACTCATCCTGATCTCCGAGCCCGCGTTCGGCGGCCTGTTCGGCTGGTGGGCCGGTGAGCGGCTCGGCGTTGGTGGTCTTGTCGGAAGTGCACTGATCCTCGGCGGCATGGTGCTTGCCGAGGTGATGGGGTCGGGCACAGGCGATGGTAGCTTCGAGCCGGCGATCGAGGGGCCGCCCGTGCCGACAGGGCGTAGCGTTGACCGGACGTGACGGGATGCTATACTGTCGCTCGCGCCTTCGGGCGCATGATGTGGGGCCATAGCTCAGCTGGGAGAGCGCATGGCTGGCAGCCATGAGGTCAGGGGTTCGATCCCCCTTGGCTCCACCAACGCAGATGACGACGCCCGTCGCGCGAACCGCGGCGGGCGTCGTGGCGTCTGAGAGGTGGAAGTGGGGAAGGTGCAGAACGGGGGTGTCGACGATGGTGCGGCGCACGTTGGTCACGGTCGTGATGCTGGTCGTATTAGTGGCGGCAACGGGATGTTCTGAGTCCCGGGCGATGTTCGGGCAGCAGGACGACGGAGAGAGCGTCCGCGTCGGGGTCGGGCAGGTTCTCGAGGTGGCGCTTCCCTCGAACCCGACGACGGGCTACTCATGGCAGGTCGTGGAGGTGCCGGGGTTCCTGACGCAGGCAGGTGAGCCGGCGTTCGAGCCCCGGGAGGGCGATGACGTTGTCGGCGCCGGCGGCACCGAGATCCTTCGCTTCGAGGTGACGGGGGCAGGCAGCGGTGTGCTGTTGCTCGAGTATCGCCGTCCCTGGGAGGCAGACGTGCCTGCCGACGAGACCTTCATACTCGACATCACCGCGCGGTAGGCCGCATACTACTTAACGCTGGATAAGCGTGCGCAACAATGCAGTGTGCGACGCGGGCGCGACGACCATGTATGGGCGCCGCGCCTGAGTCCTTCTGCGGCACACGAGTGGCCGGAGAGGCGTGATGCGACTACCGCCGTCGCTACGAATCGTTGCGTGTGTGATAGCGCTGACAGCCGTCGTGGGTTTTCATGGCGTGGCGGTTGCGTTCAGCCCGCATGGCGAGTTCAGCCCGGACACGGCACGGTGTGGCCTGTGCCACGTGCCACACGAGGCCGCCGGTCCTTCTCAAACGGTTGCGGAGACCGAGCGCGCTCTATGTTTGTCGTGTCATGACGGCTCGGGCAGCACGGTCGACATCTGGCGTGAGTTCAACGAGGGCACCGGTTCGTCTCACCCCGTCGAGTCTGACGTCCTGCGCTGCGGTTCATGCCACACTCCACACGAGGGTCCAGCCGAGGGCAATCCGAGTTCGCTTCGTCCAGGCGAGACAACCGCGACCGCGGGCATCGCGGTGTGCGCCGCGTGTCACGGTTCGGGATCAAGCCTGGCGGGGGGCGACCTGGCCGGCCCGATCACGGGGACGCCACATGCGGATGTCGTCCCGTCGGACAGCCCTGCGGGGATCGGCTGCCGCGGCTGTCATGCGCCGCACGCCTCGGCCAACGCGAGTCTCATCCGAACGCAGGTCCGATCGTCTGTCGGCGAGACGGTGACTGTGAATGGCGAGCCAAGCCTGTGCCTGGCCTGCCACCAGAGTAGTGCGAGCCTGTACAGCGGCGGCGCGGTTGCTGCCGCCCAGCGCCATACCACCGTCACGTCGTCTACACGGGCCCTGAGCTCCTGGCCGGGATCGGCCGGAGAGCCCGGCGGCTGCGATGGCTGTCATGAGCCTCACGGCCTGGGTTCGGGTGGCCGGTATACGCGTGAGGCGGGCGACGCGCTGTGCGAGACATGTCACGCAGCGGACACGCTGACCTATCCGGTCGACTATTCGTACCGCGGTGACGCCACGTTCTCATCGTCTGGACACAACGACATCGTCGGTCCTGCGATCGAGTACCTGACCATCGTTGCTGACGGCGCCGAGTTCTCGGCATGGGCGAGCGCGTCGGTCCCGAGCCCATCGGAGCCGGGGACCCCGGTCTCGCCCAATGAGATAGGCAAGCTGGCGTTGTGCGATGGAGAGCGCCTGATAACCGCGCTTCAGACGGTGGATGGCAGCTACGACCACCAGATGTACCGGTTCACCATGCCGGTCGTGAAGTCCGACGTGATCTCCGTTCGGGTGCATTGGGAGGGATACGGCGAGGAGGCTCCCGGCTTCCCGGTCGTGATCTCCGTATGGGTTCCTGCCACAGGCTCGTGGGAACAGCTCAGAAGCGCACAGATGGTTAACCAGACCATGGTCAACCTGCCGCTGCGCCCGGCTGACCATATAGCCGATGACGGTGCGGTCTACCTGATGGCGAAGGCGCGGTACTCGTTCGACGAGAATGTCATCTCGGGTCCCACAGTGACCGCGCTCAGTGGCACAAGCGCTCGCGTGGACTGGGTCACCTCCGGACTGACCGATAGCTGGGTCGACTACGGGTCTACCGCGGCGTACGGTTCGACGGTGGGTTCGGCCACCCGGACGCAGAGTCACTCCGTCACGGTGGCCGGCCTCGCTCCGGGCGTGTGGCACTTCCGTGCGCGTTCGGTCGCTGCTGACGGCGGCACCTACGCATCCTCCGACATCGAGCAGGGCATCCCGGGTCCCACGCGCACCGCCGAGATCGACTATGCGTGGATGGGCACCGATCCCACCGTCACGCTGGAGTGGGCGGCCCCTGCGCTCGCCCCGGGCGGTCCGTTCGAAATGAGGATGCACCTGCAGAAGGACGGCGTGTCGTACGTGACCACAGGGTGGGGATCCGAGACCAGCTATACGGCGGTCATGGGTCTTGGCTCCTATACGTGGAGGGTGGAGGCGAGAGATGCGGCCGGGCACTGGTACGGCTACTCGCCCTGGGACACGTTCTTCATCTACGACAACACGGGAACGTGCCCGTATCTGTACACCTGGGATGGCGAGAAGTATGCGTTCGAGGCCGACCTGTACGGTCCGGGCAAGCTCGCGCTGAGGACGAAGACCGGCTTTGCACGGCCCACACCCGATGACGTCTACGTCCTGGCCAACGAGCCCGCCATCAAAGACGGACTCCTCGATCTGCGGCTCGTGGAGGAGCGGTTCGAGGCGGACTATCTCGACGAACTCAAGCTCTACACCGTGGACGCGCCCGCCAGCCGGGACGTGTACGCCGAGAAGCGGGAGGCTGGCGGCGCGCCGTTCCCGGGTGTGGATAGCGTCCTACACACGGTCTCTACGAGCATGGCCACACCGCGTGCGGCAGTCCATATGGAGACCGGCGACGACGTACGGTCGCTCATCGCGGCGGACGACGAATCCTACGTCGTGCTGAGTGAGGACCGCAACACCGACTTCGACTATCAGACCATCGAACTCGACCTCGGTGACGTCATCGGTGCGCCGCAGGTGAAACTCGTGATGGATGCGGTGTCGATGTATCCCTCGAACGCCGAGGGCGCAGCGCGGGCCGCGACGTTCGGTCCGCGAACGAGACTCGAGGTGCAGGACACGAACGGCGCATGGGTCACCGTTGCCGCGGCTTCGGGAGCACTGCCCAAGGCACCGGAGTTCAGCCGTCCATTCGTGTTCGACATCTCCAACATATGGGCGAGCGACAGCCGCAAGGTGCGTCTCACGTTCCTGTTCAAGACGTACGTCGACTGGATCGCAGTAGACACCACTGCCGACCTGCCGGTGACCGTGACGGAGGTGCCGCTTGTCTCGGCCGACTTGAGCGTCCGCGGGTTCAGCGCCCAGTCGTCCACCGACGAGATCTACGAGTACGTCTACGCGGAGAACACGGGCCGCACAGCGTATCTGCCCGGCAACTACACGAGGCTTGGCGTGGTCACCGAGCTGCTGGAGGAAACGGACGATCGGTTCGTGGTCTATGGCGGCGGCGACGAGATCGCGCTGTCGTTCCAGCCGCCAACGCCAGCCGGTTCCGGTGTGACCCGCCGCTACGCGGTTCACACCAACGGCTATTACAAGGACCTGAAGTCCGATACCGAGCACGTGGTAGACGCGCTGCCGTTCGCGGCGATGAGCAACTATCCGTACGGCAGCGACGAGAGTTACCCGACCGATGAGGTGCACACACGATACCTGGCCGAGTGGAACACCCGCTTCGAGGGCCAGCTCTCCGACGAGATCACAGTCTCCGAAGTGGCCGCGCCCGGTGCCTGGGATCGTTTCGTCGGAGCACTCGGTTCGTTCGTGGAGTGGGCCGTCGGGGTCGTCTCGCCCGACGAGGCAGTCCTCGCTGCGGCTGAGGACTCCCCGGACGCGGCGCATGTGCACCGGTCCTTGAACACCGACATCGTTGCGCTCGAGGTGACCACGAGCGGCGATGCGCCGGAAGGCCAGTGCGCCGCATGCCACGCGCCGCACGGGGCAATGGAGGGCGGCGTGCTTCTGACGGGCGGCCGTGCCGCATCGGATGGAAGGACGTGCACCGGTAGCGGTGGAGGCGCATGTCACTCGAGTGCAGCCAATTCCGCCTCGGGAGTCAACGTCCACACCGCGTTCACGGCCGGAGTTGACGCTCGCTACCGGCACGACGTGATGCCCGCCGACCAGTTGGCCACTGGCGGTCGCACTGCGTGTGCCGACTGCCATAACCCGCACCGGGACAACGAGACGGTGCGGTATGCGGACCCCGACGATATATCAGCGACTGTCGCATCGGGCCTCGAGTCGCTGATCGCCACCGACGGTGCGCTGTTCTTGCTGGTGGGCGGCGACCACGACGGAAGCCCGCCGACGATCTCCTCCATCAATCTCGTGGCCACGGTGGCGACCAACACATCACCGATCGTGACCTGGACCACCAACGAGCGATCGACATCGTGGATCGACTGGGGTACGACCACCGATTACGAACTCGGCAACGAATCCGTCGGCACCCCGTTCGGCAACGATACACCCGTCACGTCGCACTCGGTGTCCATGAGTGGACTCGAGATCGGGACGCTGTACCACTACCGTGTGCGCAGCGCTGACGCGCTCGGGAACAGCGCCACGTCGGCCGACCGTTTGTACAAGGCCGTAAACGCTCCGCCGCCTCCGGTCATGAACGCGGTTCCCGACCAGACCGGACCGGGAAGCGGCCCGATACTCGTGACGGTCTCGAGTTCAGCGGTGAGCGCGCCTGACGGCAACCCGGTGCAGTACCAGTATCAGATACTCGGCGGCACCTCTTCGAGCTGGATGTCGAGTCCCTCGGCGAGCCTGTACTTCTACGATGGGACCTACCAGGTGCGTGTTCGAGCACGTGACTCCGTGTGGACGTACGCGGTCTCTGGCTGGTCGGACACGGTCTCGTTCACCGTGACCAACGCGCCCGACTCAGGCTCCTGTCCGTTCCTGTTCACCTGGGACGGCGCGAAGTTCGTGTTCGAGGCGGATCTGTTCGGTTCGGGCAAGCTGGCCACCCGGACGAAGACCGGCTATCTGCCACCGGTGCCGCAGGACCCGTATCTGCTCGAGACAACGCCCGCACGCATCGACGGCTCGTACGAGTTCCGGCTCGTCGAGGAGCGGTACGAGACAGACTACCTCGACGAACTCAGGCTCCACACGATCGACGTGCCCGAGGGATACGATGTTTACGCCGAGAAGTACCAGGCCGGCGGTGCGGCGTATCCCGGCCTTACGGGCGCGCTTCACACGGTGAGGCTGCCGCTTGGCAGTGCGCTCGGCGCAACACACGTGCAGTCGGGCGAGGATGTCACCGGTCTGCTTGCTGCGCGCGACGGCGACCGATTGGTGCTGAACGAGGACCGCAACGACGGCTTCGAGTATCAGACGATCGAGCTGGATCTTGGGGACATCGCAGATGCGCCGCGGACCACGATCGTGATGGACGCCATCAGCCTGTTCCCGACAACGGACGAGGGCGCGGTGCAGGCGTCCAAGTTCGGCGCCCGTACCAGGATCGAGGTTCAGGACGCTACGGGCGCGTGGGTCCAGGTTCCCGCAGGCACCATGATGCTGCCCAAGCCGCCGGAGTTCAGCCGGCCGTACGCATTCGATGTCTCGGGCATATGGCTCAGTGACAGCCGACGGGTGCGCATGACGTTCCTGTTCAAGACGCTCGTCGACTGGATCGCTGTGGATACGTCCCAGGCGGTCGCGGTCAGCATCGGCGAAGTGCCGCTCATCTCGGCGGAACTCCGGGCTAAGGGGATGGACCTCAAGGAGGGCACTCCCGAGGTCTACGAGTACGTGTACGGTGAGCCCAACGATCGCACCGCGTACTTCGAGGGCTACCACACCAGGTTCGGTGAGGTGGCGCCTCTGCTCGAGCAGACGGACGACCTGTTCGTGATCTTCGGCGGAGGCGACGAGCTCGCGCTTCGCTATGACGCCGAGGCCGAGCGTGAGGTGTCCGAGGGTTTCTCGCGGCGCTACCTGATGTTCACCCAGGGCTACTACAAGGACGCGAAAGTCGGTCTGAGCGAGACTGTCGAACCGTTGCCGTTCAACGACATGAGCACCTATCCGTACCCTGAGACCGAACAGTATCCCGGCGATGAACTCCACAATGCATACCGTGCGGAGTGGAACACCAGGTACGAGGCGGGCGTCTATGCCGTATCCGTTGCGCGCGTGACCGAGTCGTCGACTCGCGGTGAGATCGCGTGGCGCGTCTACCATACCGATGTGTGGGCCACGGGTGCGGTCGTGGGTCCGGACGTGTACTCGATCGACACCGATCACGTGCTCGTCGCAGCGGAGGCGTACGACGGCACCGTGACCACGATCGGGCCCACTGCGGGATGGGAGAGTCAGAGTGCGGCCACGTCGTTGCCCACTCCTGCCTCGCCGGGCGACCCCGTGGACGCGGCGGTGTTGGCTGCGATCTTGGCGGACGACTCGGTGTACTGGTCGACCGACCTTGCGGTGGCTGATCGCAACTGGAACTGGCAGGTCATCAGGTACGACCTCGGCGCCTCGGCTCTCACCGGCACTAAAGGCCTGTCTCTGAGCTGGAACGGGCACGGTGAGCCCACAACGACCTACAACACCGCCGTGTACGTATGGAGTCCCGTGACGAATTCGTGGACGCTTCTCAGGCGGGCGGACATGCGCACGGACACGACGGTGGGTACGAGCGGTCAGGCCGTTGCGTCGACCTTCTGCCTGCGGTGCCACGACGGCACGCCTCCCGAGGGTGTCGTCTTCCCGCCGGGCGTAGTGAATGTCGGACCGTCGTGGACGAATGCAACGACCGGGGACTTCCACGGCGCTCGCGCGGGCAGTGGCTTCGGGAGCACGCTCAAGAAGCCAAACGCGCGTGGACAGGGAGCGATCCCCTGCGTGACCTGCCACGATACGCACGGGACGGGGAGTCTGTACCACTTCCCGTCGAGCGTCAACGGAGCGGCCGTTCCCGCGATCACCACAGGCAACTGGACCGCTCTGTGCTCCTCGTGCCACGAGGGCACGGTGCGGGCGATGCACGAGGGCTGCGCCACCGCGTGTCACTACGGCGAGGTGGACCACTACGACGACATCACGTACCTGCTGCCGAACGAGTCGAGCAGCTGCGCGAGCTGCCACAAGCACGGGACCGCATGGACCCATCCGACCAACGCCTGCGGGCACTGCCACATCAGCCTCACGTACGCCCGGACGATGTAGGGCGCCGGGCGGCCGACGGCGCCGGACGTTCCGCTACAATAGGGCGCACGTTCCGAGCGAGGTGCGGAGGCCCGCGTGACCCGTCAGTACGACCCGAGTTCCATCGAGGAGAAGTGGCAGTCCGCATGGGACGCCGAGGGGCTGTACTCGGTCACCGAGGACGCCGACCGTCCCAAGAAATACGTGCTCGAGATGTTCCCGTACCCGTCGGGCGACATCCACATGGGCCATGTGCGCAACTACTCCATCGGCGACGTGGTCGCCCGCTTCTCGACGATGCGCGGCTACAGCGTGCTGCATCCGATCGGCTGGGACGCGTTCGGGCTGCCGGCGGAGAACGCCGCGATCAAGAGCAACACCCACCCGGCAACCTGGACGTACAAGAACATCGAGACGCAGGCCGCCTCGTTCCGCCGGATGGGCTTCAGCTACGATCCCGAGCGCATGGTGCGTTCGTGTGATGTGGACTACTACCGCTGGGGTCAGTGGATCTTCCTGAAGTTCTGGGAGCGGGGGCTCGTCGAGCGTAAGAGCTCGCCCGTGAACTGGTGCCCGTCGTGCAAGACGGTTCTGGCCAACGAGCAGGTCATCGGCGATGGCGTCTGCTGGCGATGCAAGAGCGTCGTGACCAAGCGCGAGCTGGAGCAGTGGTACTACAAGATCACCGAGTACGCCCAGGAGCTGCTCGACGACCTCGACACGCTTCCCGGTTGGCCTGAGCGTGTCAAGACGATGCAGGCCAACTGGATCGGCCGCTCGGAAGGCGCCGAGGTGGACTTCGCGCTGTGTGATGCCCAGGGTGCACCCACCGACACGACGATCACCGTGTTCACCACGCGTCCGGACACGCTGTTCGGCTGTTCGTTCTTCTTGCTCGCTCCCGAGCACTCGCTGGTCGGCGAGCTGACCGATGGCACCACGTACGCCGCCGACGTGCAGAAGGTCGTCGCCGCAGCTGCGCGCGAGACCGCCGTGGAGCGCGCGAGCGGCGAGGCCGAGAAGATCGGCGCGTTCACGGGGCGATACGTGGTGAATCCGGTGAACGGGGAGAAGGTTCCGGTGTGGGTGAGCAACTACGTGCTCATGGAGTACGGCACCGGCGCCGTCATGGCGGTCCCCTGCGGCGATCAACGCGACTTCGAGTTCGCGCGCACGTACAGCTTGCCGATACCGCCCGTCGTGGTGCCCGAAGACGATCCGATGCTCGCCGAGGTGCGCGATGCGCGTGAACGCGTGCGCTCCGATGTGCCCTGGGCCGAGGCCTACGACGGCCCCGGCGTCATGGTGCAGTCCGGCGAGTTCACCGGGATGCCCGGAGGCAAGGCGAGCGAGGGCATGCGCGCGGTGACCGAGTGGCTGGCCGAGCGGGGTCGGGGGCGCTTCTCGATCAACTTCCGTCTGCGCGACTGGCTCATCAGCCGCCAGCGCTACTGGGGCAACCCGATCCCTGCGGTCCACTGTCCCGCGTGCGGCCTGGTGCCGGTGCCGGAGGCAGAACTGCCCGTGGTGCTGCCGATGGAGGTCGACATCACCAGAGGCGAGACGCTTGCGGACCACCCCGAGTTCTACGAGACGGCGTGCCCGACGTGCGGAGGCGCAGCCAGGCGCGAGACGGACACCATGGATACGTTCACATGCTCGAGCTGGTACTACTTCCGCTACTGCGACGCCCGCAACGACACGGCGCCGTTCTCCCGCGAGCGTGCGGACTACTGGATGCCGGTCGACCAGTACATCGGCGGCATCGAGCACGCCATCCTGCACCTGCTGTACTCCCGGTTCTTCACGAAGGTCTTCCGCGACATGGGCCTCACCTCGGCCGCCGAGCCGTTCACCAACCTCCTCACGCAGGGCATGGTCAAGAAGGACGGCGAGACCATGTCGAAGTCTCGCGGCAACGTGGTCGCGCCCGAGGACATGGTCGCGCGATACGGTGCCGATGCGCTGCGCGCTTTCATCCTGTTCATGGCGCCGCCGGACAAGGATCTCGACTGGAACCAGGATGGCCTCGAGGGGATGTACCGCTTCCTGACGAGGCTGTGGCGCTACGTCACGGATGTGGCCTCGGCTCCCTCGGCCCCCTCAGCGCAGGGCGATGCCGCGTCCAAGACACTCCGGCGCGAGCAGCATCGCGTCATCGGCAAGGTGACTGACGATATCGAGCGGTTCGGTTTCAACACGGCGCTGTCGGCGATGATGGAACTCCTGAACGCCGCCGGTGACTACCGCCGGACGGTCGATGGGATCGCCCGGGACGGAGCGTTGGAGCGTGACGTGGCCGAGACGCTCGTGTTGCTGATCGCGCCGTTCGCGCCTCATATGGCCGAGGAGTTGTGGCGTGTGGCGCTCGGCCATGCGGGTTCGGTCCATCGGGAGATCTGGCCGACGTTCGACGCAGCGCTCGCGGCTGCCGACGAGATCGAGATCGTGGTGCAGATCAACGGCAAGGTACGTGGCCGGCTCGTGATCGCGGCCGACGCCTCGGAGGATGCCGTCCGGGAAGCCGCGCTCTCGGAGCCGAACGTCATCGAGCACCTTGCCGGCCTGACCGTGCGCAAGGTGGTCGTGGTGCCCGGCAAGCTCGTGAGCGTGGTCGCGGGCTGACCGAGCCGGGTCAGCGCGCTCTCATAACCGGTTGGGCGGCTGTTAAGACGGCCCGCTTACGCTGACGATCCGCGGACGCCCCTCGTCCCGACTAGGGAGGGGCGCCCCGTGTCGTTTCTGGACTCCGAACGCGTGAGCGAGCTTGCGCGCCGAGCGGGGCTCGCCCAACTTGGGCCGGGAGCACTTCGTGGCGTGATAGCGCTCGTGGTGCTCGTCATCTGCATCGGACTGTGGCGATTCTGGCCGACGTCGCCCGGCCCCGAGGTCGCGTTCGAGACCGGGTCCGCCGCACCCGAAGTCGGTGCGTCGGCGGATGTGACGGACGCGCCGCCGCCGGTGCTCGTCGTGCACGTGGCCGGGTGCGTCGTCCGCCCCGGCGTCTACGACCTCCCCGTCGGGGCGCGTGTCGCCGACGCTGTCGCCGCTGCGGGCGGTGTTCTCGACGGTGCGGCCACCGATGCCGTGAATCTGGCGCGTCTTCTCGCGGATGGAGAGCAGGTGTATCTGCCGTCCGAGGAGGAGGCCGCGCGGGGCGGTCCGGCGACTGCGGCGTCTGCGGGCGCGCAAGCGGGGTCCGCGGCTGCCGGGAGTGCGGTGAACATCAACGCCGCGAATGCAACGGAGCTTGAGACCTTGCCGGGAGTCGGCCCCGCGACAGCGCAGAAGATCGTGGACGACCGTGAAAAGAACGGACCGTTCGCCGCGCCCGAAGACCTGATGCGCGTACCGGGCATCGGGCCGAAGAAGTTCGAAGCGCTTGCGGACCTGGTGACGACCGGATGAGCGCGGCGATCCGGCCGTCGATCCCGCTCGCGGGGTGGATGGCCGTCGGGATGTGGGTGGGATGCCTGGCGGCCGAGCGGGCCTCCTGGGCGGCGTGGGGTGGGCGGTCGCCCGGCGCCGGACTTATCGTGGCGGCGCTTGCAGCGGCCGTCCTCGCGGTAGCCGCGAGCAGGGTATCGGTGTTGCGCGCTGTCGTCGTGCTCCTCGCGCTCGGTGCGGTAGCCGGGGTGTGCGCCGCGGGTCTGCAGGGACTGGCGTGGCATCGTGAAGCCGCGCGCGTCGCTGACTGTGGTGCGCGCGAGTGGACGGGCATCGTCGAGGCGGATCCCACCCCCGGCTCGTACGGGACAGTCGTGCGGATCAGGCTCACCGGTGCCCCGCTCCCCGCAGCACGGGTGCGCGTTGGTTGGCCGGAGGGCCAGGAGGTGCCGGAACTTGGCAGGACGGTCAGGTTCTCGGCGATCCTGAAGCCGCTACCGGCCGGTGAACCGTGGGCCCGCAGGACGGCACGGGGAGGCGCATGCGCGACCGGGAGCGCCTGGCGTACGGAGGTGGGGGCGTGGCGTTCAGGCGTGATGGGACGGCTGCTCGAGTGGCGGGCCCAGGCGCTGGAGCGGATGCACGGCGTCCCCGGTGTCGGGGGAGACCTTCTCGAGGGGATCGTGCTCGGTGACCGGCGACGTCTGCTCGGCACCGCCACCGACGAGGAGTTCCGGATACTCGGGCTGTCGCATCTGGTCGCGGTATCGGGGTCCCATCTGGCCCTGGCATGCGGCGCGGTGGCTCTCGTTGGGCGCGCCCTCGGGATGACGCGTCGGCCTCTCGTGCTGGCGACGATCGCCGCGGGTGCCTCGTACGCGGTCGTGACCGGGATGCCGTACTCGGCACTGCGGTCGCTCCTGATGCTTGCCGTCGGCGGTGGGGCCGTCCTCATCGGCCGACGGCCTGATGGACTGGCGGCCCTGTCGTGCTCGGTGGTGGCGGTGCTCACGATCGAGCCGTGGTCGGTGTTCGATCTCGGCTTCCAGCTCTCCGTCCTGGCGGTCGGAGGTCTTCTGCTCTTCGGCGGGCTTGCCACCGAGTGGGCGGTCACCGGGGTGCGAGGTCCGGGCCGCCTGGTGGCGGGTACGCTCGCCCTCACGTGCGTGGCCCAGGTGCTCACCGTGCCGGTGGTCGCCTCAACGTTCGGGATGGTCTCGGTTCTCGCGCCAGCCGCGAACGCCTACGCTGCGCCCCTGGTGTCGGCAGCGATGTTCCTCGGACTAGCTGGGGCGCTTGCGGGGTCTGTCGTGCCCGCGGCCGGCGACCTGTTCGCGGGGGCAGGAGGCGCCGTTCTGGCCGCGACGGCATGGCTGTCACACCAGGCGGCGCAGCTCCCCGGCGCTGCTGTGGCCGTTGGAGCGGGTCCGCTCTTGGTCGCGGCCCCGGTAGCAGGCGCGGTCGGGGTATGGGTGTGGTGGCCGCGGCCTGCCACCACCGCCGTCGCTCGTCGCGTGACGGCGGCAGTGATCGGTGTGTGCGCAGCGCTCGCTATCGGCCCCGCTCCGGCCCGGGAGAGCAGCGTGGTCGTGCTCGATGTCGGACAGGGCGACGCGGTCCTCGTATGCGACGGCGGGCGCACGATGCTTGTTGATGTCGGTGCCGACGAGACCGTCTTACGGCGTGCACTGTCTCGACACGGGATACGCCGGATAGATGCGCTGGTCATGACACATGCACACGAGGATCACACGGGTGGCGCGGCGGGTCTGTCGGGCATCGCCACGGTGGGGTGGGTAGGCGTGCCGGGGGTGGGGCCGGCGTGCGTGTCGGAAGACGCGGTGTGGCTTGGGCCGGACACGCCCGTGAAGCCGCTCGCTGCGGGCGACTCGTGGCAGATCGGACGGATGCGCGTCTGTGTCCTGTGGCCTCCGGCCGAGCCTGCCGAAGAACTCGAAACCAACGACACGAGCGTCGTACTGCACCTCTCTGTGGGGGAGTTGGACGTCGTTCTCACGGGAGATGCCGAGGCCGCAGCACAGGCCGGGATGATCGAAGACGGCGCTCTGACTCCCATCGAAGTACTCAAGGTGCCACATCACGGCAGTTCCAACGGACTGACGGCCGAGGCCCTTGCGATATGGGATCCCGACATCGCACTCGTGAGCGTGGGGGAGGGAAACCGGTTCAACCACCCGAGTGCCTCGACGATGAGCATGCTGAAAGAGCACGCGGTCGTGATCATGCGCACCGACCACAGCGGCGACCTGACGGTGCGGCCCGCGGGACCCGGGTACCGGGTCACGGGAAGTCGGCGTGGAGACAAGGCGACCGTTCGTGCGAGAATCGGGAGAACGCGCGCGCTGGCCTGTGCCGACGCGCCCGGCTATCGGCACACAGTCGGAAGTGGGTCTTGTGGCGGTCACGAGCATCGAGGATCTGAAGCCGGTCTACCTCATCTTTGGCGACGAGGAGTTGCTGCTGGAGCGCGCGCTCCACCGTTTGCGTGAGCGCGTCGGCGAGGTAGCCGACCTCGATTTCAACTTCGATATGTTCGACGGAGACTCGGCCGATGCCACCGCTGTCGTCGGGGCCGCCAATACACTGCCGTTCGCCTCTGAGCGGCGGCTCGTGGTCGTGCGGAACGTCGATCGGATGCGCGCTGCCGACCAGGCGATACTCGCCGAGTACGCCAAAGACCCGGCACCCACCGCCTGCGTCGTGCTGGTTGCGGTGAAGATGCCCAAGAACTCGCGGCTGTACAAGGCCGTCGATGGGTCGGGCGGCGTGGCCGAGTATCGGTCTCCGCGCAAGCACGAGCTGCCCGGATGGGTGGTCGAGCTCTTTGCGTCGAAGGGTAAGCGCGTGTCGCGTGACGGCGCAGAGGCGCTCGTGCGAGCCGTCGGTCGCGATCTGCGCAGGCTCGAGACCGAGGCCGACAAGATCATCGCGTACGCCGGGGACGCTTCGGCCATCGAGCGCGCCGACGTGGAGGCGATGGTTGCCGAGACAGCGCCGGTGTCGGTCTTCGATCTGCTGAACGCCATCGGCGCACGTGAGTGTGCGACGGCGCTCGAGCGGCTCGACGACCTCCTCGGCAGCGGGGAGCAGCTCCTTGGCATCCATGCGATGGCCGTGCGGCACCTGCGGATGCTTGTGAGCGTGAAGGCCATGCTGGACCGAGGCGCGGACCGGGCGGCGATACAGCGCGAGGTGGGGCTGCAGAACTGGCAGGCGGCCGCGGCGATAGAGCAGGCGGCGCGTTTCGGAGCTGCCGAGCTATCGGGAGCGTTACGCGATGCCGCAGAACTCGAGGGCCGTCTCAAGTCAGGGCAGGGAGACCCCAGGGTCCTGTGGGAGGTCTGGCTCGCCGGACTGTGTCGCGCTCGGGTGTAGAGATGCACGAAGGACCGGGAATCCCCGGTCCTTCGTTGAGCGGTCGCGTGATGGGGCGGATGCCTTAAGCTTCCATCCCGTTGACGCGGGTCATGATGCCCGACTTGCGATTGGCGGCCTGGTTTGGGTGGATGACACCCTTGCTGGCAGCCTTGTCGAGCGCGCGCGACGCAGCGCGACCGGCTTCGAGGGCGGCGTCACGGTCGCCGGCGGCGACAGCAGCGTCGACCTTCTTGGTCGCGGTCTTGAGCGCCGACTTCACGGCCTTGTTCCGCAGGCGCGCCTTCTCGTTCGTGCGAATGCGCTTCTTCTGGCTCTTGATGTTGGCCACGTTCTCGTCCTTCCGATGCTCGTGCCCGTCGCAGTGGGGTGCTGACGAACCGGACGAGGATAGCACACGGGTGGGGGACGGCCAAGCGCCGAGTCAGAACCGCCTCCGTCGCGCCGTTCGGCGGACCGCCACGGGGCTCTGTCGCGCCCGAAGCGGTGCCCTGCTAGACTTACCCTCCGATGACTGACCCCACCCTGATACGTAACTTCTCCATCATCGCGCACATCGACCACGGGAAGTCCACCCTGGCCGACCGCGTGCTGCAGCTTACCCATACCGTCGCCGATCGCGACATGCAGGAGCAGATGCTCGACTCGATGGACATCGAACGCGAGCGTGGCATCACCATCAAGGCCCAGGCCGTTCGCGTGATGTATGACGCGAACGACGGGAAGACGTACCAGCTCAACCTGATCGACACCCCGGGACACGTGGACTTCACCTATGAGGTCTCGCGCTCGCTAGCCGCCTGTGAGGGAGTCATCCTCGTGGTGGACGCGGCGCAGGGCGTGGAGGCCCAAACGGTGGCCAACGCCCTCATGGCCATGAACGCCGGCCTCGAGATCATCCCCCTGATCAACAAGATCGACCTCCCGGCGGCCGACCCCGAACGGGTGCGCCACGAGATCGAGGAGGGACTCGCCATCGCGGCCGATGAGGCGGTCCTCGCTAGCGGCAAGACCGGCGAGGGCGTGCGCGACGCGCTCGAGGCCGTCGTCAGGCTCGTTCCGCACCCCGTCGGAGACCCGCATGCGCCGCTCAAGGCGCTCATCTTCGACTCCTACTTCGACACGTATCGGGGAGTCGTCGCGCTGATCCGCGTGGTGGATGGCTCGATCGCCAAGGGCATGAAGGTCCGGCTGATGGCGACGTCGACCGTGACCGACGTCGAAGAGGTGGGTGTGCGCAGGCCGGCGAACCTGCCGGTCGAGTCGCTCGGCGTGGGGGAGGTCGGCTACCTGATCACGGGTCTCAAAGATCCGGCGCTGGTCAAGGTCGGAGACACGGTCACGTTGGCCAGGCATGGCGCGACGGAGCAGCTTCCCGGCTACCGCGAGGCTAAGCCGATGGTGTTCACCGGGCTGTTTCCGATCGACGGCGACCAGTACCCCGATCTTCGAGACGCACTCGAGCGCCTCCAGCTCAACGACCCTGCGCTCCTCTGGGAGCCGGAGAGCAGTCATGCGCTCGGTTTCGGCTTCCGCGTCGGCTTCCTCGGACTGCTGCATATGGAGGTCGTCAAGGAGCGCCTCGAGCGCGAGTTCGGACTGGAGCTGCTCGCTACCGCGCCAAGCGTGGAGTACCACGCGTTCCGGACGAAGGGCGACATGGTCGTCGTGCACTCGCCGCAGGACATGCCCGATCCGGGACATCTGGACCGTACCGAAGAACCGTACTTGAAGGTGACCGTCCTGGTGCCCCCCGATTACGTCGGCGCGGTCATGGAGCTCTCCGACCAGCGCCGGGGCACGTTCAAGGACATGCAGTACCTCTCGGCCACCACCGTCGAGCTCCATTACGAGATGCCCCTTTCCGAGCTCATTATGGACTTCTTCGACCAGCTCAAGAGCCGCACGAAGGGCTACGCGAGCCTCGACTACGAGTACATCGGCTACCGCGAGAGCAATCTCGTGAAGCTCGACATCCTGCTTGCCGGCAAGGCTGTCGACGCGCTCTCGTTCGTCGTGCACAGGGACAAGGCGTACGCGCGCGGCAAGGTACTCACCGAGAAGCTCCGCGAGATCATCCCGCGGCAGATGTTCGAGGTGCCCATCCAGGCGGCGATCGGCGCCAAGATCATCAGCCGCGAGACGGTGCGCGCGATGCGCAAGGACGTCATCGCCAAGTGCTATGGCGGTGATATCTCGCGCAAGCGGAAGCTGCTCGAGAAGCAGAAGGCGGGCAAGAAGCGCATGAAGTCGGTTGGATCGGTGGAGATCCCGCAGGAGGCGTTCATGGCCATCCTGAAGGTCGATGAGTGACCCCGGCGCGACACTCCCGCGTCACGTGTACGTGCACGTCCCTTTGTGTCGCTCGAAGTGCTCCTACTGCGACTTCTTCTCGCTGACGCCCGATCGGCTGCCCGTCACGCCCGAAGGGCTGGTCGATGCGCTCGTGAACCAGGCGCGCGCGTGGGCCGAGCGGGGAGTGGCGCCTGCGGGCATCGACACCCTGTACGTGGGCGGCGGAACCCCGACGATGCTCGGCGATGGTCTTGCCACGCTCGTGTCAGCGCTTGCCATCTGGGCTGGCGCGGAGCCGGACGCCGAGATCACCATCGAGGCCAACCCCGAGTCGGTCACGCCTGAACTGCTCGAACTGCTCGCGATGGCCGGCGTCACGCGGGTGAGCCTCGGGGTCCAGAGCCTCGATGACGCCGAGTTGGCCATGCTCGGACGGGCGCACGTTGCGTCGCGGGCCATCGCCGCGGCGACGTGGGTGACCGAGGCCGGTCTCGACCTGAGCGTCGACTTGATGTGCGGGCTACCGGGTCAGAGCGCGGCCGACTGGCGTCGGACGCTCGACCGGGCGGTCACCACCGACGCGGACCACATGTCCGTCTACCCGCTGTCGCTGGAAGCGGGAACGCCTCTGGCCGCCGTCGTTGCGGTCGGTGACGCGGCGGAACCGGACCCCGATGTGGTCGCCGACATGCTCCTCGAGGCAGCGGCGGTCCTCAAGACGACGGGACTCCTCCGCTACGAGACGGCCAACTACGCGCGCCCGGGACACGAGTCGCGCCACAACACCGCGTACTGGACCGGAGCGCCGTACCTCGGCGTCGGCCCGGGCGCGCACGGCATGCTCAGCGCCGCCACCGCCCGGGAGGCTGGCTTCATCGTTGCCGACGGAATCGGCCGTGTGCGCTACGCGATCGCATGCAGCGCCGAGACCGGACTCGGCATCATGCCGGAGGTGACGGTCGAGTTGCTCGATCGGGGAGAAAGCGCCCGGGAGGATGCGATGCTCGGTCTGCGCCTGACGCGGGGGATCGATGACGGACTCGCGACTCGCGCGGCGGTGACGGGGGTGCTCGAGGGTCTTGCTGCCGACGGGCTCGTCGTCCACGCCGACGGTCGTTGGGCCACGACAGAGCGCGGATGGCTGCTCGGCAACGAGGTCTTCTCGCGCGTGTGGGCGGGGGAGTGAGCCGGAAGCGCTTACCAGCGGTGTGCGTTTGACCTTCCCTCTGCTCCGGCCCTATCATCGTCTGGCACTCGGCCCCCGTGAGTGCCAGGAGGATCCTATGCTCAGCGAACGGCGGAGACTCGTACTCGCCGCCCTGGTCAACGAATATGTCGCCAGCGTACAGCCGGTGGGATCGAAGGTGCTCGTCGAGCGCTACGGACTCGGCTGCAGTGCCGCGACCGTTCGCAGTGAGCTCGCGGCACTCGAAGAGACCGGCTACGTATTCCAGCCGCACGTCTCTGCGGGTCGGGTGCCCACCGACACGGGGTACCGGGCCTACGTTGACGATATCGTCGCTCCGGGCTCGGGCGCTCTGGAGGTGTCCGAGGCCGACGGCGTGCGACGCTTCTATGCCGAGGCCGAGCACGAACTGACCGACATCCTGCGTGAGACGTCGGCACTGCTCTCCCGGCTGACCTCCTACGTGGCCGTGGTGGCGGCACCGACGCTCAGACGGGCGCGCATCGTGCGGGTGACGCTCGTGTCGCTCGGGCCGCGCCGCGCGTCGGTGGTCGTCGTCACGGATTCGGGGCAGGTCGCCAACCGGACTATCGACTTCTCCGAGGATGTCCCGCCCGACACGCTTACGAGTGTCGAGGCGTATCTCGGGCGTACGCTCGACGGCGCGATCGGTGACGGGGCGGCCGATCTTCGCGTCGCGATCGATGGCGTGCCGGGTCACGAGGCCGCGATCGCACTCCGCGTCCTCGACGTGGTGTTGGACTGCCTTGCCGAGGCCGACGAGGATCGCGTGTTGACCGGTGGCGTCTCGGCCCTGCTCTCACATCCGGAGTTCAA
>JAXMLJ010000078.1:0-3532 GCA_034368805.1 Coriobacteriia bacterium
GGATCGGTCTCGACGCACCCACGAGCGGACTCCTGCCAGCGGCACTCATGTCGCTCGCCGTCACCGGGGCGGTGATCGTCATCGCCGAGCTCGCCTTCCCGGTCGAGCCGCAGCCCGAGGCCGCGGCCGCCACACCGCGGACACAGTCGGAGGAGGCGGCTGTCGACGACCTCCGTCGTGTCATCGCCTCCGCCGAGGACACGTTGGCGACGCGCCACCGGACCGAAGCCGAGGTGCTGCTCTCGGACATGAAGTCCTTCTCGGCGCTCACCGAGGATCTTGGCAGCCTCGAGTCGGCCAAGATCGTGCAGCGCCACCGTGACCTGCTGCTCCCCGTCATCGAACGTCACGGCGGCAAGGGCACGTCGACCGGCGGAGACGGACTGGTCGCGGCGTTCACCTCCCCGGTCGACGCCGTGGATGCGGCCGTGGACATGCAGCGCACGCTACGGGAGTTCTGTCGCTCGGACAGCACCTGCAGCGATCTCCTGATCAGGATCGGGATCGCCGAGGGCGAAGTGGTCGTGGACAAGGGCGGCCGACCGTTCCTGGGCGGGGCGCTCAACCTTGCGGCCCGCGTGATGGACCTCGCCGACGGCGGACGTGTGATGGTCACCGGAGGTGTGGCCGCGGCGCTCGGCGATCGGGCGGCCGATACGATGCACTCGCACGGCGAGTTCAAGCTCAAGAACATCGCCGAGCCGCTGAGAGTCGTGGAGGTTCTGTGGAGCGAGGGTCTCGAGCCACAGGAGATCCGGGCCACCTGAGACTGAGGTTGAGGGCATGGCAACGGCCCGGACGAAGCCCGGGCCGCGTGGTGGTCGATGGAGCCGGCGGAGGGAGTCGAACCCACAACCTATCGCTTACAAGGCGATTGCTCTGCCGTTGAGCTACGCCGGCGGCGCGCCCTATTGTAGACGTGCATCGGTCGGCGTTCCACCCATCAACAGGCGCGCGAGATCTCGATCTGGAGTTCGATCTTCCGCTTGATCCGCTGAAGGGCGTTGTCCACGGACTTGACGCCGCGCTGCAGTACGACCGCGACCTCCTGGTACGACTTGCCCTCGACGTAGAGCCTGAGCACCTCGGTCTCGAACGGCGAGAGCACCTGCATGAAGCCTTCCCGGATGCTCACCGTCTCCCATGCGGAGATGACGATCTCGGCGGGGTCGCACATCTCGCGCGCAGCAAGGATGTCGGCCAGTACGCGGTCGCCTTCCTCCTCCATGCTCGCCGGGCGGCTCAACGAGACGTAGCTGTTGAGCGGCGAATGCTTCTGGCGTGTCGCTGACTTGATCGCGGTGATGAGCTGACGTGTGATACACAGCTCGGCGAACGAACGGAAACTCGCCTGACGTGACGGGTCGTAGTCTCTGACGGCCTTGTACAGGCCGATCATGCCCTCCTGGATCACATCGTCGCGGTCCGCGCCCGCGAGAAAGTACGAGCGCGCCTTGCAGCGCACGAATCCCCGGTAGCGTGCGACAAGCGCCGAACTGGCAGCCTCGTCCCCCCGTTGGGCAGCGACGATGAGCGTGAGTTCGTCGCAGCGGTCGAGTCTACGTCGTGAGTCCCCAAGTGTCCTTTGCAACCCGATCTTCCCTCCCACGAAGCCCCCCGGTCTCGAGGGGGAGGAACACGTAGTGCCGTAGTGCTTGTGAACGGCAGTACATCTCGGAACAACCCGACGATAACATCCGGCAACCGCCTGTCAACGAATTCGCTCAAGCCTGAATGAGCCTGACATCGAGTCTCCGGTTCGTTAGTCGACTATCGACCGCGGGGCGCTTTCCCCTCGGGCCCACCTGGAGAGCGCCTCACCGACCTCAGGATCGATCCGCTGACCGAGGGAGACGCGACCCCGCGAGCGCGCGAAACGTCGCACCTCGTCAGTAGAAGACTCCAGGTCAGCGATGAAGTTCTCGGCTGAGAGCACCGAGACCGAGCCCGAGCGCACCACCTGTCGCGTAGCGGAGTCGGACGTGACCACCACGGCGCGCTCTCCCCGCTCGCGCGAGCGGGCGGCAAGCGCCTCGATGACCGTATCGGCATCGGTGCCTGCCGCAGAGAAGACCACGGCGAGCGCGCCTATGTGGTGCGGGGTGCCGTCGGAGGCGGGGTTGGCCCCGCCGTCGAAGACGACGACCACGCGAGGTCCCCCCTGCGCCAGCCCGGTCAGATCCGCGACGAGATGCTCCCGGGCGCTGTCGAAGTCGGATGCGGCGAGCGCCGCGTAGCGCGGGTGCGCGTGGAGTACGTTGTAGCCGTCGATGATGAGCCGGTCCATCTCAGGCGCCCCGCCGCACCCACTCGAACGCAAGCACGGTCGCCGCCTGGGCCACGTTCAGCGAGGACACGCGGCCAGCGACGGGGATCGAGACGAGCAGGTCGCACCGCTCACGCGTGAGCCGGGCAAGCCCGCCCCCTTCGGCGCCGAGCACGAGGACGATCCTTCCGGTAAGCGGCGCGTGCCACAGGTCCTCGTCGGCACGCTCGTCGGCACCTGCGACCCAGAAGTCCGCATCCTTCAGGGTGCCGAGCGCCTGCGACACATTGGCCACGCGGACGACCGGCAGATGCGCCGTCGCACCGGCAGCCGCCTTGTGCACAGTCGGGCCGACATCGGCGGCCCGCTGCTTGGGGATGATGACCGCATCACCCCCGGCGACCTCCACCGAACGGATGACGGCGCCGAGGTTCCCGGGGTCCGTGACGTGGTCGAGCACCACGACGAGCGCTCGCTGCCGACCGGCGGTGGCGCGCACCACCTCTTCGATCGTGGCATACGTGAACGGCTCGGCCAGAGCGACCACGCCCTGGTGGGCACCGCGCGGCGAGTAGGGTGTGAGCGACTCTCGAGAGACCTCCTCGACACGCACACCGGCCTCACGGGCGCGCTGCAGGATCTCATCGACCGACGGATGCGGCTTGAGCCCAGCGGCCACGAGCAGCCGCTCCAGCCGGACTCCCGAGCGGAGAGCCTCGAGAACGGCGTTGCGGCCCTCGATCACCTCGGCCATCGGGGCTAGCCCCCCTGACGGAACTGCACGCGCGAGCCGGACGCGGTGTCTTCGATGACGAAGCCGAGTCCCGCCAGTCCGTCGCGTACGGCATCGGCGGCCGCCCAGTTGCGTTCGGTCCGCGCTACCGTCCGGGCGGCAAGCAGCGCATCGACGGCGGCCTTCGTGTCGGTGCCCGTGTAGCCCGCAAGCTGTGCGGCGAGTCCGAGCACTTCGGCGGGGTACTCGTCTGCGGCCCTGGCGCTCTCGACGGTCACGCCGAGCACGCCGAGCAGACTCTTGACCGTGCCTGCAGCGGCATCGAGCCGACCGACGTAGCGTGCGTTGTCGCCGATCCCGTGGCGCTCAAGGAAGCCGTTGAGGACGCGTACGAGATCGAAGAGCGCGGCCAGTGCCCCGGCCGTGTTGAAATCGTCGTCCATCGAGTCGATGAACGCGTCCCGCGCTCCCTCGGTAGCCGCTTCGATCGTCTCGAGCGCGGCGGCGGCGGCGGGCTCGAGTGCCGACTCCGC
>JAXMLJ010000079.1:0-3473 GCA_034368805.1 Coriobacteriia bacterium
GCGCCCTCCCCGGCTGCGGAGTGACTTCGCGGACGACACCCTTGAGCCTCCGCATGACGCTGTATGGGTTCACGATGCGGCACACTATCAGCAGCGTTAGTCCGCTACCGCGATCATCTCCAGCCGCGTCGCCACGCCTTCGACCACCGTGACCCTCCACTGGTCCCTGAACGCGCCCGGCATCGCGGTCTCCGACCCCGCCGCCCAGTCGCGCAACTGCTCAGACGTGGCGAACTGGGTGATGAGATCCTCGACGCCGCCGGTGTTGTACGTGATGACCACGTCATCGGACAGCGGGACGGACTCAGGCATCTCGTCCTCGTTCACGTACAGGATGCCGTTGGCGGGGACCGTCATACCGTGCGCCGAGGCGTACGCCTCGGCCTCGGCTCCCGTGAAGATGTCGAACAGATCGAGGCTCGCTTCGTAGCCACCGGAGGTGCCGGTCACTGCGCGCACGTATGCATACCGCACGTAGCTGGGCCCCGGCGCCTCGTCCGCGACGACGGGCGTGTCCGCTGGCTCGGCCACCTCGTCTGCCTCATCAGGCTCAGCGACAGTGGTTGCCTCCCCGGTCATCACGGGGTCATCCCCCGGTTGCGAGGCGAGGTACCAGGCCACCCCTCCGGCCGCGGCCGCTACCGCGACGAGCGCAACGATAAGCAGCCAGATCGGGACACCCCGACGACGGGCGGGTGCAGCTGACGATTCGTCGCTCATGGTCGTCCCTTACGGCTCGTAATAGGAATCTCGGGGCTGTTCTTCGATGATGGTCACGCGGTCACCTTCGAGGGTGAACCAGTAGTAGCGGTCGAGCAGTCGGGCCTCATCCGCATACATGTAGATGCGGTCGTAGAACAGGCCGAACGTGATCACCTGCTTGTCCATTCCCGGTCCGTAGAAGCCCGGAGCCGGCCTCTCGGGCCACGTGTACATCCAGATTAGAGGCAGGGCGTCGGGCCGAAAGCGATACGAGGTGATGACGGAGTCATCGTTCCTCGCGTACCAGTAATTGGCGTTGTAGAAGTCGGCGTTGCCGGTCTCCGTGAGCCAGGAAAGCGCCGCATTGCCGGACAGGAACACGGCGGTGTCGACGTCTACCCACAGGCTCGACCAGCCGCCGCCGCTCTCGTCCCGGATGCCTTTGAGCTGGCCGAAGACCCGCCCACCTGTTGGGTTCGAGGGGCCAGGCTCGGAGCCGGGCGGCCCGGTGACCGTGGGAGCCGCCGGGGCGACAGACGCCTGCGCCTCCGGCTCGCCCGCCGGCCCGGGGAACGTCGTCGCCTCCGCGGTGCCGGTGGGCTCGGCAGTCCGCGTGCCCTCGCCGACGCCTCGCGCGTCGCTATTCGAGGTCCGGCCCAGCGCGAAGGCGCCGCCTATCAGGGCGAGGGCGAGGACCGCCGCGCCACCGATGGCAAGCGTCCGCTGCCTCTTGGTGAGATCGGACCACTTCATGGCGATCCTCCTACGGCACGTACTGCGCTTCGATGGCCGTGACCGTTCCGTTTGTTACCGTCACCCAGTAGAGGGAGGCCTTGAAGGCTCCGGCGTGCGGCCCGCTGAGCGCCGCGATCCACTCGGCTAGCGTGATCGTATGTCCCATCGCGTCCGATGTCCCATCGTTGTTGGTCACTACCTTGACGGGAATTCCGGGCTGAATCGGGAACTCTCGGATCCTTGGGTTGTCGTTCACAACGTAGTAGTCGTTGGGTGGGGGAGATTCGTCGCCGCGCGCCGCAGCCGCATCAGCCGCCTCGCCACCGGTGAGGAACTGCACGTAGTCGATGCGCAACACCGAGGTGCCACCGGAGGTCGTCACCCCCACGACGATGCCGGGCTGGCGCTCCGTTGGGCCAGTGACCGTGCTGCCCTCACCTCCGGACGGTGGGGCGTCGCCCTCCGCAGGCTCCTCGGGCCCGGATCCCTCGGACTCGCTCACGCCGTCTGTCGCCTCGACGGTCTCGCTCGACTCGAGCGATTCGGCATCGGCGAGCGCTTCCTCCAGTTCGGCGATGCGCTCCTCGAGCTCGGCGATCTTTGCGCCGCGGGCGAACCAGCCGGCGGCACCCCCCGCGAGCAGTGCGACGATCACACCCGCAACTATCAGGACGATCATCTTCGTACGGCGGTTGTCGGCCACAGCCCTCACCTCCCCCTTCTCTGTTTCAAGTATGTCCCCACGGCGCGCATGAGTCGAGTGGCCCATGGCGAGCGAAGGGCGCCGTTGGGGTAGTCTTAGTTCGTGCATCGGCCCACCCGAAGGAGCGCGGAGAATGGACGTCATCACGGCGCGCGGTCTGTCCAAGTTCTACGGCAAGACCCGGGGGATCGAGGATCTCACCATGTCGGTCCCGCACGGCGCGGTGTACGGCTTCCTCGGGCCCAATGGAGCAGGAAAGACCACAACGATCCGCTGTCTCCTCGGGATGCTCAAGCCCACGGCGGGGGAGTCCGAGGTGCTCGGCGAGCGCATCACGCTCGACGGATCGGCTCTCAGGCGCCGGATAGGGTACGTGGCCGGCGAAGTCAGACTGTACGAGCGCGAGACCGGGCGCTGGCATCTCGACTACGTTGCCGGGTTCCGCGGGGGGCGCGGCGTGCTGGAGTCCGAGCTGCTCGAGCGGTTCGATTTCGATCCCGGCCGCAAGGTGAAGGAGCTCTCGAAAGGCAACAAGCAGAAGCTCGCGCTCATTCTCGGCATGGCGCACGATCCCGAGCTGCTCATCTTGGACGAACCGACGAGCGGGCTCGATCCGCTGAACCAGGAGTCCGTCTACTCGGTGATCGAAGAACGCGTTGCGGCAGGTCGCACGGTCTTCCTTTCCAGCCACGTGCTCTCGGAGGTGGAGCGCGTGTGCAGCCGCGTGGGCATCATCCGCTCCGGCCATCTGGTCGCCGAGGAGGACGTGCGCTCGCTTCTGGCCAAGCGGTTGCGAAACCTGCTCGTGACCTTCGCGCGACCGGTTTCCCCGGCCCTGCTCCACGGCATACCCGGCGTGGACAGCGTCGTCGCGGTGGGCGATATGCAGCTCTCGGCCCGCGCGAAGGGCGACGCCATCGACGCGGTCATCAAGCGACTGGCCGCCGAGGAGATCGCCGACGTCCACATCAGCCAGGCGAGCCTGGAGGACGTGTTCCTCGAGTTCTACCGGCACCTCGATTCGGATGACGCTCCCGCTGCGACAGCGGCTGAGCCGCCCGTCGTCACCGGGGCCGAGCCACCCGCCGGCACCGAGGGAGGGGAGCAGCGATGAGTTGGACGCTTCTGCGCGGAACGCTCCAGCAGCGCCGCACCTCGATCCTGTGGTACTCGGGCAGCCTTATCGCGTACGCATGGCTGATGACGTGGTTCTATCCGCAACTCGGCGGCGGACAGTACGCCGATCTCATCGCCAACATGCCCGAGGAGATGCTGGCGCTCCTCGGCGGAACGCAAGTGGACTTCGCCTCACTCGGCGGCTACTTCCAGACCG
>JAXMLJ010000080.1:0-5289 GCA_034368805.1 Coriobacteriia bacterium
GTCGATCGGCGTGGCGTGGGTGACAAGATAGGCGCGATCGCGGCGCTGGCAGCGCGGGGCGAGAAGCTCATCGTCTACGTGAACAGCAGAGACACCTCGGTCAAGCTCGCCCGGCAGCTTCGGCAGCGGGTGGCCGAGCTCACCCACCGGGTCGCGTTCTACAACGGCGGGATGACGCGCGAGTCGCGGCATGCCGTCGAGCGCGCGTTTCGCGACGGCGATCTTGCCGTGGTGGTGGCGACCACCGCGTTCGGCGAGGGGGTCAACATCCCCGACGTGCGCCACGTGGTGCTCTACCACCTGCCGATGGGGGAGGTCGAGTTCAACCAGTTGTGCGGCCGCGGTGGACGTGATGGCCGACAGGCCGGCGTCCATCTCATGTTCGGACCGTCCGACGCGCGGCTGAACCGCATGATCCTCGAGTCGGCGGCGCCTGCGCGCGACGACCTGGGAGCGCTGTACCTCTCGCTCGCCGACATCGCGCGGGAGGGCGGCGGGACTATCGAGACCACCAACGCCGACCTGGCCGCGCGCGTGAAGCTTCGCCGCCCGCAAACGACACTCAACGAGAAGGGCGTGTCCACCGGGATCGGCGTCTTCCGCGAGCTCGGTCTGGTGTCGAGCGAGGGTACCGGAGCGTACCGGCGCCTGACGATGCTGCCGGCACCGGACTCCAAGCTCGATCTCGCGAGTTCGGTCCGGTACGCCGAGGGGCTCGACGAGATCGCGGAGTTCGAGGCGTTTCGCGTGCGAGCGCTCGTGGCGCCCGCCGATGAGTTGCTGCACGCGTTCAATCGTCCTATCCTGCCCACACGACCCATGCGTGACACGTCGTAAGGCCGGAGGCGCATTCGTGTCCGTCACCCTCGAAGGCATAGAGGCGCAGGTACGTTCCTACAATCCCTCCGCCGACTTGCGAGGGATCGAGGAGGCATACGCGTTCGCCCTCGAGCACCATGCGGGGCAGATGCGCAAGTCCGGTGAGCCATTCATCAGCCATCCGCTCGAGGTCGCGATGATCCTCGCGGGGCTGAACCTGGATACCCCCACGCTCATGGCTGCGATCCTCCACGACGTGGTCGAGGACAGCGCGGTAAGCCTCAAGGAGATCAGAAAACGCTTCGGTGATGAGGTGGCCGTGCTCGTGGACGGCGTCACCAAGCTCGGCCGCATCAAGTTCGACTCGCTTGCCGAGGCGCAGTCGCAGAACCTCCGCAAGATGCTCATCGCGATGGCCAAGGACATCCGGGTCATCCTGATCAAGCTTGCCGACCGTCTCCATAACATGCGAACGCTCGCCGCGCTTCCCGAGGAGAAGCAGCACCAGAAGGCGATCGAGACGATGGAGATCTTCGCGCCGCTCGCACACCGGCTCGGCATCTCGAGCATCAAGTGGGAGCTCGAGGATCTCGCGTTTTACTATCTCGAGCCGCGCAAGTTCGCGCAGATCCAGAAGATGGTCGCAGAGTCGCGTGCGGCGCGCGAGGCGTACTTGCACCAGGTCATCGACCAGCTGTCGGGCGAACTGTCCGCCATCGGTGTCCAAAGCGAGATCGCGGGCCGACCGAAGCACCTCTACAGCATCTACCAGAAGATGACGCACCGCGGTAAGGACTTCTCGGAGATCTACGACCTTATCGCCCTTCGCGTGATCGTGGAGTCGGTGAAGGACGTCTACGGCGCGCTTGGTACCGTCCACTCGATATGGAAGCCGGTGCCCGGGCGCTTCAAGGACTACGTGGCGATGCCGAAGTTCAACATGTACCAGTCGCTGCACACCACCGTCATCGGTCCGGCCGGCCGGCCGCTCGAGATCCAGATCCGCACCGAGGAGATGCACCGCACGGCCGAGTACGGTATCGCTGCGCACTGGCGCTATAAGGAAGGCGGGCGCGCCGACGAGGCGTTCGACGAGCGGCTCTCGTGGCTGCGCCAGATGCTCGAGTGGCAGACCGAGCTCAAGGATCCCCGCGAGTTCATGGAGGCGCTCAAGATCGACCTGTTCGAAGACGAGGTCTTCGTGTTCTCTCCCAAAGGCGACGTGATCTCGCTCCGGCGCGGCTCCACGCCCATCGACTTCGCCTATATGATCCACACCGAGGTCGGCCACCACTGCGTCGGCGCCAAGGTGAACGGGTCGATCGTCACGCTCGACTACGAACTCCAGATGGGCGATCGGGTCGAGATCCTCACGAACAAGAACTCATGGCCGAGCAGGGACTGGCTGAATATCGTCAAGACCTCCTCGGCACGCAGCAAGATCCGCAGCTACTTCTCCAAGGCATCACGCGAGGACGACCTCCAGCATGGCAAGGACGAGCTGATGAAGGTCCTGCGTAAGCAGGGTCTCGGTGTGGGCTGGTCGTCGCTTTCCAAGGCACTCGAGACGGTGGCCTCGGACATGAACCTCCAGGCGGGCGATGACCTGCTTGCTGCCATCGGTTCGGGGAAGCAGAGTCCGAAGCAGGTCGTCACCAAGCTCATCAAGATTCTGGCCAAGGACGCCACGGTCACGATGCCGGTGGAGCCGGAGATCCCCACGCCGATCCTGCAGCCGTCACGGGCCGCCCGACGCCGAAAGAGCGCGACCGGCGTGAAGGTCAAAGGAATCGATGACGTGCTTGTACGGCTGGCGCACTGCTGCAACCCGGTACCCGGCGACGTCATCATCGGATTCGTGACGCGGGGGCGCGGCGTGTCCGTGCATCGGGATGACTGCCCCAACGCTCGTGAGCTCACGAACTCGAGTCCCGAGCGCATGCTCGAGGTCGAGTGGGATACGGCCACCTCGACGACCTACCAGGTCGAGATACTCATCGAGGCGCTCGATCGCACGCGGCTCCTCCAGGACATCTCGATCGCGCTCGCCGACGCCGGCGTCAACGTGCTTTCGGCAGCAGTCTCGACCGACAAACAGGGTGTCGCGTACCTTCGGTTCCTGTTCGAGCTCGGCAACATGGAACAGCTGCAGAAGGTGCTTTCCACCGTGCGAGGCGTCGATGGTGTGTTCGATGCGCGTCGTACGATGCCCGAGGGCGGCAAGAAGCGGGGAGGTACGTCGTGAGAGTCCGGCGACTGACTTTGGGCCCGCTCGACACGAACTGTTGGCTCGTTGATGACGGCGCGGGCGGACCGGTCCTCGTGGTCGACCCGGCCGATGAGGCCGCATCCATCCTTGCGTCGCTCGACGGCGCCGACGTGGCCGCGATCGCACTCACGCACGGCCACTTCGATCATCTCGCCGCCGTGCGGGATCTGGTGGCCGCTACGGGTGCGTCGCTCATAGTCCATGGGGCCGATGCCGGGAACATCACCTCGGCTACCGGGACGGGGGGCGCGATGTTCGGATTCGATGCGTCGTCGCCGCCTGCGGACCGAACGGTCGAGGAAGGCGATGCGATCGAGGCGGGCGCCGCCGTGCTGACCGTGCTCCATACGCCCGGACATACGCCCGGCGGTATCTGCCTTCTCGGAGAGGGTCATCTGCTGAGTGGCGACACGCTGTTTGCGGGCAGCATCGGTCGCACCGACTTCCCCGGTGGCGACATGCCGGCGATGCGCGCGTCCATCGCGCGTCTTGCCGGTCTCCCCGACGAGACGCGCGTCCATCCGGGGCACGGCCCCGAGACGACGATCGGGCGCGAGCGTCGCGTGAACCCGTTCTTCCCACGAGCGTAAAGGCGGCAGCGTGCTCGACATCCTCATCATCATGAACAACTACTTCCACGATGTGGCCACCGCTGTGCTCCTCGCCGCCGCCGTGATCATGGGGACGCTCGAACGGCAGGCTCGCGTGGGGGCGTCAGCCGATCTCAAGACACTCGCCCGCGCCTACCCGGTGCTCACGCGCTTCGCGCAAGGCGCGCTCGTCTGGATCGTGCTGGGTGGCATCCCGCGGGTCGTCTTCTTCAACACCCACGACCTCGGCGCCATCCGCGGCGATCTCATTCCGGCGATCGCCGTCAAGCACGTGGTCGAGGTGGCTGCGGTCGTTCTTGGCGTGGTGCTGTGGCGGCGCGTGAAGCGTCGGATCGAGACTCCGGCGGGGGAGTAGACGGCTGCGCGGGACATCGTGTGCGCGTAGCCCGTGACCGGCGCATCCGCTACACTCTGTACCCGCAGGACACCCGCCCGAAAGGCCGCCCCGTTGAATGCACAGGCACCCAAAGGCACCGCCGACATGCTGCCCGACGTGGCGCGCGCATGGGAGCATCTGCAGCGTGTCGCGCAGGAACTCTTCACCCGTTACGGCTACGAGCCGGTCTACACGCCGCTGTTCGAGCACACCGAGGTGTTCACGCGCGGTATCGGCGAGGCCACCGACATCGTCTCCAAGGAGATGTATACCTTCGAGGACAAGGGCGGTCGCTCGATCACGCTCCGTCCCGAGGGGACCGCGAGCGTCGTGCGCTCCGCTCTCGAGCATAACCTGACGGCAAACGGCGCCCAGGCCAAGCTCTACTACGCAGGCCCGATGTTCCGCTACGAGCGCCCTCAGAAGGGGCGCATGCGGCAGTTCTGGCAGATCGGCATCGAGGTGCTTGGCGCGGCCGAGCCCACGGCCGATGCCGAGGTCATCGCAGTGCTCTGGGGGTACTTCGAGGCGCTCGGTGTGCCGCGCGAGAGCATGCGGCTACTCCTGAACTCGATGGGGGACGACGCGTGCCGGCCGGCGTACCGGGACGGCATCGCGGCCTTCGTCCACGCGCACGTGGCCGATCTGTGCGACGAGTGCGACCGCCGTGCGGTGACCAACCCACTGCGTGCATTCGACTGCAAGAACCCGGCATGTCGTGAGGTGATGGCCGGAGCGCCGCTTCTGCGCGATGAGCTGTGCGAGGCGTGTGCGTCTCACTACGCGGCCGTGAAGTCGCATCTCGACGCCCTCGGCATCCCGTATGTGGAGGACTCGTCGCTCGTGCGCGGACTAGACTATTACACGCGCACCGTGTTCGAGATCCAGGTAGAGGCCGGCCTCGGCTCGCAGAACGCCATCGGCGGGGGAGGTCGTTACGACCGGCTGATGGAAGCGTACGGCGGTCCCGCGACCCCGGGTCTGGGATTCGCGCTCGGGTTCGAGCGCACGTTGCTCGCGCTCGAGGCTGCCGGCGTGGGGATCCCCGCTCCGCCGCGTGCCGAAGTGTACGTCGCGCGCGTGGACGACACGGTGACGGCCGAGGTATTCGGCCTCGCGCAACGCTTGCGCGAGGCAGGCATCGCCGCCGAGCTGGACCACCAGGCACGGAGCCTGAAGTCGCAGTTCAAGCAGGCCGACCGGCTCGGCGCGCG